>CAZAXA010000596.1:0-3809 GCA_964488965.1 uncultured Phaeodactylibacter sp. | reverse complement strand
GGACCAGGGGAGGTACATGGGCTTCGTTTCCAAATCTTCGGTATTTAACCGGTACCGGGAATTGCTGATCGTGAGGAGCGGGGAGATGTGATTGTGTAATCCGTGTATCCATAGCGACGGATTCGAATAACGAATACCTTAATACCGCCACTCATCCAGGTATTTGGCAAAGACCTTGGCCAGGTTCTCGGCATCGTCGATGCCCCGGTGGTGGGTGCCTGTAAATTCGAATCCTTCGGTAGTAACCGCTCTTTTGAGCCCCCGTGGCCGCTGCAGGCGCTTGATATCCTGATACTGCCCTTTGAGGTTGATGTGGTAATCTTCGATCCAGTCGTATTCCAGGCCGTGCAGTTTGGAATCCTGGATGAGCATTTTTTTGTCGAAATTGCCCCAGGAGCAGAGCAGGTATTCCTCGTCGAAAATTTCCGCCCAGTCCTGAAAATGTTCGATCACTTCCGGGAACTCATCGGCCCGGTCGATATATTCCTGCCCGATGGAAGTCAGCTCCCGGCAGAAATGAGAAAGCCTGGGGTTGAGTATGGGCCTTACGAATTTATTGAACGTACCGGTCACTTCGCCATAGCGGTTCAGGCGGAGGGCGCCGATCTCTATGATCTCCTGCACTTTGGAGGGAGGGCGCCCTTCCCAGCAGGTTGCTTCCAGGTCAAGTACGATGAAGTTCAATCTTCGGTTATTTAAGCTTACCAGTAAAACTTAACTTCGGTTACGCGTCTTTTGTTTCAATACGGCGGCCTGCTCCTGCTGCATCGCTCATTGGTCATACCATTTCCACGGTGTGTTTTTTCCATCTGATCACTTTCTCCAGCCTGTAATTTTCCAGGCGGTTGTGATAGAAATACAACAGTTTGAAGCTTTCACTGACGACTTCTCCATCTTTGTTAAACCGCAGAGGTTTATCCACGTGGTAGGTGCCGATCCGGTTCACGCCATCCCTGATCAGTTGGTTGACATCCCACAGGATTTGTTCCGAGAGCCTGATATTGCCCTCTTTCTCCATCTCGATCAGTTTTGCCTGAAGCTGGCCGACGACATCCCGCATCATCTCCATAGTGAAGACGAAATCATCCGGAGGCAGGCGCAGCAGGCCATAGAGGTCCAGCCGGTTGTTCTGTTTTTTGAGAATCTCGAAAGCGGCGAAGGCCACCAGGTGGCTGGTCAGGACGATATTGTCCTTGAAATAACGTTCGACGATCCGTGCGCCCAGCATTTTGGTATATTCGGACTCCCGCTGCAGGTCTTCCGTTATGGCGCCTTCCGACATAAAATACTCCTTCAGGTGCAGGCGTTTGCCATGCCGGTCATAGCTGTGGCCGTCCTTATCCACAGGGTTGCCCAATACATCCAGGGGCTGCCCGAAGGAGAGGGTGATATCATTGCTCTCCGAGAAGAACTGCCAGGCAAAACGCAGCTGGCGGCGGATGCTGTAGAAGTCATCCCTCGATTTGATATACCTTTCCTTACCGATCTGCTTGAGGTGCTGTTCGATCAGGAACTGGGCTTCCAGCACGAAGTGGTAACTCAGGATAAGCGGAACCACGAAGATTTTGGTGTCCTCACCTTTCTGGAAAAGGGCCCGCTGGGCTTCCAGTATGGTGCTCATCAGGCCCAGTTTGAGCCTGGTTTCCAGGGCCCCGGAGCGCGAGCGGGTGCCTCCCGGAAAGAACAGGCTGTTGACGCCCCGCTGGATCGACAGGTTGGACATGGCCTTGAGCGTTTCCAGATAGATGGGGTTTTTCTTTCTGCGGTCTACCCGGTAGGCGCCCAGGCGGTTCATGAAATAGGCCGTATAGCCGGTATTGTAAAGGTTGAGGCCGGCGCCGTAGGAGAAGGACGGCAGGCCCACGAAAGCATCTATGGCATAGCCGATGAGGATGGAGTCCAGGTTGCTGAAATGAGTAGGCACGATGATAACGGTGCCTTTGCGGATCAGGCTGCGCACCTCTTCGAGCTGGCCTTTGACCAGCAGGCGGTCGGCCAGGCGGTATTTCGACCCCATGATGCGCCGCCAGTTGCGGCTGGCCGCCGTATTGAGCAGGCGGGTAAAGAAAAGGGTCAGAAAGCGCCGGGCGAAAAGAAAGGTACGGACGCGAAATGTACCCACGATCTCCTCCGAGTAGCGGTGGATAACCTGGCGCAGGATTTCCTCGTTGGTCTTTCTGGCCTCCTCCTCGCTGCGGTCCAGCGACTGCCCTACCAGTTTCTGGCGGATGCGGCGCCAAAACTGCCGCTCGTTAGGGGGATCCACTTTCCAGGGCTCTTCCTTCATGCGGATGCGCTCCTGGTAGATGGTTTTGGCTATGATGTCCGTCAATTGGCCGGAAGGCTTGCGCATGAAGCGCTCCAGGGTAAATTCGTCGATCTCCTGGATGAAGTTTCGCCGGTCTTCGCTCAGTTTGTAGATCGGCCAGTCTTCTATGTCGGGAAAGACGTGATTGTACACTATGGGTTTCTCCTTCATAACTACTGTGCATTAAAAAATTGCTCGTTCACCTCACGGATAAATTGCAGGATGTCTTCCTTACCCTGCCCTCCGGCGGAAGAAGTTATGAATTGCCTGGGCAGTTCATTCCAATGTTCGAGCAGGGCCTTTCGGATCAGGCCGATATTGGTTTCAAGCTCTTCGGGTTTCAAGCGGTCTGTTTTGGTATAAACGATGACAAAGGGGATGCGGGCTTCCCCCAGCCAGTTGATGAAGCCGATATCCAGTTGCTGCGGAGGGACATTGGCATCCACCAATAAAAAAGCACATTGCAAGGTAAACCGTTTTTGCAGATAACCCTCGATCATACGCCGCCATTCCTGGCGTTTTCGTTTAGAGATGCGGGCATAGCCGTATCCGGGCAGGTCGACCAGGTACCATTCTCCATTGACCAGGAAATAGTTGATCAGCTGGGTCTTCCCCGGCGTCCTCGAAATATGGGCAATATTCTTCCTGCCGGCCAGTAAGTTGATCAGCGAAGATTTTCCCACATTAGACCTCCCGATAAAGGCGTATTCCGGCTTCCCGTCTGCCGGGCATTGGGATTCTGAAGGATAACTTCCGGCAAAGGCCGTGTGTTTTACGTCCATACTGCCTTTAAATGGTTTTGAAAAAAACAATTATACCCTTTTCAGCGTAAAATCCTGCATATTTGTGATGGTGTCTGCCAAAAACTTTGCGCTATGAAAAAGGCCATACTTCTGATTTTACTGACTACCGCCACTTTTTCTATATATGCTCAGCTGAAATTCGGCTTAAAGCTCGGCCTGAGCACCACTCAGTTGAAGAGCAATGAGGTGGAGGTGCCCGGCCAGGGTGGCGGCGATTTTCTTAAGCTCGGCCTGGAAGAAGCTCGCTTCGGCATCCATGCCGGAGCAGTGATCCAGGCCCAACTGGGCGCCTTTCTGCTGCAGCCTGAAATTTTATTCAATTCCAACCGCGTAGATTACCGGGTGGACGACCTGAGCGGTTCCGACGTGATCACGACCATCAGGACGGAAAAGTACCAGTACGTGGATATTCCCCTCCTCTTCGGCCTGAAGGCCCGCCCCTTCCGTATCTATGCCGGGCCGGAAGCCCATATATTCATCGACAGCAGTTCGGAATTGTTCGATTTCGACGGCTACGAACAAAAATTTGAACAGGCTACCTTCGCCTGGATAGGCGGCCTGGGGATTGACATCTGGAACCTCATGCTCGACGTCCGCTACGAGGGCAACTTCTCCAAATTCGGAGACCACATCACCTTCTACGGGCAGCGGTTTAATTTTGACAACAACCCTTCCCGGATACTGGTTTCCCTGGGCAT
>CAZAXA010000595.1:0-3830 GCA_964488965.1 uncultured Phaeodactylibacter sp. | reverse complement strand
CCAGCAGGTATTTTTCGAAGAGGGAGGCCACTGCCGCCGGGGTGGCGCCCTCTTCTTTAAAGAGGCGGCCGAGCTGGTTGCTGCAGGTTTTCGATACTTTTTTGCTCAATGAAGAATCGTCAAACTCCGGAATTTTCCTCCGGAGAAAACCAAATACAAGACTGAGGAAAACTACGAGGAAGAGCACCCATAATAATATCCGGATACCTACAGGGAGAAAGCCGGGAGAGTCGCCGGCGCGCAGGAGGCTGGAAACCTCGGGAACATAAGTCAGCAGGGCCAGGCCGAGTAAAGCCAGGCTGACTGCAATCCGCAAGGGCACATTCAGCCACCACAGGATTTTTTCCGGGGGCTTGTGCTTGTCCAGGCCGCCGGCAATTTTCCGGGTAAAGGCATGAAAGGGCGTAATCCCGGGTTCTGGGGTTTCCAGGGCGTTGAATTCGAGAAAAACGAAGCTTTCATGCCCTTCGACCAGATTTTTGATGGAACCTTCAAGGAAGGAGCCATTGGAAAGCACCTTCACGGCTTTGGCGCCGGCGAGGCGAATAGGTGGATTTCTCGTTTTCATATGGCAGCCTTTTGCTCTTTATGGATCGCTCGAATGCGTAATGCTGTTAAAATACGAATTTTATTTGGCGCGCTCCAAATTTCGGGAAGAAATAAAGCGCTGTTTTTGTGTCTGGCAGTACGCTATCTTGCCGGCCTTGCCAGCCGGAACCCCTGGTCAGAGAGGGGAGCGGGGCGCCGGGGGATATCATAGCTGCGGTAGGTGGCCTGGCAGGATTCGTAGAAAGACGTCCAGGCGCCTCCCCGTTTTACCCGGTGGGAAGTTTCCGCCTGCCCGGGCGAAGGCCCCATGGGGTTCTTCGGCGGGCTGTCGCCGTAGTATGCTTTGCTGTAGATGTCGATGCACCATTCCCAGACATTGCCGCTCATGTCGTACAAGCCCAGGGCATTGCTTTTCAGGCGGGCTACGGGTTGGGTCCGTTTTGGAGCGTTTTCCATATACCAGCCCACTTCCCGGAGCAGGTCTCCGCCGCTAAACCTTCCGGGCGTATGATAACTCCCGCCCCTGGCGGCGTATTCCCATTCAGCTTCGGAAGGCAGGCGGTACCCATTGGCAGAAAGGTCGGGCTCGCCGGCGGAGGACTCTCCTTCGCTGACAGCCAGGAATGTGCGGAACCCCTGCCTTTCATTGAGCCAGTTGGCGTATTTCATGGCGTCGAACCAGTTGGTCAAAACCGCCGGGTTATCGCCGTTCAGTCCCCAGGAAGGAGCATAGCGGTATATGTCGCGGCCGGTGCTTTCACAAAAAAGGCCGAACTGCCAGAAGGTCGTAGGCGTAGAAGCCAGGTAAAAATCGTCCAGCGCCACCTCGTGGGCAGGAGAGGCGCCGGTTATATTATCATTTCCCATGATGAAGGCCCCCCCCCTGATGAATATCATTTCGGGGTAGTAGCGCTTTTCCAGGGCTTCCCATAACTCTCTGCCGCTTTTCTCCCGCAGCGCCTGCCTCAATATTTTGTAGGTATCGGAGGCCGATGGGTCGAACTCCCCGGGCAATAATGGCTTTTTCCCGAGCCCGGCGGCCAATTCGATGGCCCCGATGGCCTTTTTAGCCTGCATCGCTTCATTATAAAAGTAAGCCAGTTCCAGTAAGCGGGGTATAAGGCTGGCAATGGTCGAACCGATATCGACGGTATGATAGTTTTTCAGTTCGGCCTCAAACTGCACCAGTTTTTCCAGGGCAGCCTTGTGTTCCAGCCTGTGGATCAGGCCATCGGCCTGTTCAAAGAAAAAGGCGTTGAGCTTACTGAGGGCCTCTTCGGCCAATTTAAGGCTTTCTTCCGCCTTTTTGCGCAGTTTGCGCTCTTCTTCCGCCTGTTCTTCCAGCCTTCTGGCCTCCGCCTGTATGGCCTGGCGGCTTTTTTCGATGAATGCCATTTTCTGTTCATCGGGAGCTAACCGGCCGAGGTTGTCTTCGAATTTCTCCAGTTGTTGCTGGTTCAGTAGGGCCCCCGAATTTTCGTACTCCAGGAACAGGTTGTCCAGCCGCCGCCGCAGCGCATTCAGCTGGCGTTGTTCCTCGCTGCGTTGCTGGTCGATGATCAGCGCCAGGCTGTCGTGAGCCAGTTCGATGACGTCTTCTTCGGTGCGGAGCAGGCGGCTCTGCTCCAGGCTGGCCAGGCAAAAGTTCAGCAGTTCCGGAGAGATATCCGGGAAACGGGCCAGCGTACGCTCTTCAGGGGCCAGCGTTTCTACCTTGCGGCGGTAGGCGATGGGGCGCTTCGTGCCTTCTTCGGTGACGAACGCATCCAGTACAAGCCTCACCACATTGGGCGGGGTGCCCGGAAAAGCTCGTTCCAATTCCTGTTGGATGGCCTGGCAGCGTTCCTCCACAAAGTGGTCCAGCACATTGCGGATGCCGCCTGTTTTTTCGATCTCTTCGGCGCTGAAGGTAAGGGCAGGGTAGGAGAGGCCCTTTTCCTCTTTCCATCCGTCAGGATAGGAGCGGGCAAAGCTTTCCCGCCATAACCAGTCGAGATAAACCTGTAAATAAGGCAATGAAACCCCTCCCTTGCCGCGCAGGTTCCCGATGGCCTGCTGAGCATTCTCCAACGGGCTTTCCAGGGTGATATTGAAAGCCTTGCAGGAATGAATGACCACCTCTTCCAGGCGCTTCGGCCGCATGGGTTCGATGCGCAGGCGGCGGTTGGAAAAGCCAGGGATTTCCTTTTCAAAAGGGTCGAGCCAGGCAAAATACTCTTCCCGCAGGATGAAGAGCAGGCTGCAGGCATACTTCTGGCCGGGCTGCATGATCTCCTGGACGGATTTTACAAATGCGCGCTGTTCTTCGGCGCCGCCCAGGATCAGCAACTCCTCGAACTGGTCGAATATGAGATACACCCGGCGCAGGTAATAATTGTTCAATTCCTCCAGGGCGGCGTGCAGGTTGTGGGCGTTCACTTCTCTATCCTTCAAGGCGCCGGATTGGGAAAGGGTGTGGTAGAAGGAAGCGTTGATATCGTCGCCCCTCCGGATGAAGAAGGGCATCCACTCGGTTGCTTCGAAACGGTTGGCCAGCCCGCATTGCACGACGCTGGTCTTGCCCGTGCCGGATTGGCCGTAAACCAGGACGAGGCGGTTCTTATTGACATACTGGTACAGGGTCTCCACCTCTTCCCGGCGCCCAAAGAAAATGGCGCCGTCTTCCCGCCTGTAGGGGTCAAGGAATTTGAAAGGGCTGTGTATGGGTGAGCTGAGGCCGGGCATGTCGGGATGTGGTTATTCTTCCAGGATTATTTGCCTGAATGCATCGAGTTGGCGGTACACGATCTTCAATGGCCCCTCCTCCCATACCTCCTCATAATCATCAGGATTATCCGGTTTGGAAACTTTCTTGTACTGGTAATATTCCTTCCCCGGGCCGGCCTGGTGGAAAGAAAACAGGTTGGAAATATCAGAATCTTTATCGAAAGCATTCAGGTCGACAATGAAGGGCGACAAGTTGAGGGAACCAAGGGATTTACCGGTAAATTCATTTACATTTTCATCAGAAAGAGTTAATTCTCCTTTGATCAGCATTACGGCCCGGTTGTCTAAATAAGTAGGCAAAACGTAGTGGTTTTTTTCTTCTGCGCCGATAGCGTGCATCAATTTTATGGCTTCATGGCTGAAAGTGGCCTCCATCTGCAGCTGGTGGCGGTATTTTCTGATGTCAATGTTTTGTATGCTCGTCAGGTCATAGCGATGAAGGAAACCGAGTTCGGCAAAGGCGTCGTAGTTGGCCAGTAACTCGTTCCAGGCTTGGCCCGTCTGGTTCAATCCTT
>CAZAXA010000594.1:0-3845 GCA_964488965.1 uncultured Phaeodactylibacter sp. | reverse complement strand
GATCAACGAGGATACCTACTGGTTTGAAGATTCAAGTGGCAGAGTCTGGGTGGAAATAGACGAGGATGAACTCCCTGCCAAACCCTTTGATGAAAAAACCGAACTGACCATTGTCGGAGAAGTGGACTACGACCTGCTGGAAGAGGTTGAAGTGGAGGTAGAACGCATTCTGGCTATCAAATCTTCAGCACGCTAAGCTTTTCCTCGCGTCCACTGGTCATTATGGAGCTAGTCATTTTTATATAAATAAGGGATGATCCGAGGCCAGGCCGGCGCCGCCGGTATATGGTTAGCATCATCCGTGAACAGGGGCGAGGGCAACCCACAGGCCTTTTTGCCTGCCGAAAAACGACAACGCCATGCCGGGGTTGTTTTCCTCGCCCTTTTTTTGATCCTTTCTCAGGAGAAGCTATCGGCCCATGTTATACTACTGGATATTTGCCGGGGCGTGTAAAGGTGTAAAGGTGTAAAAGTGTAAAAGTGTAAATGAACGGAGGCTCCCGTTCATTTACACCTTTACACTTATCCGCTTTTACACAAATAAGCATCAAAACGTCCTGTTACCAGCGCACTAATGCGCCTCCAGCCAGTTCTCTCCCAACCCCATCTCCACCACGATCGGCACCTTAAGCCCGGGTATAGTATGTTTCATCTTATCTTCAATGATGGGTTTGACCGCTTCCAGTTCTTCCTTCAGGACATCAAAGACCAGTTCATCGTGTACCTGCAGGATCATTTTGGACAGGAACCCCTGCTTTTTGAATTCCCGATGGATGTTGACCATGGCGATCTTGATCATATCTGCGGCAGAGCCCTGAATAGGGGTGTTGATGGCGTTGCGCTCGGCATGGCCGCGCACGACGGAGTTGCGGGAATCGATATCGCGCAGGTAGCGGCGGCGCCCCATCAGGGTCTTGACATAACCCTTCTTGCGAGCCTCTTCGACGGCCCTGTCCATGTGGGCCTTCAGGCCGGGATAGCGGCGGAAGTACTGGTCGATCAGCTCCTTGGCTTCGGTGCGCTTAATGTCCAGCTGCTGGGAGAGGTTGTGGGCGCCGGCGCCGTAAATAAGGGAGAAGTTGACCGTCTTGGCGCGGTAGCGCTGTTCTTTGGTGACCTCTTCGTAGGGCACGTCGAAAACGCGGGAAGCGGTAGCGCGGTGGATGTCTTTTCCGGACTGAAAGGCCTCCAGCATGGCCTCGTCGCCGCTGATCTCGGCAATGAGGCGCAGCTCGATCTGGGAATAGTCGGCGGCCAGCAGGATGTGATCTTTGTCCCGGGGAATAAATGCCTCGCGAACGCGAGCGCCTTCCGGCGTCCGGACCGGTATGTTCTGCAGGTTGGGGTTGTTGGAACTAAGGCGCCCGGTGGCGGCAAGCGCCTGATTGAAAGAGCTGTGGATGCGCCCGGTACGGGGGTTGACCATCTTGGGCAGGGCGTCCACATAGGTAGATTTCAACTTGGTAAGGCCCCTGTGTTTGAGGATACTCTCCACGATGGGATGCTCTTTGTGCAGTTCGGCCAGCTTTTCCTCATTGGTGCTGTACTGGCCAGACTTGGTTTTCTTCCAGCGGTAAGACAGGCCCATCTTTTCGAACAGCACCTCGCCAACTTGTTTGGGGGAGGCGATGTTAAAATCCATACCCGCCTGTTTGCGGATTTCTTCTTCCAGTTCCAGCACCTCTTTGTCCAGCTCTTTGGAGTATTCGTTCAGAAAATCCGTATCCACCTTGACACCTTCGTACTCCAGGTCAACCAGGGCCAGTACCAGCGGGGCTTCGATGTCGTCATACAGTTTCTGGAAACCCTCTTCTTTCAGGCGGGGCGCCAGATACTGCTTGAGCTGCAGGGTGATATCGGCGTCTTCGGCGGCATATTCTTTTACTTTTTCCACCTCTACATCGCGCATTGTCAACTGGGCGTTACCCTTTTTGCCGATGAGGTTCTCAATGGAAACCGGCTGGTACTTCAGGTAGGTTTCCGACAGGTAATCCATGTTGTGGCGAAGTTCCGGCTCCAGCAGGTAGTGGGCGATCATGGTGTCGAAGAGGTGGCCTTTCAGTTCTACGCCGTAGTATTTGAGCACTATAGCGTCGTATTTAATATTCTGCCCGATTTTTTCGGCCTTCTCGTTTTCAAACAAGGGTTTGAACTCGTCGACGATTAGTTGTGCCGCCTCCTTTTCGGACGGAACGGGAATGTAATAAGCCTCTTTCGGCTTAACGGCGAAAGACATACCTACCAGTTCGGCCTGGGTAGGTTCTATATGGGTCGTTTCCGTGTCAAAGCAGAAGCTCTTTTGTTCTGACAACAGCCTGATCAATGCGGCCCGTTTTTCGGCAGTATCTACCAGGTGGTATTCGTGGTTGGTGTTGGCGATATTTTTATCCGCTACAGAGTGGGCGGGGGGAGGCGGTATTTGGGGTTTGGCAGCCTCGTCCTGTTCGAAGAGGTTGCCCTGGGCGCCAGCCTGCGCCTGCCGGGGCTTTTCCGCTTCTCCTTCTCCCAGGATTTGTTTGGCCAGTGTGCGGAATTCCAGTTCCCGGAAGATTTCGGCCAGCTTTTCCCGGTCGGGTTCTTCCAGTAGGAATTGCCGGGCATCGAATTGTATTGGAACTTCGGTATTTATGGTGGCCAGTTGCTTGGAGAGCAGGGCCTGTTCGCTGAATTCCCTGACGCGCTCCTGTTGCTTACCCTTCAGTTCGTCGGCATGGCTGATCAGGCCTTCCACCGAATCGTAATCTTCCAGCAGTTTGGCCGCCGTCTTGGGGCCGATGCCCGGTATGCCCGGTATATTATCAACGCTATCGCCCTGCAACCCCAGCATATCGATGACCTGTTCTACCCGTTTTATCCCCCACTTTTCCAGTATTTCCGGCACTCCCATGATCTCTACCTCATTGCCCTGGCGGGAGGGCTTGTAGAGGAGGATTTTATCGGTGACCAGTTGCCCGAAGTCCTTATCCGGGGTGACCATATAGACGGTATAGCCCTCCGCTGCCGCCTGCCTGGCCAGGGTGCCGATAACATCATCGGCTTCATAACCGTCAGCGGTGACTACCGGTATTTTGAAAGCCTTGATGATGGCCTCGATGAAGGGCATGGCCACGGTGATATCCTCGGGCTGATCTTCCCGGTTCGCTTTGTATTCCTTATACATTTCGTGCCGGAAGGTGGGCGTCGAGAGGTCGAAGGCAACGGCTATATGCGTGGGGTTCTCGGAGTGCATCAAGTCCCACAGTGTACGGGTGAAACCCATGGCCGCCGAGGTGTTCACCCCTTTGGAGTTGATGAGGGGCCGGCCGATGAAGGCGAAGTGCGCCCGGTACATGAGGGCGTGGCCGTCCAGGAGGAATAATCTTTTATCTTCAGGCATGGATGTTTTTTAAAGTAGCTTAGCGTGTTGGGAAAATAACAAATGCACATTAACACATTAACACGTTTACCCCTCCACCGGCGCCCTCAGCACTTCCCGCACTTTCTCATCCGTCACCACATTCCGTTTGCCTTCCCTGCTGGAGAGATAAGAATAGATCGACGGGATGACGAATAAGGTCAGCAGGGTGGCAAAGAGCAGCCCCCCGATGACGGCAATACCCATCGACACCCGGCTTTCCGAGCCCGCGCCCAGTGCCAGCGCGATGGGCAAAACGCCCAGGATGGTGGACAGGCTGGTCATCAGGATGGGGCGGAAACGGGCGGCGGCGGCATCTTTGATGGCATCCAGGCGTTCCAATCCCTGTTCCTTGCGCTGGTTAGCAAATTCTACGATCAGGATGCCGTTCTTGGCCACCAGCCCGATCAGCATGATGATGCCGATCTGGCTGAAGATGTTGAGCGTCTGG
>CAZAXA010000593.1:0-3850 GCA_964488965.1 uncultured Phaeodactylibacter sp. | reverse complement strand
CTTGGCGTCAATGGAGTGCTGGGCAGCGATTACAGCTACCACAAGTTGTCGCTCAGCTACCGCCACTATTTCTATCTCAACCCCTTTGGCTGGATGTCGTACCGCTTCAATGCCGGCAAGGTTTTTGGCACTCTTCCTTTTCTCCTGCTGGAGGTGCACCCCGGCAACGAAGGCTATTTCACCGGCAGGGACATCTTCAACATGATGACCCGCTACGAGTTTGCCAGCGACGCCTACGCAAGCCTGTTCCTCGAGCACCACTTCGACGGTTTCCTGCTCAACAAGATACCTCTGCTCCGCAAGCTCAACTTCCGCTCCTATGCCACTTTCAAAGCCGTGATGGGCACTATATCCGACAGGAACCGGGACGCCAACCGCCTCAATACCTTCGTTCCCACCGAAGCGGACACCTACGCCGGTTTCCGGACGCCCAACAAGCGGCCCTACATGGAGGCCAGCGTAGGCATCGAGAACATCCTGAAGGTATTCCAGGTGGAATTATCCTGGCGGCTCAGTTATCTGGACAACCCGCAGGCAAGGCGGTTCGGGCTGCGGTTTGGAGTGGCCTTCTATTTCTAATAACAATCCCAGTTGTACATCACCCTGGAAAAATCCGCCCTTTTCAGGCCATCCCGGCAGATGAAGAAATTGGCCACGCCCATATCTCCCCACATACAGTTGAAGGCCTCGCCGGAGCCTAACTGAAAGAGCAGCTCCATGGGTTCTTCCAGGTTGCGGGGGTCTTCCTGGCAAAAGAAAGCATACCCCCCTATCTTGTGCTTTGTGCGGATGGCTGCCTGGCCGTAGCGGTTCCGGGTTTCCCACTGCTCCTCCCCGAAATTTTCGAAAAACTGCTTCCCCAGAAGCTGCTCGAACCGGTAGTCGGACGGAGAGACGACTTCTTCGCCGTACCTGAATTCCAGCGGATAGGAGGCCCATGCTTCTATGGGCAGGAAGCGGGGCTGGCCCAGAAAGCTGAAGTCATCCAGCAGGCAGCTTTCTTCTTTTAATATGACGGGGTGGTAGACCACCCTGAACCGGCTCTGGTCGAAAGGGTCTTCCAGGTTGAGGCCGTACATGCCGTCATCGGAAATGAAAAACTGCAAAAGCCCCCGTTCAGGGAAGGGCGGCAGCGAGGGCATTTCTTCAAAATTGACCTGTGCCAGGAGCCACAGCGGCTGCCCCTCAGGGGTGACGGGATATTCCATGGCGCCGGGAAAATAGGGCAGGCCGCCGATCTTGCTCTGCCAGGGCAAGGCCTCTCCTCTTTCCTGAGGCAGCAGCTCGATGAAGGGGCGCAGCGTCTGAAGAATCTGTTCCCGGAAGGGGCCCATCTCTTCGGGAAGGACAAGGTCTGTATTCATAATTCGATAGCCCGCCTCCTTTCGCCGGAGCGCTCCAGGTATGTGTTTAGCGCTATTTGGAGCGCGGGCCTCCAGGCCCGCGTAAAGAAACCACGTTTAGAAAAATTTTCAACGCGGGCCTGGAGGCCCGCGCTCCAGCAATTTCTACAACTTCAAACGCTAAACACATGGGCTCCGGAAAAGGCAGGCCTTTGGTTTTGTTATACTTCTTCCGTAATACGGATATATCTGTGCAAAAATGCTAAACATCTCTTTATAAGAATGGTTATGAGGTTGGCTTTTTCTTTTCTTTTCCGAATGAACCTGTGCGAAAGGATATGAACATCAATCTGCGAGCTGTTTCCGTTGCTCTTTTTGGCATGCTGGCTATCATCAGCGCCTTCAATATACGCCAGCTGAAATTCTCCTTCGATTTCGAGCAGTTCTTCCCGGAAGGCGACGAAGACCTGGAATTTTTCCGGGACTTCACCCGGGAGTTCGAAGCCGACGACAACTTCCTGCTGGTCGCTGTCCGAAGGGCAGACGGGGTTTTTGAAAGGGATTTCCTGGAGCGCTTCCACGACTTTTCCGTCAAAGCCAGGAACCTGCCCCACATTACGGAAAGCCAGTCCCTGACCAAATTTTCCTATCCGGTCAAAACGCCTTTTACCATCACTACCGTACCGGCCATCCATATCGATCAGCCGGAGCGCTACGAGCGGGACAAGGCCCGCATACTGAATGACGAACGTTTCGTTTACAATTTCATCTCTGAAGACGCCACTACCCTGACCGTTTTCCTGAAAACCGTCAACAACATACAACTCGGCCCGGCAGAAGAGCTGATGGCTGCCCTCGACAGCCTGGTTCAGCAGTACGGCTTCGAAGAATACCACTACCTGGGGCGCCCTTATTTCCAGAAGGAACTGGTGGCCATGCAGAAGCGGGAAATCCTCGTTTCCGCCATTGTCTCCGGGATACTGGTCACCCTGGCCATGTTCTTCATCTTCCGCCGGCCGTGGGGCATCGCCATATCGCTTTTTTCCATCGCCCTGGGCATGTTGCTGTTCATGGGCTTCCTGGGCGCCACCGGGAGGGAACTCAACGCCATGGCGGCCCTCTATCCGGTGCTGATGATCATCGTGGGCACTTCCGACGTCATCCACATCATGTCCAAATACGTGGACGAGCTGCGCAAAGGGTACCGGCAGGAGAAGGCCATCGTCACCACCATCAAAGAGATCGGCCTGGCCACGCTGCTCACTTCCCTGACCACCGCCATCGGCTTTGCCTCCCTGCTCAGCAGCCGCATCGGGCCGATCCGGGATTTCGGCATCAATGCTGCCATCGGGGTGGTCATCGCTTACCTGACGGTCATCTTTTTCACCACTTCCGTCATCTCCTGGTTCCGCGCCGACCAGATCATCAAGCTGGGGCGGGGGCAGGCCTTCTGGGAGAGGTCGATGGAATGGACTTACCGCCTGGCCCGTAACCATCCCAGACGCATCGCCATGGCCGGGCTGGCCACCCTGCTGCTCAGCCTGTGGGGCATTTCCAGGATCACCACCAACTACAGCATCATCAACAATATGCCCATCGGAGAAAAGATCACAGAGGATTTTCAGTTCTTCGAAGAGCGCCTCGCCGGCTTCCGCCCCATGGAATTCGCCGTTTTTGCCAAAGGCGGTTACAGGGCCGATGATTACGAAGTAGTCCGGGAAATCGACAAAGCAGAAGGCTACCTGCGCCAGCTTCCCCCGGTGCAGGCCGTGGCCTCCATCACCGCCATCTACAAGAGCATCAACCAGATGATGCACAACAACAATCCCGATGCCTACCGGCTGCCGGAGAGCAAGGCACGCTTTGAGAGTTACCGCCGCCTGGCCTCCCAGGCGCCCGCCCTGAGCGTCAACATCCTCCTGAGCAAGGATGGCAAAAAGGCCCGCATCACCTCCCGCATACAGGACATCGGCGCCAATACCATCGAGGAGGCCGGCTACCGCATCGACCGCTGGATCGCCGCCAATACCGACACTTCCATCGTGGAATTCAAGCGCACCGGCACCGGCCTGATCATCGACAAGAACTCCGAATATGTGCGCCGCAACCTCCTCCTGGGCCTCGGCATGGCCATCCTGATCGTCAGCCTGCTCATGGCCCTGTTATTCCGCAACCTGAAGATGCTCCTCATCTCCCTGATCCCCAATATCTTCCCTCTGCTGCTGGCCGGCGCCATGCTGGGCTTCCTGGGCATCGAGCTGGAAGCCGGCATATCCATCGTCTTCGCCGTCATCTTCGGCATCGCTGTGGATGATACCATCCACTTCCTCAGCAAATACAAACTGGCCCGCAACAAAGGCCTCAACGTCGAAGAATCCCTGCACATCACCTTCCTGGAAACCGGCAAGGCCATCGTGCTCACCACCGTCATCCTCTTCTTCGGCTTCCTGGTCATGCTCTTTTCCATCCACCCGCCCAGCGTCACCATCGGCCTGCTGATCAGCCTG
>CAZAXA010000592.1:0-3866 GCA_964488965.1 uncultured Phaeodactylibacter sp. | reverse complement strand
GGACCGGTTCGCTCTCCTCATCCTCCACCCTGGCGCCTGACCGGGAATCGGTGGTTCCCCTGACGAAGTAGTCGCCGCCATTGCTGGCCCGGAATTTTACGTAATAGTTGAGGATGGTAACATTGGGCATCAGGATACGGCCATCCCGCATCGCTTGCTCCATGGCGGCATGGAGTTCCTCATCCGTCCCATTCTTGGTTCTCCATAACTCCCGGTACTCGCCGGATATTTTCCGGAAGGCCTTGATCCTTCTGGCCCCGCTCCGCGCATCGGCATACTCCGCCTCCACCAGGGCGCCACTCAGAAAAGGTACAACGCTCTGACAACATTTTATCTGGACAAAACTTCCAAACCTCTGGACGAATATTGCATCATCTAGGAAGAATAAATTGAATTCGGTAGATTTGACAGGCGCTGTTCCCATAATGCCGGAACAGTAGCATACAAACACCTGCAACCCTATGTTTGCTAATGTTTTTGAAGTACTGGCCAGGCAACTCGACGCCTATTTTAAAAGCGTCCCGCCCAGAGCGCTGCACGACGCTAAGGGCCCATATCCCCCGCCGCCCTCTCCCGTCTCGCCCCCCCCTTCGCCCCCTCCGCCCAATGATAATGACCCACCGGTAGACATCATCAGCTTTTTAAAGCAGGAGGGCCAACAGGATTTTATCAAATTCGACCTTAATAAGGTCACCCCCATTCTGGTCAACGTGGAAAAGGAAAATCAACTACGGCCGGCCGACCGCTTCGCGCGCATGGCCGATAACGGGAGCCGCGAAAAAATCTGGCCGGACGTCCGCCTCAACCTCTACGTCCTCTTCGTTTCTCATTTTTACGATTATACCGATGCCTTGTACTACCTCGGGCTGATCGTAAAGTACTTTCAAACTCACCCCATCCTGAACCACGATAACACCCCACAGCTGAGCCCGGAGATCGACCGATTGCAGGTGGAACTCATCACCCTTCCTTTTTCCGAACAAAATGAAGTGTGGAACGCCCTGCGGTCGGCCTATCATCCTTCCCTGCTGTACCGGGTAAAGATGCTGGTGTTCCAGGATCAGCCTGACGTGATGGCGCCGGGGATCATTTCCAAAGTTCAAACGGACAGCGGCAATTTTCCATAATGCAGAGATACACCCCCATATTAAAGCTGGAGATCAGGCACACTTATTATGAAAGTGGGCTGTGCAAGGATCTGCGCGCGGAGCCGACGGCGGACACCCGGCGCTTGATCAGGGATCACCGCTTACTGCTGCGATACCTGCCGGCGGGCCTGGAAGTGTATGCTCCGGTGGTGGAAGACAACTCTAAGGCCCTGCCGGAAGACGTATTGCTGATCCCGTTGCCGGCCGGTTTGCGCCTGCAGTGGATGCTCCGGCCGCAATCGGCGGATTTTTTCTATTTCACGGAGCTGCCTCCCAGGCCGGCAAAAAGTATTTTTCGCATCACCAACAAGGGGGATGCTTTCCAACCGGCCGGTTTTGCAGCGTTTGGCGAACTGGCGGAGGGAGGGGCTTCAAAATCCGACAGTTTTGGGCTTCTTACTCAAACCCATAGCCTGCAATTCGGCCTGGAAAAAAACCCTCAGGACATCGCTTTATGGCCGCCTGCCGCAAGGACATTAGATACCGATCTCACTCTGGAAAAAGTGGACCCGAACAGCCCCTTTACCATCGATTTGAACGAGTGGGTCTTTGCTGACGAAAAAACCCTGAGGTATACCGGCGGCCCCATCACTGGTAAAGTAGCCTTAAAGGCCAGCTACCCGGTGGCCGTCCAAACCGGCGGCACGGCCCTTGCCCTGCTCGACCTCGAACTGCCGGAAGCGAAAAAAACCATTAATCCGAAGATTTATACCCTTCAGCTTCGGGCCCAAAAAGTCAAATGGCAATACCTGATCCCGGCCGGAAGTGCAACCGCTCCGGCGCTCAACCATCCCTCAGCTTTGAAATTGATCGTGGATAGCGCCTCCTATGCGGCCAGTATCAGCACTTTGGATAAAAGCAATGGGCCCGGAACTGCCAATGCGATGGCGCATCTCGTGTGGGAACGTATGAACCCCGCCTTTGGTGCAACCACCAAGATGTACTATATCAGTAGCAATGTTTCTATCCCATATCAGGAAAAACCTCTGGCAGATATTAAGATCAAAGATAGCGCTGAAACTACGGATATCATTACCGGATTACGAAATCCCGGGATTCAGGACCATGGGCTCCTCGTAGCCAAAGGCCTGGACATCACAAACTTATTATCGTTTACTCCATAATCAAAACACCTTATGCCAGCTTACACCACCCCCGGCGTTTACGTCGAAGAAATCTCCACCCTGCCGCCATCGGTGGCCCAGGTGGCTACGGCCGTTCCGGCTTTTATCGGGTATACGAAAAAAGTACCCGGCAATGTGCCCATCAGGATTTCGAGCATGGTTGAATTCCTCGACATCTTTGGGGGGTTTTACCCCGCAACCTTTGATGTTGACGTGGCTACAGACGCTGGGACAAGGGTGTCGGCAGTTACCAATATCGACAGGACTTCAGAAGATTTTTTTCATTTATATTACTGCATTCGCCATTTCTACGATAATGGAGGCGGTAATTGCTATGTTGTGTCATTAGGGGACTTTAATAGCAGGGCGGCTGCCAGCGACCCTAAACAGGATTTTAAAGATGCTCTGGACAAGATCCAAAAAGTTGACGAGCCTACCCTGCTTGTTTTTCCCGATGCATTATTCCTTAATTCAGATCAGTATTATGAGGTCGCTGATCATGCCTTGCAACAATGCGCGAAATTGATGGATAGGTTTACTCTCGTAGATATTCATGCGGGAGACGGTAGCCCCAGCCTTGCAGACATAGAAGAGGAACTTAAAACGGGAACGGTGTTTCGACGAAAAATGACCATGAATAACCTTAAATATGGGGCCGCCTATACCCCATACTTGAACACGGCCTATTCACATGGATATGATGCGAGTGGTGTGCGAATCAACGAGATTCTTCTCAATGAAAAAGGGAGCACAGAATTGATCATTGCTAATGGTGTAAAAATTGAAGTCATATATCCCGTACCATCTGCGATGATAACTACCCCAACTGCAACTGCCAAGCTAACCATTGATCTCAACGCTACCACCCCTACGGCAGCCAGTATCGCTATCAGTGCAGCAAATGAACTGGAAATAACAGTAATGCCATATACAGCTGCTACTCCAGGGGGAACGCCTGCGACTGGAAATACTTTGAAAGATATAAGCGATTTCTGGGATAACATGAGCAAAACAGATCAAAAAGGCTTCGTTCTTCACTTTATTGGTAATATGGCTACCTGGATTGAAAACTCTATTCCTGAAAAAAACCTGGATTTTCCTGGAAAACTGACCAACAAAGAACTAAATAGTTCAGATGTAGAAAAAGAACTGTCCGGCCTTCATAACCTGATCAAAGCAAAATTGAGAAACCAACTGATAACGCTTCCCCCAAGTGCTGCCATGGCAGGGATTTATTCTCAGGTTGACGGTACCCGAGGCGTATGGAAAGCACCTGCAAATGTTTCTGTTTCCGCCGTGACAGGCCCTTCCGTAGTCATCGATAACAACCTCCAAAACGCACTCAACGTCGACCCCACTTCCGGCAAATCCATCAACGTCATCCGCAGCTTCACCGGCAAAGGCACCCTGGTCTGGGGCGCCCGCACCCTGGATGGCAACAGCAATGAATGGCGATACATCAACGTTCGCCGATTGTTCATCACCATCGAGGAATCCGTACAGAAGGCCTCGGCCTTCGCCGTCTTCGAGCCCAACGACGCCACCACCTGGCTCAAGGTCAAGGCCATGATCGACAACTACCTCTACGGCCTGT
>CAZAXA010000591.1:0-3868 GCA_964488965.1 uncultured Phaeodactylibacter sp. | reverse complement strand
ATTTCGACGGAAGCGCGACCAGGGAGCAAAAGGCCTATGCCGCCAACAATTCCCAGGAGTATTTTGCGGAGATTACCGAGGCCTACTTCGGAAAGGACGATTACTACCCCTTCAACCGAAGCGAACTGGGCATGCACGGCCCCAAAGGCTACGCCATGCTCCGGAAGGTGCGGCAAAACAGCGTGTTCGACCCCAATGCGGCCAGCAGTTGAGCTCCGGCATCTACCTCAGCTGAGCCTGGCGCGGCAGGGTATAGTGGCTATATTGTTATGGCGCCGGCCAGGTTTGCAAAACTTCGAAAGTTTTCAGGCCTGGCCGGTAACCTTTTTCTGTGCCAGGCGACTGTAAAGGCAAAAAACACCATGATGAAAAATGTACTTTTTGCCTTTGCCTTTATTGCCGGCGCCTTCGGTGACAATTCCGCAGTGTTTGCCCAGGTATTTTCAGGCAGCAAGACACTTGCCACCCAGGCCGAAGTGGATGACTTCGGGGCGAACTACACGGCTGTTTCCGGAAGCCTGAACATTGACGAAAGCGCTCCGGGAGCTATCACTAACCTGGACGCGCTTGCCTCCATCATATCGGTGGGGGGAGGTATTAGTATCAGGAACACAACTGCTTTGGCCAATGTGGATGGCCTGGCCAATATCTCTTCCGCACTATCCTCCATAATCATTATTAACAACGCTGCCCTGGAAAATGTAGACGGCTTCGCCCAGGTGGCATCGGTGGGCGGCATACAGGTTCGTGACAACGAGGCGCTGGAAAATGTAGACGGATTTGCCCAGGTGGTATCGGTGGGCAGCATAACGGTGGCCAACAATGACGCGCTGGCTGATGTGGACGGCTTCGCCGGCGTCAGCTCCGTTGGGTTTAGCATACTGGTTCTGGACAACGACGCGCTGGAAAATATAGACGGATTTGCCCAGGTGGTATCGGTGGGCACCTATCTAGATGTGAGCGACAACGACGCGCTGACCAATGTGGATGGCTTTGTCGGCGTCAGCTCCGTTGGGTCTGGCATAGTGGTTTTTAACAACGACGCGCTGGAAAATATAGACGGATTTGCCCAGGTGGCATCGGTGGGCGCCTTTATGTTGGTGGCCGACAACGCCACCCTGGCCAACCTGAATGGGTTTGCCAATATCCTTACAATTGGCGATGATCTTGTGATACTTAACAATAGCGCCTTAACCGATTGCTGCGGGATCAGCCACCTGGTAGACGCCGACCCCGGGAACGGGGTGGTAAATGGCTCAATTACCATTACGAACAACCCCAACGGCTGCTCCAGTGCAAATGACATTCTCGCTGCCTCCTGTGCCGACCAGGACTTTGACGGCGCTCCGGACTACGCCGACAACTGCCCCACGGCCTTCAACCCCGGCCAGGAAGACTTCGACCTCGACGGCATAGGCGACGCCTGCGATACGGAAGTCTGCCTCAACTTTGTCGTCGACGTCCTCAAGGACTACGTCGACGGCCTGCTCATCAGCTCCACCCATAAGCGGGCCATCAACCGGCGGCTGGACATTGCCGTCAGCAAATTCTCCTCCGGATACAGCGCCTCCATCATAGCCGGTTATCTGCAAAACGTAATCGACTATGTGGCCTACCACAGCGGCGGCGCCATCCCGGCGGTCAATGCCGGCTACATCATCGGCCAGCTCAACGGCCTGATCGCCGCGCTGAACAACGGCGTCGCCGTGTGCTGCCCCACGCGCCCCGCTCCGCCCGCGGCCCCGGGCCTGGCGGCCGGTATGCCGGACGCCTGCCAACTGCAGGCCATGCCCAACCCCTTCCAGGATGAGCTGTCGGTGCGCTTCTTCCTGCCCCAGGCCGGCGCGGCTACGCTGGAGGTGTTCAACCTGAACGGTCAGCGCGTGGCCGCCCTGCATTCCGGTTACCTGAATGCCGGCTCGCATGGCTACAGTTGGAACGGCGCCGATGAGCGCGGGCAGCAGCTGAGCTCCGGCGTCTACCTCATCCGTTTGCAGACGGAGCGGGAGATGCTGACGCAGAAGGTGAGCCTGGCGCGGTAGGCAGGTTTGCGAAACTTTCGAAGTTTCGTAAACCTGAGCGTAAACCTAAACATGAAGCCAGGGCACGCTGGGATACGAGCGTAGCGGCTGATGAAATAAAGCGCACCCTGGCAACTATGCATCTTTGCTGAGAGCATGTTTGGAGGCCGATTTGGGGCGCCAGGCATGCTCTCAGCGCTTGCGGCGGCATACAGGCAATCTCTTATCTCAGCTGGGCATTCACCTGGCCGAGGCTGCCGGCGTTGTAGGCTTCGATGCCGTTGGCGTTGAGGATTTGAGCGGCTATGCCGCTGCGGTTGCCGGAGCGGCAGTAGGCTACGATGGGCACGTTCAGCGCCTTCAGTTTCGGCAGATGGCGCTGCAGGCCCTGCAACGGTATATTGACGGCCCCCGGAGCGTAGCCCTGAGCAAATTCCTCCGGAGTCCTCACATCGATCAGCTTTCCGCCCTGAGCCAGCAGGGTTTTCACATCTACAGCGGCCTGGCCGCCAAACATCTTCTGCATAATTCCTAACATGGTTTTGATTTTTTTCTGCAAAGGTAACGGGCGGGAAGGGGGCGCGTCAGTGATGGCGATCACGGTGGATTTTGGGAAATGTACAGGCGTACCGGGCGTACATGATACCAATGGGAGAATATTTTTTTTACGGCAATGATCCAAAATCCAGGCTTCCTCGTAATTGGGGAGAGATCAGAGAAACCATTAAAACTCCATAAACAATGAAGCCGAATTTCATCTTCTTCCTTCTCTTACTCTCCGGCAGCTTCATGGGCTGCCAGAAAACTGCACAAGACGCTGATACCGCCCGTGACATCGCCAACATCAAAGCGGCTTACGAGGCCCTGAACCGACGCGACTTCGATGCCTTCGCCGCCCTTTGCGACGGCGAAAACTACGTGGACGTGAACGTGGCGCCCGCCCCTGTCAGGGGAGTGGATAGCGCCATAGCCCTGTACAAACAGTTTATGGAAGGTTTCCCCGATTTCAAACTGGACATCACCGACATCGCCCCGGCGGGCAATGGCCGCTACCTGCTCCGCCTGAACGTCACCGGCGCCCACACGGGCGCGTTTATGGGCATTCCGGCGACGGGCAAGCCCATCAAATGGACGGATGCCGACGTGGTGGTGATGAACAGCGAGGGCAAATGCGTCAGCCATGAGATTACCAGGACGGGCGAGGCGCTCGTCCAGATCGGGCAGGCCGCCATGCTGAACCCCAATACGCAGGCCGTCATGGATGTGTACGATAAGTTCGGCAAAGGCGACATCCCCGGCATACTTGCCGCCTGTGGCGACGAAGTGGTATTCGATATCGAAGACCCGATGTTTGATCCCATGGAGAGAATATTCAGCGGCAAAGGCGAAGTGGCCAAATTTTTTGAGGAACTGGCTGCCAAAGCCAAATACTCCAGGTTCCAGCCCAGCCGGTTCGTGGCGGACGGCGATGATGTCTTTGTAACTGTCGAAACGGAGTATGATCATCTTGCCTCCGGAAAAAAATATGCCTCCACCTACAACCACCATTTCAAAGTGGTAAACGGGAAAATCACCTATTTCAGAGGTACGGACGGGATCGCGAAGCCGCTTTGAGAGCCGGCTGGCCGCTTTATCACTGGGCCCCACGCCAGGGTGCGGCTTTCCGCCGCGCCCTGGCTTAATGCCCGCCCGGTATAACCCAGGAGGCGCAGGAACACGAGCGTAGCGACTGATGAAATAATGCGCCGCCTGGGGGCCTTCGCCAGGGTGCGGCTTTCCGCCGTGCCCTGGCTTAATGTTCGCCCGATAAGAACCCAGGAGGCGCAGGAACACGAGCGTAGCGACTG
>CAZAXA010000590.1:0-3870 GCA_964488965.1 uncultured Phaeodactylibacter sp. | reverse complement strand
TTTGTTTCAAACCTACGGGGTCAACGCCAATTTCCTCTTCGGCATCGAAGAAGATATGTTCCTGGAGGGCTACGGCGCAGACGGAGGGATACCCTCCCGTCCTCTGAGCGAGCGGCAGCGCGGCGGCCGGGAGAACATCATGCTGGTGCCCGAAAGGGCCCTGGCCGGATATGCCCTGGAACACCAGGACCGGGATTTCCTGGATAACCTCCAGAAGTTCTCCATTCCCGGGCTGGACGGGGAGATGGTCGCCTTCGAGATCAGCGGCGACAGCATGCTGCCCACCATCACCAACGGCGACCTCGTGGTCTGTGACCCCGTTGAACGGGGCGTCCCTCTGCGCGATAACCACGTGTATGTCATCGTGACCGATGTAGTGGTGGCCAAGCGCATACAGCAGGTCAGGGAAGGCAATCAGGTCGTTCGCCTCCGCCTCATCTCCGATAACGGCGACGTCTATAAACCCTATGATGTGGAAGTGGAAGAGGTGCGCCAGATTCTTAAAGTGAAGTGCCGCCTGACTTCGCACGCGATCGCTTAGTAAGGAATGATCGCGATCATTCCCTCCCTAAAGATTAGAATAACATTAGAACTGGGAAAATACCCTCATTGAGGTATGTGGTATTATTAAAGTTGATATATATTTGTATGCCGGTAGCTCGGAAGGCCAAACCATAGCTGCCGTTACCAGGGCTGGGCAAAAGTTGCTTCTTTCGTGAACGCCTGACGAAAAACGGCTTGTGCCAAAAATGAAAAGCGCTGTTTTTTTGTGTGCTTAAAAACAATCCCATGAACGAAAAAAATTACATCATTTCACAACAGGGCCTCATACCGCCCTTCCGCTTCTTCCCTTTAATTACTTCACAAAAATTTCCTAAACGGCTTTGACCCCAATTACTTGCCTGTGCGGCCATTAGAAGACGGCTTCGCAGCAGGCCTGCGCTCGTGAAGCAACAACGGCTTCAGGTGTGGCCGCTGCTTTATGGAGCGCTGGCGGCCCGCGGGGGAACTGCGGCCGGGATGGCCGTGCTGTTGGGCCCGCGATCAGGATGATCGCGCTATGATATGACATGACCTGAATTTTCAATAACAAACTTTTCAAACAAATTGTGATCTTATGGAAAGACCGAATTTTACATTCCTTTTTCCTTCCTGTTGGTTGAAGACAATGGCCGTGATGCTGGCCGCCGGCCTGGCGGGCGCCTGGCAGGCCCAGGCTCAGCCACAGCTGATGGTGCAGGACGCTTCCGGGCAGTCCCCCGCGGTACAGGTGACCAATACGCTGCCGGAAGGAGAATGTGGTTACCAGTTTCAATGGACGGTATTCGTGTTTGACCCTGCCGACCCCTCGCAGGCGACGGCAACGGCGTATATCACCACCAATACCTCCTCCACTTCCGTCGACCCGGACGCTTCGCTGATGCAGCTGGGCGCCGGCCAGTCGTACGTTCTGGACGTCATGGCGGCGGTCGGCTCCAACACGCTGACCATCCGCAAGGACGGCCCCAGCGGGTCGGTGATCCAGAACTATACCATCATTGTTGACGATGTGCGGCCACCTCAGATTTACGGCCCGGGCAACATGACGATAGAAGTGCCGAGCTGCGATGTGGATGGCGTGCCCGTCAACTGGACGGTTACTCCGGTAGACGATTGCGACCTGGCCCCGGCGCTCTCCCAGACGGCGGGCCCGGCCAGCGGCTCCCTGCTCTCGCCGGCAAACAGCCCTTACACGGTTTCTTATCGTGCGGTTGACGACGACGGCAACGTGGCCAACTACAGCTTCACCATCACGGTGAACCAGTCGCCCGACCCGGACCCCATCATCGACCTGTCGGGCAACGGCCAGTTTTCCATACCTGCCTGCCAGCCCAGCGCCAGCGTTGTCTTCACCGGTAATATCTATGACTGCGGCATCACCCGCCAGTCGAACCTCACCGGGCAGATCACCGTCGCCGGCGCTCCTCTGCAGGTTACCTATATCCAGGAAGAGGACGGCTTCGCCTTCTTCGAGGCTACGGGCTCTCTCACCCCGAATATTTACCCGATCGACGTCACCTTCGGCGGCGTGACGGTACAGACTCTGTTCACGGTGGAACAGGAAGCTAACCAACTGCCCGACATCCACATGCCGGGCAACCTGTCCTTCCTGCTGCCGGCCTGCACCAACCAGATTCCGGCGCGCTTCGCCATCACCATTACCGACGATTGCGACCCGGTGATCAGCACCAACCCCAACCGCCTGTCCTTCACCTACCAGCGGAGCGGCGGCACGCAACAGGCGATGGCCTGGCTGGCCAGCTCCGATGTAGCCCAGGGCTATTTCGAGTTCGAACGCATACTGACTGCCGCCGATGCCGGCGCTGTCATCAGAGCTTCCTACCGGGATGGGGCCGGCAACCTCCGCACAGTGGACGCTACCCTGCAGCTGACGGGCCAGCCCGACACCTGGGCGCCGCTCATCATTTATCCTTCGCAGGATATCAACGTACAGATCGACGCCTGTGACCCTAACCCCGCTACGGTCTTCTTTGAAGTGACGGTGACCGATAACTGCGACGGCGACCATGTGTTTGGCCCGGCGGTCGTTCCCGGCTCTCAGTTCACCGTGACGGTCACGCCGCCCAATGCCGGCGGCGTAACGCTGTCGTCACCCGGCGGCGACACCTTCGCCGGCGTTTTCCAGCCCGGCGTGTACCAGATACTGATCACGGCCACCGACGCGGCCGGCAATACCCGCCAGGAAGACTTCTATATCGTCGTTACCCGGCCTCCGGCCGTGCCCACCAACCTGGGCTGCAATGACCTGATCAATGTTACGCTGGACGCCAACTGCCAGCGTTTCATCACTCCGGATATGGTGCTGGAAGGCCAGTTCGGCTGCCTGACTGAAGATGATTTCCAGGTCAATATCGTCAACGACCTGAACCCTGCCAACGGCAATATCCTGGACGGCGCCGGCCAGTTCATCTACGAAGTTACCCTGCGGCCGGGCGTTACGCCGGTTCCGGGCTTTGTTTCCTGCTGGGGTTACCTCAACGGCGAAGACAAAACCAAACCGGTTGTTGAATGTCCCAACAATACGAGCACGGGCATCACCACTGAAGATGTTCACACCATCAGCGGCAACTTGTCGGCCGGCGACCCGCAGCTGGTGCTGAACAACTACTCCTGCTTTATCGATGGTTCCGGCACTGCCCCCGGCAACCACTACTATGAACTGAAGCAGTTTCAGGTAAGCGAAGACGATTTCTTCACCTTCTACCTGGACCACGATTTTGCCACCGACGGCTTTGTGGCCATCTACCAGGGCAGCTTCAACCCCGACAACCCCTGTGAAAATATTATTGCCCAGGTGGATGACAACTTCCTGGTAATAAACGGCGTGGGCGGCATTGGCCTGAACCAGGGCCCGATAGGCGGCCCGTTTGACCCGGTAGTCAGGATCACGCTGCCGTTGCGCGCCTATGAAACGTACTACATTTTTACCTCCACCTGGGGCGCCAATGATACCGGCGACTACGACTGGGTAGTGTTCAGCGACAATAATGGCTGGCTCGGGCAGTGGGTGACCACCACGACGACCAACCCGCAGACCTGGGAGGTAACGACGACGAGGAACTTCGTGCCCTTCCCGACGCAGCAGATACAGATCGCGCTGCCGCTGTTCTGCGAAGACGTTACCCATGTTTCCGTCAACCACCTGCCGGTACCCACTACCTCTATCCCCGGCGAGCCGATGGAAATTCCGCGCTGCTACGTACTTAATGCCGACGGAGATGTTATCGGTTACCGCTATACGCTTACCGGCCCGGTCATCATCCCGGCCAATACGCCCAGCGCCAGCATCCGCCAGCGCCAGATGGAGCG
>CAZAXA010000589.1:0-3884 GCA_964488965.1 uncultured Phaeodactylibacter sp. | reverse complement strand
ATATTCATAAAAATGAGGCGCAGAGAGTTCTCTTATCTGCATTCAGGAAACGATGATAAGCAGGAGTTTTTAGATACGCTTATGGAAACAGCATTGGAAGTGAACAGCAAAGAAGAAACAAAGGCGTGGGTTCAGGCTTTGCTTAACGAGCTAAAATGGAAATAGGCAGTTACCGTCCTAAAGCGCCATTTCCTCCCACGTAAACGCCGTCCCGAACCCCTTCTCCCTGAAATACTGCCGGGCGGCCCCGGCAGGCCTGTCGCTCAGCGCCATCACGAAATCGCCGCCCCAGGCGCCCAGCGATTTGACGGCGCCGGGGAAGTTGCAGAAATAGCGCTCTTTGACTTTGGGGAGCTGCAGAGCTTCTCCCACCAGCTTTTCATGGGCATCCATAATGGCAATGCCTTCCTGCACCGTCCGGGCGCCCAGGAAGTCCAATGTCAGGCGGGAAATCCCTTCGAGGAGGCGGGGGGAGTCTTTTACCACTTCGCGGTAGCGGGCGACGCCCTCGCGGCTGTCCTGTTTTTTACCCAGGTAAACGAAGCAGATGTTCCCGGCAAAGGGCGGCCGGTAGGGGCATTCCACATACTGCCCGCGGCCATCGCGCCGCTGAAAGAGGATGGGGCGCCGGGCATGGGCGCAGGCAACGTCATAGCCGGAGCCGCCGAAGGTGTCCGCCAGGAGCTCAAAGGCATCCACTTCCGCCCATTTGGCCAGAGCGGCCACGAGGGTAGAACTGCTGCCCAGGCCCCACTGCCGGGGGAAACTCAGGCGCGTCTCGAAGCGCAGGGGCAGCCTGCCGGGCCAGAAATCCGGCCGCTGCTTCCCGATTCCCCGGAAGAGGTTTTCCAGGCGCCGCCCTACCGGCTCGTCATTACCGGAGAGGTAAGCCCCGTCGGCCGAAAAATGCCCCTCGAACCAGGGGAAGCCCAGATGATCCAGGCTCAGCCAGTGGTGATGGCTCAGGTGTGGGCGTTCTTCTACGATTAGCTGCTGGCCGAATCGGACGGGCAGGGCCAGGGCCAGGGCGCCATCGAGCACGAAGTACTCGCCGGTGAGGAGGAGCTTGCCGTTGGTATAAAGTGATTTTTCGATGGGAGCCTTTTTTAGAGGAAATTTAAAGAATTCGCCGGAATTACTACCAAATTTGAATGTTACGCTTCTTTGAAGCTAAAATCTAAAAATCCGTTTTCTTACCACCCGGTCACCTCGCCAACTGTAACTGCCGAAAAATCAGTAATGAATCTCCTTATATTGGGGAACTGCCTGAACTCCTCCTCGCTGTGCGTAGTGGTGAGGATGATAGCGGGGCTTCCGGCCCGCAGCGCGGCTTCCGCCCCCGTAGGGCTGTCCTCAAAAATGAGGCAATCCCGGGCGGGCAGGCCCATACTGGCGGCAGCCTTCTCGAAAATTTCCGGGTCGGGTTTTCCCCTGGATACGCTGCCCGCATGAAATACCCCTATGAAATAATGGCGAATGCCGAGTTCATCCAGGACGAAGTCGACATTCTCCGGGGGCGCCGCCGTTCCTATCGCCATGGGGATGCCGGCGCCGGCCAGTTCTTTCAGGAAGCCGGGCAGGCCGTCGACCAGCCGGAGTTCCCGGCGGAATATCCTGCGGTATTCGGCCTCTTTCTCATCGGAAATCCGCTCTCTTTCTTCAGGAGTGAACCTGTTTCCGAACAAACGCCCGAGAATCTCCGTATTGATGCCATGGATATTTTCCCTGACCTCTTCCAGTGACAAATCCAGGCCAAGGGAGGAGAGTTTCTGCTGCCAGGCGCGATGGTGGACCATCATGTTATCGACCATCGTGCCGTCCATATCGAAGATAATTCCTTTCATGCCAAACTGCCTTTCTTCTCCCGGAACAGCTTCAGAAACTCGCGCACTGCTGTGAAGGAGACCACCTTGTCCTTGAAATGCTCTGCCGCTTCCATGGCCTCCCGCTCGCTGGCCTGCAGGTGGTTGAGGATGTTCAAGAGGTGCATCTTCATATGGCCTTTCTGTATGCCCGTGGTCACCAGGGAACGGAGGGCGGCGAAGTTCTGCGCCAGGCCGGTGGCGGCGATGACCTGCATGAGCTCCTCCGCACCGGGGTCGCCCAGCAGTTCCAGCGAACGGCGGGCAATGGGGTGCAGGCGGGTAAGCCCCCCGACGGTGCCCAGAGCCAGGGGCAGGTCCAGCCAGAATCGGAATATCCCGTTTTCTGTGCTGCAGGAGCTGAGGCTGCGGTACTGCCCGTCGCGGGCGGCATAAGTATGGCCACAGGCCTCGACGGCGCGGAAGTCATTGGCCGTAGCCAGCACCACCGCATCCACTCCGTTGAAAATGCCTTTATTGTGGGTGGCGGCGCGGTACGGGTCGATATGGGCAATGCGGACGGCCTTGGCGAATTTTTCAGCGAATTCTTCAGGGCGCATCCCGTTGCAGCCGGAACCCAGCGCTTCGACAGGGCATTCCACCCAGGCCCGGACGATGCACTCCGGCGTGTAGTTGGACAGGATGGCCATGATCACTTCCAGTTCCTGTTCTTCCCCTTCAAATGCGGGATGTTCCTGAACGAATATCTCCAGGGTGCTGCCGAATTCCTCCAGTACCGAATTGATGAAATTGGCGCCCATGGAGTCGCAGGTTTCAAAGGCTGCCTTCAGCTGGTAGTAGTCCGGCTCCAGGTGGGTCATATCCAGCAGTTCAATGTCGAGCACGCCGCCGCCCCGTTCTTCCATGTTGGCGGTGATGTGGGCGGCATCCTGGCGCAGGCGCTTTTCCAGTTCTCCGAAGTGCCGGAAGAGCTTGGCGCTGCCGCCCTTCCAGCTGAAGTGCACCTGCCCCAGCTTCCGGGTCGCGATGACCTCCGCGTGGAAGCCGCCACGCGCCAGCCAGAACTTGGCGGCGCTGGAAGCTGCAGCCACTACCGAGCTCTCTTCGATCACCATGGGCACGGCGTACATCTTCCCGTTGATGAGAAAATTAGGCGCCACCCCGAAGGGCAGGCAGTAATTGCTGATGGTATTCTCGCTGAAGCCGTCCAGGATGCGTTGCTGTTCTTCATCTTTATGCCAGAAGCTCATCAGTTCCCGGCTGACGTTCTCCGGGTCTTTGAAGAAGTTTTCCACTACCCAGCGGATTTTACCCACTTTGGAGAGCTTTGAAAAGCCCGAAACGGTTTTTTCCTGCATTGTCTTTATTTTTCGGGATACTCCCGGGCCGGGAGGCCTGGAAAATCCCGCGCCCTTATTTTACCCGAAGGAAGGCATTGGCCAGTTCCAGCCCCTGCACCTGGGCGTCAACGTGATCATAAAGCTCTTCGTAGGCGCCGCGGGCGTGCCTCAGAAAACCGGAAGCCTGCCCGTAAACCGCCGCCGCATTTATCTTATTGATGAGATAGTACCCATCGAGGAAATTCTTTACTCCGCCGGAAATGATCACCTGCCTGCAGCGCACTTTCGTGCCCAGTTCTTCCAGCAGCCGGTTGTAAATCTCCACCATTTCCCCGGCGCTGTGGCCTACATAGGCCAAATGTTCATAAACGGCGGCTTTGGCTTTATCGCCGCGCAGCATTTCCAGGCGGGCGAAGTTGGTGCCTCCGCTGGCGGCAAAGTCTATGGCCGCCAGGGGGAGTTGCATCAGGGCCCTGAGGCTCTCATAGCCCATACCCTGCCCCACTTCTTTGACGATCACCGGCATATCTGTTTTTTCCATGAAGGCAGTGATCGTCTGCAGGGGGGGATGCCGGAAGCGGTCTCCTTCCGGTTGCAACCACTCCTGCAGAGGGTTGACGTGAATGATCAGCCCGTCGGCCTGCAGTTTGTCCACCATTTCCCTGACCCGGTACAATTCCCCGCCCTCGATAAGCTGTTCCATCTGGGCGACCTGTTGACG
>CAZAXA010000588.1:0-3889 GCA_964488965.1 uncultured Phaeodactylibacter sp. | reverse complement strand
CTTACTCCGCGTCTTTGTGAGAAATGTGAAATATCCCTGTTCAACGAAAACCGCCTTGCCCGGCCCTACACATTACCCGTTTCACCTTACACGGCCTTGCGTAGAACCCAACCTGATCTTGCCGAAGGTCCGAAGCGGCAGCAATACAATACTTTAAACACATATGTATAAATACAATATGATTGTTTTATAAATCAAATATTATTATATTTGACTTATATATCAATCAAATGACTAAAAAATCAATATATATACTGCCAACTGCCGAGCGCCTTCTGCAAGACATCGGGAATAACATCAAGCTGGCCCGGAAGCGAAGACGACTTTCCGAGAGCCAGGTCGCGGGGCGTGCCGGGATTTCCCGATCGACCATTCAATCGCTGGAGAAGGGGGAGCCGGGCGTGTCCCTGAGTGCGTATGTCCAGGTGCTGTTTGTACTCGGCCTCGCCGAAGACCTCAGGCACATTGCCGCCGACGATCCGTTGGGCAGGAAGCTCCAGGATGCAGCGATTGAAAACCCGAAGCGGTAATGGCCAATAGCGGAAGGGAGATCCTGGTGTATGCCGATTGGAAGGAAATCAAGACCCCGACCCGTATCGGCGTCCTGACGGCCCAGATCACGCGGGGGAATGAGATTTTTTCCTTCGAATATGACAAGGCCTGGATCCATACACGATTTGCCATCCTGCTCGATCCCGAATTGCAACTGTATACAGGGCCGCAGTACCCGCGCCAGGGAAAGGCAAACTTTGGAATCTTCACCGATTCCGCACCGGATCGATGGGGAAGGGTATTGATGCAGCGCCGTGAAGCCGTGTTTGCCCGGCAGGCGGAACGACGGCCAAGGCCGCTCTTTGAAAGCGACTATCTGTTAGGGGTTTTTGACCTATTCAGAAGCGGTGGCCTACGGTTCAGATTGGATCCCGATGGACCATTTCTCGATCATCAGGAGGAGTACAGCGCACCGCCCTTCATTCGAATACGTGAACTCGAAGCGGCCAGCCTGAGACTGGAGGACACGGCCACATTGGAGGATGGAGCGTTCACCGAAAGTCTCAAACTTCTCCTGGCCCCCGGGGCTTCACTGGGTGGCGCCAGGCCGAAGGCAAGTATACGCGATGCCGACGGAAACTTATGGATCGCCAAGTTTCCCAGCCGCCTGGATGCGTATGATATGGGCGGGTGGGAAGCCGTCGTGAATGAATTGGGGAAACGAGCGGGCATCCATGTAGCAGAAGGGTACTCGCGTACATTCAGCAGCCGGTTTCATACCTACCTGACTAGGCGATTTGACAGGATTGGGCATACGCGCATCCATTTCGCATCCGCCATGACCCTCATGGGGCTGACGGATGGATCCGGATCCGGGGAGGCCATCAGCTACCTCCATCTCGCGGAGTGTATTATCAAAAACAGCGCACAACCCGGCCGGGACCTGACGGAGCTTTGGTCGCGCATCGTGTTCAATATCTGCGTCAGCAACACCGATGATCATTTGCGGAATCACGGTTTTCTCCTGACCCCCAAGGGCTGGATCCTGTCTCCGGCCTATGACATGAATCCGGTCATCCATGCGACCGGGTTGCACCTCAATATCACCGAATACGACAATGCCCTGGCATTGGACCTGGCGCGCGAAGTCGCCGGCCGATTTCGTCTTTCCGCCACAGAAGCCGAAACAATCATACAGCGGACCTTACGGGCTGTCAGCCAGTGGCATGAGGTGGCGAAGCAGGCAGGCCTGAATCGTGCAGAAATCATGCGTATGGAGGAGGCGTTCGTCGTGGGTTGATGTGTAAAACACGGCATGATCTGCTTGGCCGGGAACTCCGGGCAAGCCACTGCCCTTGGGGGGTCAATATGCCGGAATGGCAGTTTCCTGGAGGGGTCACAATCACGGAATAGGGGGTCACGTTCAGCGGAACAGACAGGTGAGCGCGTAAACGTGAGGAGTATAATTTTAGCTTAATTATTGAAATACAGTATAATATCATTATATTTGCTTAATCTCATTTATGTTGTTATCATTAAATAAATGAGATAGTAGTCTGTAAATGAGCAATATATATAAATTACCACTGCCATCGCCAGGTTTCTTCACGTCGGTTACCCCGCTTGACCGTAATCGTCAGGCTTTACTGCCCGTCTACCTGAAGGAGGCATACACCTGGTATGTGGCTGAAGCTGATGACCGGAGGTGGCTCCTAGCCTCATGCCCGACTACGCAGTCGTTGAGCGTAAAACAGCTGGAGACGCAAATGAAAAGAGCTACCCAAATCTTGGGATTACCCGCGATCGTCGTGTTCGATCAGTTGGCCGCCTACAATAGGAAACGGCTCATGGAGAAGGGAATTCCGTTTATCGTCAGCGACAAGCAGGTCTACATCCCGACGTACCTGATCGATTTGAAAGAAACGAGATCCAAGCTTCCGGATAAGCCCACACAGCTAACGCCAATGGGCCAGGTTTTGCTATTCCGTTCCTTGCTTGACCGGGAAGGACTGCAGTCGCTCAGGAAAAAGTCGTTCAAAGAACTTGCTTCGTTTTTTCAAGTCCGGCCCATGCAGATCACGAGGGCTGCGGAAAGCTTGGGAAGAATGGGTCTTATCGCGGAGCATGCAGGCAAGGAGAAATTCATCCGGTTCATAAAAGAAGGAAGGGCGCTTTGGGAAGAGGTTCTGGAAAGGGACATGCTCATCGATCCGGTCATGCGGCGCGTATACCTCGAAAATCCTGCCGGGGAAGATCTGCCCATGAGTGGTGGTACGGCCCTGTCGGCGTATACGGATATGAATCCGCCCAGGCAGATATCGCGGGCCATCTACCGGAAGGCGTTTCATCCTGATCGGCAAGAAGAACAGGGATACCAGGTTGAAGGAACGGACGCCCCGTATTGCCTGGAGCTCTGGAAATATGACCCCAGATGGCTGATGAATGTCCCTGGCCTTCCCACAGGTGTCGTGGATCCACTCTCTTTGTATGTGAGCCTGCGCCACGAAAAGGATGCGCGCGTGGAGATGGCCGTGCAACAACTCATCAACCAGGCGATATGGTAAGGGGTCTCGAAAAGTTCAAGGAATTCTTTGCAGATCTTGGTGACCACTATGTCGTCATAGGGGGAACAGCGTGCGACATCATCCTGGAGGAAGAGGGCTTTACGCCCAGGGTCACGAAGGACGTTGATATCATTCTCATCATTGAAGCGCTGGACCGGGAATTCGCGGAGCGATTCTGGGCGTTCATCCGCGAAGGAGGCTATGCGAGAAGGGAGAAGGGCGATGCCGGCAGGCAATACTACAGGTTCACCAAGCCGTCGCAGGAGGATTTTCCCCAGCAGATCGAACTCTTTGCCCGAAGACCGGAAGTCATCGCCATTGACGAGGCCGCGCACCTGACCCCCATCCCACTGGATGACGATCTTTCCAGCCTTTCCGCCATCCTCCTGGATGACGCCTATTATCACTATATGATTGACCACAGCGACCTTCGGCAAGGCGTCCGATGTGCGAATGTGGAAGCTCTCATCACCCTCAAGGCAAAGGCCTTCCTGGAAATTTCCGATCGGATCGCGCGTGGAGGAAGGGAGGACAGTAAACACATCCGTAAGCATAAGGAGGATATATTCCGCCTGGCCCTGACCCTCCGGCAAACGGACAATCACCCACTTCCGGACAGTCTAAAGTCAGACCTGCAAATGTTCATGCAGCGGATAGGCGACGATTTGCCGGACAAGGAATTCTTTAAACGCATGGGACTTTCCGGTACCGATCCCCGGGTGGTCTATGATGCGATTGAGAGCGCTTTCCTAGCAGTGAGACAGTGAGACAGTGAGATAGTGAGACAGTGAGACAGTGAGACAGTGAGACAGTGAGACAGTGAGACAGTGAGA
>CAZAXA010000587.1:0-3891 GCA_964488965.1 uncultured Phaeodactylibacter sp. | reverse complement strand
GGCCAGGTTCCCGCGCGTATCGATATACCCCCATCGGTTGACCAACTGCACCCGGGCCAGGCCTTCTTCGAAAAAACCCACGAAATTGAAAAGGTGCTTGAGGAGCAGTCGCCCCATGGTATCCATGGGCACCAGCTTGTCGTTGAAACGCACCCGGGAAAAGCCATTGTAAAAGTCCTCCGCTTCGAGGTACTGCGGCTCGATGACGACTTCCCCGGCGGCGTCGATAAAGCCGTACCGGCCGTTTTCCCGTATTTTGAAGAGTGGCGCTTCCATGGCGGCTATTCAGTCATTCATTCCTTCAATCAGTCAGTCTTTCATTCCTCCTCCCCCAACAGGCCCGGCCGGCGCTCGGCGGTGCGTTTCAGGGCCTGCCGGTAGCGCCACTCTTCGATCTTTTTGGAATGGCCGGACAGGAGGACTTCCGGCACCCGCCAGCCCCGGAACTCTTCTGGCCGGGTATAGACGGGCGGCGCCAGCAGGTTGTCCTGGAAAGAATCGAAGAGGGCGGAAGTCTCGTCATTGAGGACGCCGGGCAGCAGCCGGCCGACCGCATCGGCCAGGATGGCGGCCGGCAGTTCGCCCCCGGAAAGCACAAAATCGCCGATGGAGACCTCCATGGTGACGTAATGCTCCCGGATGCGCTCATCCACGCCCTTGTAGTGGCCGCAGAGTATGAGCAGGTTCTCCTTGAGCGACAGGCAATTGGCCAGCGATTGAGTGAGGCGCTGGCCGTCAGGGGCCATATAGATGACCTCATCGTAAGCGCGCTCCCTTTGAAGATCGTCGATACAGTTGGCAAGCGGCTCTGCCATCATGACCATACCGGCGCCGCCCCCATACTGGTAGTCGTCAACCTGGCGGTGTTTTCCCAGGCCGTAGGCGCGCAGGTCGTGGACCTGTATCTCCAGCAGGCCTTTCTCCCGGGCGCGCTTCATGATGGAGTGTTGGAGCGGGCTTTCCAGTAGTTCCGGCAATACGGTGACGATGTCGATCCTCATGGGGCGGGGCGTTCGTTATTCGTTATTCGTTGTTTGTTGTTTGTTGTTTGTTGTTAGATGGGCCAACAGGCAACCATCAACACGCAACCATCAACTAATTGACCTTGATCAGCTCCACCTCGAAGATCAGGGTGGAATACGGGCCGATCTTCTGCCCGGCGCCACGGGCGCCGTAGGCCAGGCCGGAAGGAATGTAAAGTTTCCATTTCGAGCCTTCCGGCATCAGTTGGAGGGCTTCGGTCCAGCCGGCAATTACCTGGTTGACGCCGAAGGTGGCAGGCTGGCCGCGCTCTACCGAGCTGTCGAACACCGTCCCGTCGATCAGCGTACCATGGTAGTGGACGGACACCTTGTCGGAAGCGCCGGGTTTGGCGCCTTCGCCTGCCCTGAGGATTTCGTATTGCAGGCCGCTGGGCAGGACGGTTACGCCTTCCCGTTTGGCATTGGCTTCCAGGAAGGCCTTGCCTTCTTCTATGTTTTTCTGGTATTTGGCCTCCTGTATTTTCTGCATGTGTTGCTGAATGATGGCATTGGCGTCTTCTATGCTCAACCTGAGTTCACCGCCGGCAAGCATATCGTGAATGCCTGCGTTGAGCGATTGCTCATCGAGTTGGCCGAATCCCTGGCTTTTGAGGTTCTGGCCCAGCAGAATGCCGAGGCTGTAGCTGACTGAATCCATTTCTTGTTGTGCGTTTACGGATGAAAAAAGAAAGAGCCCTCCGAGGAGGAGCACTGTGGCTTTGATACTTTGCATGGGTATGATTATTTTGAATACGGCTTTTTAACGACGCGAAGAAAAGAAAATTTTGGGACAGTTTCGGGATTCGGGGATTCGTTAATTCGGGATTCGGGATTCGGGATTCGGGGATTCGTTACCAAATACACGAATGCACGATTCAACGAATGCAGGAATAACAGATCACGGCTCCCCCCAGCGATACGTATCCAGTTCCAGCCCTGCCAGGGCGAGCACCCGGTCCACCACCGTCGCGGCCAGTTCCTCAAAATTCTTTGGCTTGCTGTAAAAGCTGGGGCTGGCCGGGCAGATGACGCCGCCTGCTTCGGTGATGGCCTTCATGTTGTTGAGGTGGATGAGGTTGTAAGGCGTTTCGCGGGGGACGAGGATGAGGCGGCGGCGCTCCTTGAGGGCCACATCGGCGGCGCGGCTGATGAGGTCGTCGGAAATGCCGTTGGCGATGCGGCCCAGCAGGCCCATCGAGCAGGGGCAGATGATGACTGCGCCATACTGGGCGGAGCCGGAAGCAAAGGGCGCCATAAAGTCCCGCTTGCCGTAAAAATCAAAGGGATAGTTTTCGTAGCTTTTGTCGCCCAGCTCGTATTCCCAGTTAAATTTGGCGTTGTCGCTCATTACGACGCCTACCGCATCGAGCTGCTCCTGAAGCAATACGAGTTTATCGAGCAATATTTTGGCATAGATGCTCCCGCTGGAGCCTCCGATGCCGACAGCTATTTTGGCCATAGTTGATTGGTCTGTGCCCATCGCAGCTTTAGCTTGGATCAGCAGTTAAAAGGCGAATAGCAAGGTAAATGATCGTTCAAAATATAATCGTTATAAAAGTAATCGTTACAAAAGTAATCGTTATGTTTATAATCATTATAAAAGTGATCATTCAAAAAGTAATCATTACAAAAAACATCATTATATTTATAACCATTCGAAATATAATGATTACAAAAATCATCATTATCCAAGCGGCCATTCCAAGTATCTCCGCGGGTCTTTATGCATGCTGCGCATTTCAATGCATACGCCCCTACATCCTCTCCCCCTTTCCACTCATCGCCATCCGTTTCTGAATATTTCAATATTCAGCCCTTCACCAGCCCATCCAAATCCACGAACTCCCAGTTCAATTCCTTCTGACGGGCATCATACTCCAGCAGCAGCACCATATCCGGCCCGAAGTCTTTCACGTATTCGGGGGCGTATTCGCGGCGCAGGGAATTGTTGATACCGGAGCCTAACAACCAGACCCCTTCGGGTGTTCGGAACTCGAAGGATTTGGCCTGCATGCCTACATCGCCGCCGATCAATACGACCTGTACGCCTCGCTTCTGCACTTTCGCCAGGAGCGGGTAAAGGCTGGCCGTCACTTCCGAATCCAGGCCGCAGGTACCATAGATGGGGGCGGCGTTGACATTGAAGGCCCTAAGGGTATCCCCCGCCTCGTTTACCTTTAAATCGTTAAATATCCCCATGTGGTGCAGGATGACCAGATGAGAAGCCTGCCGGATGGTATCGGCCACCGAACGGATCATGGCCCATTGGGCTTCCTTTTGCTCACAGCCGCGCTGCGGCGGGCTGGAGGGGTAGGGCCAGAACAAGTTGGTATTCAGCACCATGAGGCAATAGCCCGACTGCCAGAGCGCATAGAAGGAAGGGCGTTTCAGATAATCCAGGATAAGCTGCGGGTCGCCGTAGTCGTAATCGTGGTTACCCAGGGCCCAATGTACGCGATGCAGGCCGAAAAGGCTGTCGAGATAAGGCAGGGCTTCAGGATGCTCAGCCGTACGGGAGCAGACATCGCCGCCCAGCCACACCTGGTGGAAGGCGCTGTAGTCCAACTGCTCCAGGCGGGCGTCCACCCGGTCGGCATAGTTCCAGTCGTACGGGTGCCCCAGGAAGATGTACCGCTCAGGGCCGGCCTGGCTACAGGAAACAGCCCCAAAGGCCACCCACAGGGCCAGGATAAAAAAAAGGCGGCGACGGAAATAAAATTCCCTGCTTATCAGATCGACAATGTAGATCATTGTCCGGCATTTTGTTCAATTCAACAATACAATTACTTACACAAAGCGGGTTCTCAAAACTTGTTGCAGACAAAATGATGACAAAAGTCACCCTTTTGCGTGATAATGATCATCCAGC
>CAZAXA010000586.1:0-3898 GCA_964488965.1 uncultured Phaeodactylibacter sp. | reverse complement strand
GCTTCGGCTACTACGAGACCATCGGCGGGGGCGCCGGCGCCGGGCCGGGCTTCCATGGCCGTTCCGCCGTCCACCAGCATATGACCAACACGAAGATCACCGACCCGGAGGAACTGGAGTTCCGCTACCCGGTGCGGCTGCGCCGCTTCGCCCGGCGGCGAGGCTCCGGCGGGCAGGGGCGGTACCGGGGCGGCGACGGCATCATCCGCGAGCTGGAATTCCTGGCGCCTATGGAGGTGACGATACTCAGCCAGCACCGGGCAGAGCGGCCGTATGGAATGGCGGGGGGAGGAGCGGGCAAAGCGGGCGAGCAGTATCTCGTTCGGAAAAGCGGAGAGAAGAAACCCTTGAAGGGAGTCGACTCCACAGATGTTGAAGCAGGGGGCCGGATCGTTATCGAAACCCCGGGAGGCGGGGGGTGGGGTTGATGGTTTTTTATTCTGATGAACGCAATGCAGAGGGGCTGTTTTCTAACTTCCAACTTCTGGCTTCTAACTTCTGACTTCTGGTTTCTGCATGTTCTGCCAGAGGCTATTTTGAAAGGCCAATTTGCTCAAAAATAACCGGCCGGGCATAAATTTTCCTGCTATGCTTTTTTAGCTTTACAGCAAAAAATGAAGCGGCATCTTTCCTCCCTGTTTTTGCTCCTGTCCCTGTCAGCCTTAACTTTTGCTCAGGACTCCCTATTGCAATCCGGCCCCATGCTCGGCTATAACGAGATGCGGGAAGTCCTGCTCTGGGTACAGACCAAAGGAGCGGCGCGCGTGCAGTTCGCCTATTGGGTGAAGGACAACCCGCGGGATTTGCATTTTACCGAAAGCAAAGAAACAACAAAAGAGGAGGCTTATACGGCCAAGCTGCTGGCCGATGAGGTGGAGCCGGGCACAGTGTACAATTACCAACTGCTGATCAACGGCAAGGCGGTGGAGCTGGGCTATCCTGCCGGGTTCAAAACCCAGGAACTGTGGCGCTGGCGGTATGACCCTCCGGCTTTCAGCGTAGCCATCGGCAGTTGCGCTTATGTCAATGAGGAAGCTTACGACCGCCCAGGAAAACCCTACGGGGGCGACTATCACATTTTCACGGGCATCCACCAAAAGCGCCCCGACGCTATGATCTGGCTGGGCGACAACGTGTACCTGCGCGAGCCTGACTGGTACAGCCGCACGGGCATCCTCAAGCGCTACACCCATACCCGCAGCCTGCCGGAGATGCAGCCTCTCCTGGCTTCCACCCATCACTATGCCATCTGGGACGACCACGATTTCGGCCCTGACAATTCGGACCGCTCCTTTACGCAGAAGGAAACCACCCTGGAGGCCTTCCGGCTCTTTTGGGGTAACCCCACCTTTGGCGTCAACGGGCAGAAAGGCATCGCCACTTTCTTCCAGTACAATGATATGGACTTCTTCCTGATGGACGACCGCTACTTCCGCAGCCCCAACCGGTTGGAGGGGGGCGATCAGACCATGTTGGGCAAGGAACAACTGGAGTGGCTCATCGACGCCCTGGCTGCCAGTTACGCCCCCTTTAAAATGGTCTGCATCGGCAATCAGGTGCTCAATACGGTGGAGAGCTATGAAAACTATACGAACATTTTTCCGGAAGAGCGCGCCTACCTGTTGAAACGCATCGAAGAAGAAGGCATCCGGAATGTCGTTTTCCTCACCGGCGACCGCCACCAAAGTGAACTGAGCAAATACGTCAACGCCGAAGGCCATGCCGTTTACGACCTGACCATATCGCCGCTGACTGCCGGGGTGAATACGAAAAATGAGGCCAATGAACTGCGCGTGGCAGGCACCCTGGTAACCGAACACAACTTCGGCCTGCTGGAATTCTCCGGCCCCCGCACCGAACGGGTGCTCACCATCCGCGTTTTTGACGCCGACGGTAACGAGGAATGGTCGATGGAAATCCCTTCGGAAAAATAACTGTACCCGGACGCTCCAGATTCATCTGGTGCGTAACCCCTCGAAGCCAAATCCATCATTACTGCTTATCTTTGCCAAAAAAAAATCATGAAGCATTGGGCATTTTGGTGCTGTTGCCTGCTTTTTCTGGCCGGCTGCGGCGCGGAGAACAGCCGGCAAACGAACGCTCAGGAAGAGCAGCATGCAGCAACGGGCGATAAAGCACAGCAGATCGTGGACGCGGCCATCGAAACCCATGGCGGCGATAATTACAAAGACTGCCGGGTGGAGTTCGACTTCAGGGACAGGCATTATATCGCCACCCGGCAGGACGCGCGGTTCGAATACGAGCGCATCTTTAACGACTCTACCGGCGCTCATGTCCGGGATGTGCTCAACAACGACGGCTTCTACCGCGAAGTGAACGGCCAGCGCGTGGAATTGAGCGAGAAGGAAAGCTCGGCCTATTCCAATTCCGTCAACTCGGTGATCTATTTTGCGTTCCTGCCTTATTTTCTCAACGACCCGGCAGTGATCAAGGAGTACGCCGGGGAGGCCATCATCAAAGAACAGCCTTATCACAAGGTGAAAGTGACTTTCCGCCAGGAGGGAGGCGGTAAGGACTTCGAGGACGAGTACTTGTACTGGATACACCGCGATGAGCATACCGTGGATTACCTGGCCTACAATTTCCTGGCCGACGGGGGCGGCGCCCGCTTCCGCGAGGCCTATTCCATCATAGTTTCCAACGGCATCCGCTTTGCCAACTATCATAATTACAAACCCAGGACGGATAACCGCAATATTGCCGGGTTCGATTCTCTCTTCCAAAAGGGCGCCCTGGAACTGGTCTCCGATATCGAGCTGGAGAAAGTGCAGGTGGTGCTGGATTATTGGTGAATGCAAGCGTATACGTACACAAGTACACAATGACATGAAAATACTCCTCATACGCTTTTCCTCCATCGGCGATATTGTGCTGACCACCCCGGTCATCCGTGCCCTGAAGCAGCAACTGGGGGCGGAAGTCCATTACCTGTCCAGGCGCAGCTTTCGGGGCATAGTAGATGCCAATCCCTATATAGACAAGGTGTTCGCCATCGAAAAGAAAGTGCCGGAGGTAATGGCTGAACTCAGGAAAGAGGGCTATGATCATATAGTGGACCTGCACAATAACCTGCGTTCCGCTCAGGTGAAATGGGGGCTGAGGGCCAAAGCATTTTCTTTCGACAAACTCAACCGGGAAAAATGGCTGCTGGTCAATTTTAAAGTGAACCGCCTCCCTGCCCTGCATATTGTCGACCGCTACATGGCCGCGGCGGCGCCTCTGGGCGTAAAAAACGACGGGCGGGGGCTGGATTACTTCATCCCGCCGGAAGACGAAGTGTCTGTGGGCAACCTCCTGGCCACCAATGTGCTTGCCCCACAGCGGGAAATTCCCAGGTATGTGGCCTTCGTCATTGGCGCCGCCCACAACACCAAACGCCTCCCGGCAGATAAGATCGTCGCTATCTGCCGAAAGGTGGAACTGCCCGTCCTGCTGCTGGGCGGCCCCGGCGAGGCGGAGGAGGGACAGCAGATTGCCGACGCGGCGGGCGGCCAGGTGTTAAACCTCTGCGGCAAGCTCAACCTCAACCAGTCGGCTTCCGTCGTCCGGCAGGCCTGGAAAGTCCTCACGCACGATACCGGCCTGATGCACATCGCCGCCGCCTTCGGCAAAGAGATCCTTTCCTTCTGGGGAAATACCGTCCCGGAATTCGGCATGTACCCCTACTATCCTGAAGGCGCCGGCCGGAACACCACCTTTGAAGTGAAGGGGCTGTCGTGCCGCCCCTGCTCCAAGATCGGCTACAGCAAGTGCCCCAAAGGGCATTTTCGCTGCATGCGGGATATTCCGGAGGAGGAGGTTGTAAGGGCGTTGCAGGGGGGAGGGCTGGCTCAGGTTTAAGAACCTTTCTTTCCAGGGGCTGGCGTTAAGGTTCTCA
>CAZAXA010000585.1:0-3906 GCA_964488965.1 uncultured Phaeodactylibacter sp. | reverse complement strand
GAATCGGGCTGCCCATGGCATAACTTTATGAAAAACATTAAATTAGCAATAAAAATGAGGGCACAATTTAGCATCGCGCCCCGGCAATGGTATGGCACAAAAGCGGGCCGCCTGAAAACTTCATCGGAATTAACATGTTCACAGTTGGCGGCACAGGCCCCATTTTTTATCTTGAGGGCTTGTCAATAAAAAAACCGGCAAATGACACCCAAAGAAAGAATCTACGACGCTTTCGGCGAATTACTCTACCTGGTGGCCAAATCCGACGGGCTCATTCAGCCTGAAGAGGTGGAATCGCTGGAGATGATCCTCCGGGGGCATCCCAAGGCACGGGAGATCAAGTGGTCTTTCGACTACGAGCGCACTCACCGCAATAAACCGGAGGATTTGTACCTGAAAGTCATCGAACGCTGCCGGGAGAACGGCCCCGACCCGGAATATCAATTCCTCATCGATATGCTGGAAGAGGTGGCGCGGGCAAGCGCCGGCATCGGCCGGGAAGAGAAGGGCATGATCGAGGGCTTCGTACGCGACCTGACCGAGCGTTTTAAAAAAGACATCCAAAGTATTAATGAACTGAGAACCTGACCTGGTGCAGGTTGTTTTGCCTGCAAAGCAATACCCTCACTCGATGATCTTGAAGGTCGTCCTGCGGTTGGCCTGGTGTTCATCTTCCGTGCAGCGGGAGCAGAGGCAGTCCACTGCCGGCTGGCTTTCGCCATAGCCGAGGGCAGCCAGCCGGGCTGGGTCGATGCCCCTGGTGATGAGGTAGTCGACGGCAGACTGGGCGCGCTTCTGAGACAGGTCTTCATTGTAACGGGTAGTGCCCCGGCAGTCGGTATGGGAGCCCAGCTGGATGCGGATACCGGGATTGAGTTCCAGGTTCCGCGCCAGTTCGTCGAGGGTAGGCCTGGCGTCCTCCCGGATGTCCCACTTGTCAAAATCGTAGTAGATATTTTCGAGGGTGATCTCCTTATCGAGGAAGATTTTGGCGAGCACGATCTCGATCTCGAATGTCTGGACCGGGTTGGCGGGGTCGCGGCCGATGCCCACCGTGGAAAAGGCGGCCTCGTTACTCAGGTAGCCGGGTTGGGAGGCCAGGAAATCATAGTCCGTATTTTCTTCGAGTTCCAGGCGGAACATCCCGTCTTCCCCCACGGTTACGGATTCTTTATTCTTATTGAAACGGATCGCCACTTCCGAACCCGGCAGCGGCTTGCGGCCCAGCACCCGGCTGTTCGGGTCGGTGGGGTTGTCGTAGATTTTTTCCAGGACGTATCCTTCCAGGATGAGCTTGTACGTTACCTCTTTGGGTATTTCCACTACCGGGGGTTCCGGCGGGATGACCTTGGTAAAGCGGTAGATATCGTCTCTGCCGATGCCATCTTCCCGGGTGGAGGTGAAATAGCCGGCCTGGAGGACGCCCTCTGCCCTGGGCGCATTGTGGTCGATGATATAGCCGAAGTCGTCGGCGCCGGAGTTGATGGGGGCTTTGAGGTTGTAAGGGGGTGTCCACGAGCCGTTGGCCATACGGAAAGAGCGGAAAATGTCCAGGCCGCCCATACCGGTATGGCTGTCGGAGGCGAAGTACAGCGTATCCTGGTCAATGAAGGGGAACATCTCATCGCCGGAGGTGTTGATGGAGCGGCTCAGCAGGGCGGGCGGGCCCCAGCCGCCGCCGGGCTGCCGTTCTGAGGCGTAGATATCGTGGCCGCCCCAGCCGTCGGGATGATCACAGGAGAAATACAAGGTGCTGCCATCGGCGGAGAGGCTGGGCCCTCCGTAGTTGACGCCATCTTCGATGAAATCGAGCACTCTGGGCGCCGACCAGCCGTCGCCCTGGGCTTCGCTCACCATCAGCTTGCAGTTGGCGGGCTGGTCCTTTCCGCTGAAGCAGCGGCTGAAATAGGCCTCTGAATAGTCGGGAGCAAATGCCACCGACCCTTCGTTATCCTCCGTATTGAGGGCCAGGTCGAAACTGCTGACGCTGTTGGAGTTAAGGTCGACGACAAAGAGGTCGGAAAAATCGTCGCCAAACCAGTTATAGGTTCTCTCTCCGGTGCTGGCGGGGCGGTCGGAGCTGATCACCATCTGGTTTTGTTTATAGAGGGTGGGGGAGTAGTCCGAATCTCCGGAGTTGAAGGCCATGGCCTCGATTTCGTACTCCGGCGGCAGGGCCTTCCATCCCATGGCTACCTGGCAGGCGCTGATCTCGCGCCGGTATTCGTAGGGGCTGCCGATCTCTATGCCCAGGTCCTTGAAGGCCTGCATGGCCTCTTCGTAGCGCTCGGCCCGCTTGAGGGCGTAGGCGTACTCCTTCAGGGCATCTACACCGTATTGGTTGTCATAGGCGATGCGGTACCAGCGGATGGATTCCTCGCTCCGGTTCATATTTTTATAGGATTCCCCCAGCATGAAGGCGATCCTGCCCTGCTCGACGCGGCTTTTGGCCTTGTCGTATTCCTTCTGCAGGAGATCGACGGCAACGGCATATTGTTTTACTTCTACGGCCGTTCCGCCATCGCGCACTTTTATAGTGTAGGTGCAGGCGGTGATCAGGCCGATGATAAAGGCGAGCAGGGTCAAATTGCGAACCATAGTTGAATTTGTTGCCATTGGTAAAGCATAAAAGTAAAACGCAGGATGGGAAAATATTGTTGCCGCAGGCAAAGCCGGGAGCAGGGAGACGAAAGCCGGAAGACAATTATTGCCGGCCCCGGCCTTTATCAGCCTCCCGTCACTGAATCCGCCTCGATCTCCACCAGCATATCCGGATCGATCAGGCGGCTCACTTCCACCATAGTAGTGGCGGGGCGGATGTCTTTGAAAAATTCCCCATGGGCCCGCCCGATGGCCTGCCAGTCATTGATATTGGTGACGAACATACGGGTACGCACCACATTTTCGAAGGAAGCGCCTGCTTCCTGCAGCGCCCGCCCGATCTTTTCAAAAATGTATTTCGCCTGGGCATAGGCATCGCCTTTGCCGATGACGTTTCCCTGGCCGTCCACCGCCGTGGTGCCGGAGACGAAGATCTGATTGCCCGCCTTCACCGCCCGGGAGTACCCGACGGAAGCTTCCCAGGGGGCGCCGGAGGAGATGAGTTGTCGTTGCATAAGATACTTTGATTCTTTGACCGTTTTTGTGGTATAAAGCCGCCAATTGCCCCTCCCTCTAAAACCCCAGCTTTCCCCCATGCTCTTTCAGCCACTGTTCCTTCTCTTCATAATCCGGCATGGCCTCTTCCACCAGCCTCCAGAAGCGGGGGCTGTGGTTCAGCTCGGCCAGGTGCGCCAGTTCGTGGATGATCACATAGTCGATGACCTCATCCGGGGCAAAGAGCAGGCGGGTCGAGAGGTTGATGTTGCTCCTGGCGGAGCAGCTGCCCCAGTTGGTGTAGTTATACTTCAGGCGGACTTCCCGGATGGGCCTCTTAAAGAACTTGTTATTGAGTTCGTGGACGCGGCGGGTGATCTCGGGAAGGAAATCCTGAGCTACGATCCGGCTGAGCAGGTGCTGGATATTGCGCCTCAGGCTCTGGCCCTGGTCGTGCCGGCTCAGTTGCAGGCTGATGGTATGGCCTTTGTCCAGCCTGCCGCTGTGCGACTGCCGGTCTTCGTAGCGGATGCTCAGGCGGTAGCTGCGCCTGCCCACCTGCAGCGTATCGCCATCCTGATAAGCCCTGTTGTCGAAATGAGCGGCTACGTTCTCATGGCGCTGCAGCGTTTTGGACAACCACTGCCGGAACCAGTCGAGCTTTTCGCGCTGCTCGGCGGCGCTCATGCCCAGGGGCAGCCGGAGTATGGCGGCCTTTTTGCCAATACTGGCGCGCACGTTGGCCCGCAACTCCCGGTAGATTTTCACCGGCACCTGTTGCCCGTTCACCTCCAGCGTGCCCTTTTCAGG
>CAZAXA010000584.1:0-3908 GCA_964488965.1 uncultured Phaeodactylibacter sp. | reverse complement strand
ATCGAAAAACCTTTGAGGTTTCCAAAACCTCAAAGGTTTGGCACAACACAAATCTAAAAAAAGCCCTAATTTTACCCCTGTCACCAATTCCAGCGCCCATTTATGCTCCGCCGGCTTAGAAAAAGAGAGGACGACAGCAGCGATGAAGAACTGCTTGCCGCCTACAAGCGCAAGCCCTCGGATGCTATTCTGGGGGCCTTGTTCCACCGGCATTCCCACAAGATGTACGGCTTGTGCCTGAGTTATCTCAAGAACCAGCAGGATGCCGAGGATGCGGTCATGGACAGCTTCGCCGGCCTGCCGCCCAAATTGCTGAAATACGATATCGACGATTTCGAATCCTGGCTCTTCCTGGTAGTGCGCAACTACTGCCTGAAATTGCTGAAGGACAAGGCCCGGCAGCGCACCGGCGGCCTGGAGGAAATTTATGAGGAAAATTTTGTGGAATTGCCGCCTGGCGAGGCTCTTGATACAGGAGAGCGGCGCTACGAAGTGCTCAGCGATGCCATCGACCAGCTGAAGGGCCGGCAGCGGCGGTGCATCGTCCTTTTTTATCTGGAGAACCGCTCCTATCAGGAAATTGTGGAGTTGACTTCGTTCCCGCTCAACGAAGTGAAAAGCCACATCCAGAATGGAAGGCGCAACCTCAAAAATCTAATACTCAAGTTAGCATGAGCAAAGATATACCCCCAAATGGAAGGCCGCTGAGCCGGGAAGAGATGCTGGCGCGCCACCGCAGCCGCGAATACGGGGATGCGAAGAGCGAGTTCAATGCATTTTCTCGCCGCGCCCTTTCCGGCCTGCAGTACCATCCCGATGGGGAACCGCTCGAGGTTACCCTGCGGCGCCTGGAGCGCAGGGCAGGATACCCCGCCGCGGCTCCCCGGCGCCTTTCGGCCTTCGGGCTTACAGGCCTTGCCGCTACCTTCGCCCTGTTCCTGGCAGCCGGTTATTTCCTGTTCCGGCAACCTGCCGGGAACGAAGAAATTTTCGCCCGGCATTTCAGTTACCTGCCTGGCGCCGTCATCACCGATAGTGGCGACAGAGGCGCTGACGCTTCCCGTTCTTCGCAGGAGGAACCCCCGGATTTGCGGGCCGCAGCCATGCAGGCCTATGAGGCCGAAAATTACGAACAGGCAGGAGGCCTAATGGAGAAATACCTGGCTGGCGAGCCCGGAGACGCGGAAATGCAGTTTTACTTCAGTATTGTCCTCCTGGGCGAAGGCAAGGCCGCCCAGGCCATCAGCCGGCTGGAAATGGTACTCAGCGCGCTGCCTCAGGCCGCCTACGAGCGGCCCGCAAAATGGTATCTGGCGCTGGCGCTTATCCGCGACGGCCGGCCGGAACAGGCCAAAGGGCTGCTGAACGAACTCAGTAGAGGAAAAGACCGCTACGCTACCTCCTCCCGCGCCGCCTTAAAGCAATTGCCAGGCCTGCTCCGGTAAAGGCCAGGAGCAGCAGGAGCGGCCAGAGTGGAAAGCCGCCGCGCTGTTCTAAGGCCAGAGGTTCCCGGCCTCCCACGTAAATAAACCCGCTCCAGTAGTAGGGATGGGCAAACAGCTCGTCATATTCCAGGTAGTACAGCTTCGCCTGCCGCAGGGCCTCGCACTTATCCATTCCCGCCGCCATATTATCGTAAAAGCGCCTGATCAGCACCGGGGTCGTCCGGTCCTTCACCGGCCAGAGTGACATTGCCATGTTGGGGCATCCCGCATAGGCGAAGGCATGGGCCAGGCTGGCGGCGCCTTCGCCTACTTTGAACTGGCCCACGCCGGTATTGCAGGCGCTGAGTACGGTCAGTTCGGCTTCCAGTTGCATGTTGTACAGTTCGAAGACGTGGAGCTGGCCATCCTGCCCGCCGCCGCCGGCCAGCAGCAGGTGGGTGGCAGTCGGCACGCGCTCGTTGATATCGGCGTGGGTGGCGATGTGGTAGGCGCCAAAGCGCCCGCAGTATTTCCGGAAATTGGCCTCGCTGGCCTGCCTGCCCTTGAGGAAAAGGCCGTGGAAACCCTCCTCCAGGCTGTCCACTTCCGAGCGGGCGCCGGGCAGGCCGGCAAAACGGGCGCCGCCGCCTGCTCCGAAATCCGGCGCCAGGGCAAGCACACGGGAAAGAGGGGCGGCCGCGGCCTTGTTGCGCTTTGCCTGCAGGGCCGTATTTGCCGAGAAAAAATACCGGATGGAATATTTCCTGAGCAGGTAGGCATGTTGGGAATGGGGCGAGCCCCCGGGCGGCGCAGGCCCGTAGAGCAATAACTCAAAAGGCAGATAGGCAAGTACATTGTCGGGGACGATGGCCAGCTTTTCGCCCTGGATGAAGGGTTCCAACGGCTGAAACAGCGCCCGGTATATCTCGTGGCTCAGTTCAAAAAAGCCGGTATCGCGCAGCACTGCCGAGCGGCGCAGCGCCAGTACCTTCTCCCTCAGGCCCCTGGCCGGCAGGCGTAAAAACTGCCGCTGCTTTTCCGAAAGCAGGAAGACAAAAACAGAGTCTTCTGCCCAGAAGTATTCCAGCAGGGTTTCCCCTTCTGCCAGCAGTTCTTCCCGCAGAGGCTGGGCCGAGGCCATCTGAAAATCGTGTTTCATCTGGTAATAGCGGGGATATTCTGTTTTTATCCTGTCCAGGAGGCTGTCCTGTTGCCGCCGTTTCTCAAACAGGAGGGCCTCCCAGGCAGACAGTTGGCTGGCGCTTTCCTCATCCCTGTATTGCCTGATGAGGTTGGAATAGAATTCTACCTCTTCCAGCAGGCGGCGTTCCGCTTCCACTACGGCATCCGGCACCCCGGAGAAGGAGCGGGCATATAGGCCGTTGAGGTTTTCCAGTACCGAGAGGGCCTTGCTCTTCTCGGAGAATGCCAGGGCGCGGTTGAAATAAAGGCTATCGCCCGACTGCCGGTAAAGGTGGTAGAGGGTGCGCAGCGCGCCGGCGTAAAGCTCATTGGCCCTGGCTGCCAGCAGGTCGCGGGAAGCCCGGCTCTGGAAGGTTTTGCGGGACCACATCACCAGAGAGTCTGCCTGGCTGAAAGTGGCCAGGGAGGCCTTCAGCAGCGCCGGCCGTCCACGGGCCAGGCCTTCAGCTCTGAGGATATCCCCCTTGAGTTTCAGCAGGCCACGCCCCTGGGAAACACTTTCCAGGCTCTCCCAGGGTGGGTTGTCCGTGGGGCTGGGAGAATCAAAACCGGGGGCGGCCCACCGCAGGCCCTCCTGGGCGGCGGCCAGTGCCTCCTGGTACCGCCCCTGGGCCAGCAGGGTTTCTCCCAACAACATCAGGCTGCTGCTGTTGATATCTTTCCGGTTGCCGTTGAGGGCCAGAGCCTGCCGAAGGGCCTGCTCCGCAGCAGCATGGCCGCCTTCCTGCAGAGACAGTTTACCCTTGTGGTTATAGGCGATCTGCAGAAGCGCCCGGTCCGGGGCATTGCCCGATTGCAGCAGGCCCCGGATGGCCTCATTGAGGTAATGGCCCGCTGAATCCGGCTGGCCGCTCTCCGAATGGGCCTGGGCTATGTTGAGCAGAGTGGAAAAAACATTATGATCGGAAGGCAGATATAACACCCTCCGCAGTTGTAAGGCCTGGCGCAGCATAGACAGCGCGTCGCCGTTTTCGCCAATATCGTTATACAGGCTGCCCAGGTTATTAAGGCCGCGGGCCCGTTCTTCGGTGCGGGTGGCGGCCGCCAGGGCCTGTTTCTGGTATTGAATGGCCTTGTCGAAATCCTCCTGTTCGGCAAAACTGTAAGACAGGTTCAGCAATGCTGAAGCTACCCCTCCCCGGTAACCCGCCTTTTGGGCGATCTGCATCGAAGTGTCGGTATAGTTTATACATTCCCGCCAACGCCCCCGGCGGCCATAGGCGGCGCCTACACTTAAATAGGCGTCGGCAGTGCGTTCGCCGTACTGCCCATGATACTGCA
>CAZAXA010000583.1:0-3925 GCA_964488965.1 uncultured Phaeodactylibacter sp. | reverse complement strand
TTTTAGCACAGCTTTACAACCGGGCTTCCGGATAAATCGTTCAACATTTTCCCGGAGGGCTGCGTTTATCAGTTGTTGTTGGTTGTCTGTTGCCGGTTGTTCGTTAAGGGGCTGCTCCAGGAAGACAACAAACAACAAATTACAGTATAGTTGAGATTTTAAAATTCATATCCCGTGAGCAAAATTGCCTACCGCCTTTTCAGGAAAAAACGGACTTACTTTTCTATTGCTGCCCTGCTGCTCTTCCTGTACGCTTATGATTTTATGGAGATGCGCATCAGCAGCGGCACTTTCCGGCACATCCTTTCGGAGAACCCTTTCGGCTACGAAGCCAGATTCGATTACTACGAAGCTGACGGGCGCAAGGTCCGCTACCTGGAGATCGGCAACGACTCCCTGCCGCTGATCGTCTTCATCCACGGGGCGCCGAGCTCTTCTTCTTTCTGGAAGGGCTTCCTGCGCGACAGCTCCCTGCTGGCGCAGGCCAAGCTGCTGGCCGTCGACCGCCCGGGTTACGGCTATTCGGGCTATGGCATGCCGGAGGTTTCCATCAGGAAACAGGCGGAGCTGATCGCCGGCATCATCAGGGAGAAGCGGTGGCGCCATCCGGCCGTTATCCTGCACGGATCCAGTTACGGCGGTACGGTGGCGGCGCGTATCGCCATGGATTTCCCCCGGCTGGTGGATGGCCTGCTGCTGCAATCCGCAGCGGTGGCGCCAGGCGAAGAGAAAACTTATAATTTTTCCAACATAACGGAGCATTTTATGCTTAGCTGGCTGCTTCCCGGTTCCATCCACGTGGCCAATCAGGAGAAGCTTTCCCATAAAGTACAGCTGGACTCCATGGCCAACCTCTGGGGCCGCATCCGGGCTGCTTCCATTATCCTCCACGGCGATGCCGACAGCCTGATCTACCCCAATAATGCCCTTTTCGCCAAAGAGCGGCTGGTCAATGCTTCTTATCTGGAAATGCGGATGCTCAAGGGCAACAAACACGACCTGCTGTGGAGCCAGCGGGGCCTGCTCGAATCCTCTCTGGAAAAGCTGCTGAAATTGACGGCAAAACGGATGCAGTTTTCACAGGGGATGTAGTAGGGGAATGGCGCCGCGCCGGGTTGATCGTTGTCTGTTGTCTGTCGTTTTCCGGGAAAATCTTATTTTGGCAACCAACAACCAACAACAACCCACCCTCATGAGCAACGTCCAAATCGAAGAAAGCTGGAAAGAAGCCCTCAGGAGTGAATTCGAGCAGCCTTACTTCCAGGGGATGGCCGCCTTTCTCCGCAATGAAAAGCAGGCCGGCAAAACGATCTACCCGCCCGGCCCTCTAATATTCAACGCTTTTAATACTACTCCTTTCGATAAAGTAAAAGTGGTCATCCTCGGGCAGGACCCTTACCACAATCCGGGCGAGGCTATGGGGCTTTCTTTTTCGGTGCCAAAGGGCGTCCGCATACCGCCTTCCCTGCAAAATATTTACAAGGAATTAAAAGAGGATTTGGGCGTCTCCATCCCCGGCCATGGCGACCTGACCCGTTGGGCGGAACAGGGCGTCTTCCTGCTCAACGCCATGCTGACGGTCGAACGCAACAAGCCGCGCTCCCATGAGAAGATCGGCTGGCAAACTTTCACGGATTCTGTCATCCGCCGCCTGTCGGGCCAGCGGGAGGGGCTGGTGTTTATGCTTTGGGGAGGCTTCGCCCGCCAGAAAAAAACGCTCATCGACGGTTCCCGGCACCTGGTGCTGGAAGCCGCTCACCCTTCGCCTCTGGCCGGCGGGGCATTCTTCGGCTGCCGCCACTTTTCAAAGGCCAATGAATACCTGAAACAGCAGGGGGAGGAGCCGGTGGATTGGAGGTTGTAGGGGCAGGTTTGAACTGTTTGTTTCTGGGTTCCTTGTTCCTGGTTTCTGGGCGCCCATGCTGAGTAGCCCTTGGATGGCAGAAACCCCAGAAACCTTTGCTACACCGCCTCTTCCTCCAGCGACTTCAAATACTTATTCAGCCTTTCCATTGGTTTGACGATGGCTATGCGGCCCGACCTTACGAACTCGTAGATGCCGATCTTTTCCAGCTCCTTGAAGAAGGCCTCTGTTTCCTTCTCATGGCCCGTTTTTTCAAGTACGATGTATTCGGGTTCGATCTCAAGCACCCGGGCATTGTAGGAACGGATGAGCTTTTCCACACTGGAGGTGTTGGAGAAGATGTGGGTGGGCACTTTATACAGGGCCAGTTCCTGGTAGACGATCTCATCGGGCTCGTAGTAGAAGGCCTTGAGCACATCGACCTGCTTCTCCAACTGTGCCACCAGTTTGCCGACCGTGGCTTCAGTGACGTGCGCCACTATGGTAAAACGATGGATGCCGGGCATCGAAGAGCGGCTGGTGGTCAGGCTCTCGATATTGATATGGCGGCGGCTGAAAACAGAGACCACTCGCGAAAGCAGGCCCGCCTGGTTCTCCGTGAAAACGATGATGGTGTAATATTGCTTCTCTTCCATGGCCTTTTCCGTTAAAACTGAATAATACCTACGTCTTCAGGTTTTAGATTTCCGAATCCCGCTCATTCCAGCCGGATCTCATCCACTGCCGCTCCGCTGGCTACCATGGGGAAGATGTTCTCTTCCTTTTCGACCCGGACGTGCAGCAGGTAGGGGCCGTCGTGAGCCAGCATCCGGGCAACGGCGCCTTTGAGTTCCTCAGGCTTTTCAATGGTGCGCCCCGCCACGCCGAAACCCTCGGCGATCTTGACGAAATCAGGGTTGGTCAGCTCTACCGATGAATAGCGGCGGTCGAAGAAGAGCTGCTGCCACTGGCGGACCATGCCGAGGTAGTTGTTGTCCAGCAATACGATTTTCACTCCTACATGCCACTGTGCGCACAGCCCCAGTTCCTGAATGGTCATCTGGAACCCGCCGTCGCCCACGAAGGCGACCACTTCCTTGTCGGGATAGGCCATCTTGGCGCCGAAAGCGGCGGGCAGGCCGTAACCCATGGTGCCGGCTCCGCCGGAGGATACCCACTGGTTGGTGCTCTTGTATTCGTAGTAGCGGGCGGCGGCCATCTGGTGCTGGCCGACATCGGTAGCGACAATGGCCATGCCCTGGGTCTGGTTGGATACTTCACGCACCGCCATGCCCATCTTGATATGCCCTTCAGGAGTAGGGTTGAGGTCTTTTTTGATGACCTTTTCGTATTCTATAGCGTACATCTCCCGGAAGCGGGACACCCATTCAGGGTATGATCTTTCTTTCACCAGCGGCAGCAGCCGCTGCAGGGCAAGCCTGGCATCCGAATGGATAGGCACGTCCGCATGCACATTTTTGTTGATCTCCGAGGCGTCGATCTCTATATGGATGACCTTGGCCTGCGTGGCGTATTTCTCCAGGTTGCTTGTCACCCGGTCATCGAAGCGCATGCCGATGGCGATGAGCAGGTCGCAGCGGTTTTGCATGACGTTGGGGGCATAGTTGCCGTGCATGCCCAGCATCCCCATGTGTAAGGGGTGGCCGGCAGGGATTGTCGACAGGCCATGGATGGTGCAGGCCAGCGGGATGCCCGTTTTTTCGACAAACTGGCGGAACTCTTCCTGCGCATGAGCGATCTGTATGCCGTGGCCGGCAAGGATCAGGGGGCGCTCGGCATTGTTGATCAGTTCGGCCGCTTCCTGAAGGGCCTCCGGCCTGGGCTTAGGATAAGGCGTATAGGAGCGGATGGCCGGGCGGGGGTGGTATTCAAAGTCCATCTCTTCGAGCTGGGCGTTCTTGGTGATATCGATGACGACGGGCCCCGGCCTGCCCGAGTTGGCTACATAAAATGCCTTGGCAAAGACTTCCGGGATTTCCCCGGCATGGGTGATCTGGTAGTTCCATTTCGTCACCGGCATGGTACAATTGATGACGTCCGTCTCCTGAAAAGCGTCGGAGC
>CAZAXA010000582.1:0-3946 GCA_964488965.1 uncultured Phaeodactylibacter sp. | reverse complement strand
CATCCCCGCCCAGAAGCAGGTCATGATCCTGGACGCCTGCAATTCCGGCAGGGTGGTAGAAATACTCGAAAGCGGCGCCAAAAATCTGAACTCCACCCAAATCCGCGCCCTCGACCGCATGAAGGACCGCACCGGTATGTACGTGCTGGCCGGCTCGGCCGCCGATAAGGTGAGCTACGAGGCCAGCCAGTACGGGCAGGGGCTGCTCACTTACAGCCTGCTGGAATGGATGAAATACCATGCCCTGGAGGAGGATGCCACGGTCGATGTAGTTCGCCTTTTCGAATATGCGCGCGACCGGGTCCCGGATCTGGCTGCCGAGATCGGCGGCGTACAGACGCCTACAATGGCGACGCCAGGCAGTGGCGGCTTTGCCATTGGCCTCATCAATGAAAAAGTAGAAATCCCGTTACCACAGGCGAAGCCCGTTTTCATCCGCAACATCTTCCTGGACGAAGAGCTGCTTACGGATCATCTTCAGCTCAGCCGCCATCTGGAAGATACTTTTCAGGAGATCACTGCCCGCGGCACAAAGGCGGAATTGATCTATGTGGATGTCAGCCGCTATCCGCATGCCTATTCCGTGCGTGGCCTGTACAGCGCCCGGCAGGGAACAGTCCAGGGCCGGGGGCGTTTGTTCCGCGGGGAAGAACCCGTCGGCAGCTTCACTTTTTCGGGAACCGCCGACAGGCCGGCGGAACTGGGAATTACCGTTTTACAGAAAGTGCAGGAAATGTTGGCCAGGTAATCCGGTTGTATTTACCCGGCCAGGGGCGCTTACTGCACTATAAATTTTCTCGTGGCCTGTTTCCCGCCGGCTTCGATGCGCAGGTAATACATGCCGGCGGCCAACCCTTGCCGGCTCATCTCCAGTTGATGCCTCCCTTCTGCCTGCAAGCCATCGGAGAGTACCCGAACCTGGCGCCCCGCTCCATCCAACACCTGAATGGCCACCCGCTGCCTTTCCTGTAATTCGTACTGCAGGGCCGCCCTTTCCCGCATGGGGTTGGGGAACAGGCGTACGCCATCGGCAAAGGCCTTGACGGCCGGCTCATCCGCACCGGCAACCGCCTCCTCCAGCAGGTCCCGCTGATAGGCGCCGTTGCCGTGGGTGGCCACCCGCAGCTTGCGGTTAACAGAGGCAATGGTAAGGTCGAACACCATCGCTGTGGCGGGAAGGCCCTCCTGGTAGGCATGCCAGTTCAGGCCGCCATCGGTAGAAACAAAGACGCCGAGGTCGTTGCCGACATAAATGAAATCGGGAAATAAGGGGTCAACCACTATGGCATTGGCGGGGGCATCGGGCAGGCCGGCGGAAATGTCCGCCCAGCTGGCGCCATAATCGGCAGTACGGTAAACGTGGCCCGACCCGAAGCCGGAATAGGCGATATAGGCCACAGCTTCGTCGGTAGGATCAACGGCCAGGTCCATGGGGAAACGGTCGGGCAGGTTCCCGCCGGTGATGTTCTGCCAGCTGCCGCCGCCATCGAGGGTGACAAAAACGCCATGAGTGCTGGAGCCGGGAATGGGCGCCGTGGCAGCATAGACGACATCGGAGTTCTCCGGCGAGATGGCCATGCTGAGGATGGGGTTGCCGTCAAGGCCGGCGCCGCCGCCGGTAACCGTCCAGGTATTGCCGGCATCTTCCGATTTATAGACGTTCACCCTGCCGGCGTAGATAATGCCGGCATCGTCTTCGGCAATGACGTAGGGCGCGATGAACGCGGTGAACTCATTACCGGGCGGAACGATGCCGGTAAAGCTGGCGCCGCCGTTCAGGGAACGCTGGATATTGAGGGCCTGCCAGGAGACGTACACCCTGCTGTCGTCATTCTGGTCGACGGCCGACCAGCCGCCGTCCCCGCCGAATACCTGCGTCCAGGTCAGATCCCCGTTCCAGCGGATGCTGCCATTATCCTGCAGGCCGCCGAAGGCGATGCCGGGATCCTGGGCGGAGTTGGAGAAGCCGTTGTAGAACTGTACGGTCTGATAACCGTCATTGACGGGGAAATACTGGCCGCCGCCATCATTCGAACGGTAAAGGCCGCCGTCGGTGGCCACGTAAACGATATCGGGGTCGGTAGGGTGGTAGGCGACGTCGTGGCAGTCGGCATGCACTTCATTTCCTCCTGCCGTAAGAGACAGGCTGCCGCCGCCGTCAGTGGATCTCCAGACGTTGACGCCTACGACCGCCAGGTCGTCGGGGTCTTCCGGGCTCACCGCCACATCGTGGGAGAACCAGCCCTGCCATTGTGAGTAGTCCGTCTCCGTCCGTATATTCCAGTGGGAACCGAAATCCGAAGATCGGCAAAGCCAGCTGGCGCCGTCGGCCGTTGAAAAGCCGTTGCCGAAACTGGCGTAGATGATATTGGGATTGGAAGGCGCCATGCCCAGATGTATCTTTCCATTAAACTGAGAAGGAATGCCGGCGCTGATCTTTACCCAGTTCAGCCCTCCGTTCTCGCTTTTGTACAGGCCAAAGCCGGGGGAGCCGAAATTGCCGCAGCCCACCACCACTTTGTTGGGGTCGTTGGGATGGATGAGCAGGTCGGTGGCCATGACGACGCTGTGCACCTGGGTCCAGCTGGCGCCGGCATCCCTGCTTTTGAATACGCCCTGAGTAGTGGCGGCGTAGACGATGCTGGGGCTGTTGGGCGCCACCTTGACCGCCCACACGCCATGCTGCTGGTTGTACGACCAGTCGAGGCTTTTTTCCCAGTTCCGGCCGCCATCCGTCGACTTCAGGATGCCGATGCCGTAACTGCCGCGGGTGCTTCGGTATGCCGCTCCCGTGCCCGCCAGGCTGATGTTGTACACTTCGCCGGTGCCGATGTACATCACCGTGGAGTCGCCCGGCGCAAAGGCGACGGAGCTGACCGCCAGTACCGGAAAGCCGGTTTCGATGCGTTCCCAGGCCAGCGCGCCGGCTCCTGCCGTGTACGAACGCCACAACCCGCCGCTCGCCGACCCCAGGTACATGGTGTTGGGGTTCTGCGGGTTGAAAGCAATGGCCAGGGTGCGCCCGCCGATGTTGTGAGGCCCCATGGACTCCCAGGGGTCAACCGGCGGGTTGTTTCGCATACTTGCCGATCGCTGCATTCTCTCCCAGGCGGCGTAATGGGCTTTTTCGGGCAGGCGGCCATAGGGGTAGAGGCGCTGCATGCCCAGGAAGTTGAGCGCTTCGTAGGCGCCGGAGATCTTTTCGGGCCTTTCGGGCCGGGTAGTTTGTGCTTTCCAGAGGAAAAAACCAGCAAACAGCATTACGAATAAAACAGAGAAGGTGAGTGTTGTTTTCATAGCCGGATGAATTTTGATGAATTGAAAAAAAACAGTCCTTCAAAAATGGAAAATTAGCCGCAATTGAAAGGCAAGCGGGATGACAAGATTGTGCATTTGTGCATTTGAACCTTGAACCAGTTTATCAATGTTGCCTCAATGCATGACCACCACTCTCTGTCCGAAGGCCGCTCCCTGCCGCATAGCCACCAGCAGGTACACGCCATCCGGCAACTCCCCAAGCTCAAGGCGCCAGGGCCCGGCGAAGGCCGTTATGGCTTTCTTCATCAACCTGTTTCCCAGCATATCGTACAAATACAGTTCAACCTTGCCGTTCCCTGTAAACCCCTCTTCCCATTCCACCGAAACGCCGTCAGAAGCCGGATTTGGATAAACCCTGGGGCCGGCGCCCACCGCTTCCCCAAAATCCGAAATACAAGGCGCCTCGTAGGCCAGCGCCTTCACGCCCGTCCGGTTGGAGGCAAAAGGGATGATGGAACAGACATAGGAGAGGAACACCTTATTACCGTACTGGGCCACACCCCAGGTTCCGGCGCCGTTATCCACGCCGCCGAAATAGCCGCAGGAGTCCGGCTGGCCAGGGTCGGAGACGTCCAGGATATGCAGGTCGCTCCTGCCGCTGGAGACGAAGAGCAGGCCGCAGCTCTCG
>CAZAXA010000581.1:0-3962 GCA_964488965.1 uncultured Phaeodactylibacter sp. | reverse complement strand
CCCTGTCGGAGGTAGGCCAGGGCGAGGTACCATGGCGCCTGCCCCTGTAAGGATTGCCCGTCTGCCTCCAATTGCAGAAAATATTCGGCCGCTTTTTCCGCCTGCCCGTCCTGCAGATAAGCATTGGCCGCCAGAAAGCGCGCCTGTTTATCTTCCGGATGCTCCCTGAGATAATTCGAAAAATGAGGCAGGCTCAGGCCGAAGGCGCCGCTGTTATAGTATTCCAGGGCCCTGTCCAACTCGGCAGGAAAAGGGAGCGCGGTATGGCTATCCGGGCTTCTGAAAGTGACGTAAGTACTTGGGGCCGCCTCAAAATAGGCAATGAACAGCCGCTCCGGCCGGGTGGCGCCCCAGTACCGGAAAGCCGCATAGCAGAAGATGAGCAGGAGCAGGACGGCAGCCACACGGTTAACCCAGGCCAGATAAGGGTTCCGCACCGTCAGGGCGACTTTTGACTTCAGTTCCAGGACATCTTGCTCGATAATGCCTTCATCCTGCCTCCCGGCATACCCTTCCACCGCCGCCGAGCAAAGCTCACAGTCCAGCAGGTGGTTCTCCACTTCATACCGCTGGCTGTCACTTAGCTCGTCGCGCAGATACTGCATCACTTCCCGCTCTGTGAGGCAGCTGCGCCGTCGGAAAATAGCATTCATACCCCTTAATTATTCGTTCTCTTGCTCTTTAATTTGCCGGCTCATAATAAGCCCCAGCCGCCGTTTGCCATTCTGGAGGTAGCTTTTCACCTGGCTGATATCATAACCGGTAGCCTCCGAAATATCTTTATAGCTCTTTTTTTCATAGAAAAAGAGCCGTATACAAAGGCGCTGGCCTTCCTCCAACTGAGCAATGGCCTCCTGCAACAACTGGCTGTTACCTGATGATTCTTTCGTTCCCTCACTGTATAGACGCAGATAGCCCTCATTTTCCATAAATCCGGGGCCGCTTTTTTCAAAATCTTTCCATGCTTCCTGCTGTCTGCTATTCCGCTGTTCTTCCCGGAGGATGGATATGCATTTGTTTTTAGTGATGGTGTAAAGCCATTTGTTAACGTACTCGATCTTTATCTCCTTTGCCTGGGTAAGTACCTGCTCAAATACGGCCATGGAGGCATCCCGGCAGTCCTCGTTATTTTTCAGATACCGGCGGCAAACGCCATAGACCAGGTGTACATACCGGTTGAACAGTTCGGCGGCCAACTCCCGCTTGCCGGTTTGCCGGTAGGCCTGGAGAAGCTCATCGTCGGAGGCTTTCTGCCAGCGTTCTTTCTGAGTAGATAGGCGGAGAAATCTTTTCATGTGCGGGCCTCTCTTCGATCTCCAAAATAAAAACCTTCCCCGACAAAAAAAAATGTGGCGGGGTATAAAGCAACCCTGCCACATTAATACCCGTTTCACGGACTGGCCTGTACTTAAAACTTAATGGTACGGATAACGTGCTCGATCTGCTGCATCATATCTCTTTTGTCTTCGCCCGGCGCATGCAGAAAACCATCCACAAAGAGCAACTCGTTGCCCGACGGGTTGAGAATGAGGTAGCTCATGAAGGCGCCCCCCATATAATCGTTGACAATTTCCCAGACGCCTCTCGCCTCCAATGCATAAAGGCCATTGATCCTGGTCGTGAAGTCCAGCACAGGCAGGTCGACGGCATTGGTTTGCATGTAGGTTCCGGGAAGCGTGGAGGAGACATATTTTTTACCTATGGAATCCCTCAGCGCGATGATGTTTTCCCGGGTGAGCTGAGAGCGGTCCGTGTAAGGAATCTTCTTCAGGATAATGTTACAGCTGGCCTCATCGGTCTCCCGGCGCATCCATATAACATCTTCATCATTGATAGCCAGGAAATAATCGCTGGGCATGCGGATGGAAACGCCCATATCGGCTTTTACTTCCTCCGACAGCTTTTTGTTTTCCCCATTGAGGTACACATAAGCCGACACTTTTTTGGCGTCGTGCTCATTGACGCGCTTGCGGACTGCCGGGAAGTTCTCCTTCAGAATCTCTATCAGCTCATCTTCAGAGTAGCCGAACTCGTAGATCAGCAACTGGCCTTTGGCCCATTTGTCGCGCCCCAAAGCACTGCTGTAATCTTTATCTTCTTTTGCTTTCCTGGCTTTCTCTTCCCCGATATCGTTGATGATCATTCTGGTGGTAGGAGAGTTCTCGTCATTGAAGTTACCCACGAACATGTAGGTACGGAGTTCCTTGAGCAGAGGGTCCTTACTGAGGGCTTCCGGAGTAAAGTGGCGCAGGTCGAAGATAGGCTCCGGCTGGGGCAGCAGCGGATAGGCGGAGGAGTAGTAAAAGCGCAGGGTGTCGCCAACGGGGCCTTCCCACATGTCCGCATCCATAATGACCACGATCTCATTTAAATTGCCAAATGCCGTGGGTATGGCCCGCAGGCCCTGCCGCGCTTCCTCACTGCAACTCTGCAGCAGGGTGATAGGGATAACAATCCAGGTGAATAATACAGACGGAATAGCTTTCTTCATCGGAAATGTCGATTTTTTGACCTAAAGTTAATGCTTTATGGTACAATCACAGGAAAGATGCTGTGCGAAGCCGTTTTGGCGTGAAAGAAAGCCTTGTTTTCAGGCGGATCGCCTGCCGTTATTCGTGGAGGCGCCGGCATAATAAAAGAAGCCATCCCGCATTCTCTTTAACCCGCATTTGAAAATACGGGATGGCGTAACAGATTAAATTTTCTGTCAGAGAGCGATATTATCCAGGGCTGCTTTCAGTTCATCCGGATGTTGAGTGCCGATGAACAATTGCTCCCCATTTTTAAGGTTCAGGCTTATCCCCGTGCGGCCCGATACGCTGAAGGTGCGCTCCCAGGTACCCATCCGGACAGCCCAGCCGCTCAGCTCTGCTGCAAAGGGCGTATCAATAAATTCGAAGCTTTTTATATCTTCCCACTTTACCCTGTGTTTTCTGTAATGCAGGGGATAGAACTGGTACCGGATGCCGGCCTCTTCGATCCTGAGTGACAGCCGTATGCTTGAAAGGTAGGCCAGGGCGCCGGTGAGCATGAGTGTGATCAGTAAATACTGGGTGATCAGAAGCAGGTTGTCATAGGCGCCGGAAAGCAATAACTCTGCAAAATGATAAGAAGCGCCTACCAGCAGTAATGCGAGAAGGGCAAAAACCTCCCACCTGCGAAAACGCTGCTCTTCCTTATAATAAATTGTTTTATTCATGGCGTCCGGATTTACCTTTTGTTTACATTGAGTTTACAAAAAATTAACATTGAGTTAACATTAGGGAAACTTCGCCATGAGGGAATTAGTTTCATCCTGCCCCAAAAAAAACGGTTGGGTGATAACATTTAACATTACCACCCAACCGCCGGGAAAAAGGTAAAAGGAAAATTTCTAGAACAGGCTTTCGATCACATGCTCCTCGCTTACGCCTTCGGCCTCCGCCTTGTAGTTGCGCACGATGCGGTGGCGCAGTACGTATTTGGCAATGGCCTGCACATCTTCGATATCCGGAGAATATTTGCCCTGGATTGCCGCATGGCATTTGGCGCCCAGTACAAGATACTGGGAAGCCCTGGGGCCTGCCCCCCAGGAAATATAGTTGTTCACTTTGTCGGTAGCCCGGCTGGTATTGGGCCGGGTTTTGGTAGCCAGGGAAACGGCATATTCCAGCACATTGTCGGCAATGGGTACTTTTCGGATCAATTGCTGGAAGGACTTGATCTGGCTTCCGGTAAGGACGTGTTTGAGTTCGAAATTCTGCACGGAAGTTGTTCCTTTCACCACTTCTATTTCTTCATCGTAGGAAGGATAGTCCAGCGGAACGTTGAACATAAAACGGTCGAGCTGCGCCTCCGGAAGAGGATAGGTGCCTTCCTGTTCAATGGGGTTCTGAGTTGCCAGCACGAAGAAAGGCGATGGCAACGGATGGCGTATCCCGCCAACGGTGATGGAACGCTCCTGCATGGCCTCCAGCAGGGCC
>CAZAXA010000580.1:0-3969 GCA_964488965.1 uncultured Phaeodactylibacter sp. | reverse complement strand
CCCTTGGTGAGTTCACAGGCGTCGTCCCTGGAAATTGCGAAGGCCCGGATTGCAATATTGACCTCGCCTGCGCCCTCCTCGCAATCATTAAAGCAGGTCTCCCTGATCGACTGTTCTTCATCCCAAAACAGCATGATGACCATATCTCTTAGCCATTCCGCTGTAATGGCGCTTTCCCCGCCTTCGGGGCTCAGTTCCCAAAATTCATAGGTTTTCTCCGGGTCATCTATATCTTCGGGACATCTGATCTCATCGATATCCACCGTTGCCAGGGAATAGGTTCCCAAAACACAGGTTTGCCAATCAAACAGGTAGCCAAGTGAGCTTAGCCCTATTCCGGCAGTAATCGCCAGCTTGTCAGGGTGTTCTTCCGTGTTCCACTTCAAATCCAGGCCGCTAACGATTCCCATGCCAAACAGATATGACCGGGTCAGGCGGTTCTGCTGGTCCAGATACCGTACAATACTGTTCAGGTCACTACTTCTTAGAACCTGATTAGGGACGAAGTGAGGGTAGGATAACAGATTTAAGGTGGCAACCATATTGCTTTATTTTTAGGTCTTTCACCCAACTTTGGATTGGTCCAGTTGTACAATAGCTCCTGTTCCACTTTCCCCGCAATCCAGCAGTTGGGCAAACGGATAATCATTTTTCATTTCAAATAATATATTCATCAGGGCCTTCTGGCTCCGGTTCAATTCGTCTTTCAGTTCCTGCAAATAAGGGTCTGGTTCAATACTTTCCACCCACTCAGGATCAACACAGAGTCCTTCGGGCGCCAAAACGGCGGGGGCCTCGGCGGGCAGGTTGGCTATTTTACTTTTGGCCAAGAGCCAGTCCCGGTAAGCTTTTTCAAAATCCTTCATATCCCGGGGGTTGATCCAAAAAATGCGGGCAGCCACATAAGCCGGCAGTTCCCGGCGGATAGTGCTTTCAAAAAAGGATTTAAAGTTGCTGTTTTGAAAGCGTTGTGGCCAGTAGGGCAAAATCACGGTCACCCAAAATGAATAAGGGTCAGCCCCGGAAAGGTAACAGTCAAAAAACTCTTCTTCATTCACTACCGGCACTCCACATTTTTCCACCACTTCTGCCTCCTTTTTTTCGCAGCAATCTTCCTCTTCGATACAGATTTCGGGAAGGGTCCCGCCACATTGCCTGTCTTCAGCAGGAATAGCCGCTATACTGGCCGCCTGCAATCTGCGCAGGTAGCTGACTTTGGCTATAAAATCTGCATAATCCAGAGGGGCCTGGCAACCCTTGGCCAGAGGATTGCCCGAGCTGTCTTCCAACTCGAGGACGGGCTGCCATTCACCGGCGGGAAGTTGCGCCCCTTCAGTCATTGACACTATCTTGCTGTATATCTTGCCGGCCGCCGATTTCACCTGGGAAGCGAAGGCGGCTTTACTGGCCTGCGCTTCTTCCTCTGTAGAATAATCCGTAGCGCTGTACAACAAATCCCTTCCCTTTTTATCAGGAATTTTAAGGATAAAACGATCATCCGGCCGTTCAAAGGGACGAAGCAGAATATGTTCAACGATGTGCACCCCCTCCGAATTCACCTTACTGATGGCGCGGTTCAGCGCTTCCTGGCAATCCGAAGAGCTGAGATAGGACCGGGGATGGCCGGCGATAATGCCGGCGGGGTTTACCCAGTCGATGGAATAGGGCCCGCAGGGGCCTGCCTGCCCCGGCTGATAGCTGTCCATCCGGTGGAACAGCCGGATGTTCTCCTTCAGCCAGTCAATGACGCAGTAAATTTCCTTTCGGGAGCCATAAGCCTGCACGCCCTTCAGGATTACCCCTCCTCCCAGCAGCCGGTTAATATTGCGAACCAGGTACTTCTCTTCCTTGGGGCCACATTCTTTCGGATGCGGGCCAGGCTGGCTGTCCGGTGATTCGGGGACACAGTAATTGTCAACCAGGTCGCCGCAGAGCACTTTCTCCACATTTTTCAGGATGTACCTGCGGTTAAAATTCAGGTCATAGATGTCGAACTGATACCCAAGAGCAGTTTCGATAATGGGAAACAGGCGGGCCTGCCTGATCCGTTTGACTATTTCGGCAAGCCTTCTTTTGATGGCAGAGGCCCGAAAATCCTGGGGGAGTATTGCCACTGCATTACCGTCCTCATCACAAAGCAGCACGGCCACCTTATCGGCGCCTTCCATCTCCCTGATCTTATAGTTATCAGCAACCCGGGCCAGGTTCATGATAGCAATGTGGTTCTCCTCGTAGGCTTCCAGGGCTTCTTCTTCGGAACCATATCCATGAAAACTCCTCCACAAACGTTCTCCGGATTCGCTTGTAATAAAAAATAATGACAGGTATATGAACCGGGGTCCGTGCCGGGCATCGGAGCAATCATCGGGGCTACCAACTCAAAAAAGGAGTCCCTTTTAGCCGCATTCTGGCGGAGGCAGCTCAATACCACCTCTCTTTCTCCCTGGGCCTGATAAACATGGGGATGCGTAGCCAGCCAGTAATCACTACTGACTGCCTTGAATGTGCAACGGCAATTATCCCAATAATCAATATAGGAAACCAAAGGCTGCCTTTCCTGGAAATGCCGGAGGAAGCTTTTTGTCCCTTCCCAAGCGTCAAATTCCGAATTGTAAACCTGGCTGCCTTCCAGCAGGACTTCTCCGACGGCGATTCCCCAGAAAAGGTTTTCCTCATCCTGCGTTTTCAACCAATTATTTTTATTGGAGAGTAATTCCAGGAAGTTAAAAAACTCCTTCAGGGCTTCAAAGGGGCCGGCAAAAGTTTGAGAGCTAAGCCAGTCTTCGGTCGGGTTCAGGCTTCCGTCAAGGCTGACCAGCCTGAACCTGAAGAGTTCCATCTCTTTGAATAGTGGAAACCTGAGGGCATGTTCCTGGCGAAAACGGATAACTTCTTCATCCTGGAACCCTTCCATTTCACTCTCCGGAACAAAAGCCAGATAGTTGCCTTCCGGCCCTGCCAGGTAAATGGCCGTTTGTTCCTGGCCCGTGCTTACTTTATAATTTTCTCTGTCCCTTGCCAGCTCGATCAGCCCGTAAAATTCGTTCTGGAAAGCCTGAAAAGCGGCTTCCACGGAGGGATAAACCGCGTAACTCAGCCATAGAGCCTGGCCCGTTTTTTTATCGGTTAGCTGGTACCGGTACCGGCTGTGGCTTCCGGCCGTAGAAACACCTTTTCCTGTGCAGATCAGAGAATACTGTTCGTCCAGAGCAGCAAGGCGGGAGAGGAGTAAAGTTCTTCTGGCCTGGTATTCCGGATTGGGGTGAGGCGGCGGAAATGTCTCGGGGTGATAGGCATAAATATCATCTTCATCTATTGCCCGGAAATGATAGGCCGGGGCACCGGTTAAAGGTTGACAAGGAGGCGTTTTCGCAAAAATTTCAGTAAAGGTTTGGGCGCCATCTCCCGGAGGGTTGGTGGTTGGAGGGTCAGTGGCCGGGGGGTTGGTGGTTGGAGGGTACAGATTGCTTTGCATGGCATCCGCCAACTTCCGGATAGCCCGGCGGCGCAATTTGGCGCTCGGATAGGTTCCGGGATGAATGGCTTCATTGTCCGGGGAAGCAACGATTTTAAAGGTATACACCCCCTCCGCATTACAATCGATGCGCTTGTAGTTTTTCGGCGATTTCGCCAGGGCCAGGATCCGTTCCGCAGCATCCCGGGCTTCCCCGCTGGCCGGGTACCCATACCGGCTGGCCCAAACGGTTATCCCCTCCAGGATTACCCGGTAATGAAACACCTCATTTTGTTCCACGACCTGAAAGTTGCTGATACTTTTCCTTCTTGCATCAGGAATCCCCATCATGGCCGTAACCCGCCTTTCGAATCCGGAGATATTTTCCGTATTCCAGATCCCCTCCAAATCCCGGTAATTATAACCCTGGCCGCGGTTGCGGCTGATTTCCGGATAATGCTGTAAAAAGTATGATTTGTCCTGGATGGTTCTTTTCAGGTCATACTCCGCCCCGT
>CAZAXA010000579.1:0-3981 GCA_964488965.1 uncultured Phaeodactylibacter sp. | reverse complement strand
TACGCCAGATGATGCGCCGCGTTCAGATCGAAGACCCGGGCGATACGAGCTTCCTGGAAGGCGAAGCTGTCGAGAAATACGAATTCCTGGAGCAGAACGACTGGATTTTCGACAAGAAGGTGGTCACCGAGGCCGGCGAGTCCAACCGCCTGCGCCCCGGCCAGCTCGTCACGCTGCGGCAATTGCGGGAAGAGAACTCCTTCCTGCGGCGCAATGACAAGAAGCTGGTGGAATACCGCGATGCGGTTTCCGCTACTTCCAGCCCGCTGCTTCAGGGCATCACCAAGTCCTCTCTCGGTACGGAAAGCTGGATTTCCGCCGCTTCCTTCCAGGAGACCACCAAGGTGCTCAGCACGGCGGCCATCGGCGCCAAGAAAGACCACCTCAACGGCCTGAAGGAGAACGTGATCGTCGGCAAGCGCATTCCGGCGGGCACCGGCCTGCGGGAATACCAGGATTTGTTCGTCTCCTCGTTGCAGTCGCACCTGGAGTACGAGGCGCGGCGCGCCCAGTTCGAGGAAGTGGAAGAAGATTAGGAGGAACCTCTCCTGTACAGATACATCGTAAAGCGTATGGCGCCTCTTGCCGGTTTTGTCCGGGAAGAGGCGCTTTTTTTTTGTAATTTTTCAGCAAAAACCGATATGATCAACCTAATCAGCGATACCGTTACGAAACCCACGCCGGCCATGCTGCGGGCGATGATGGAAGCGGAAGTGGGCGACGATGTCTTCGGCGAAGACCCCACCGTGAATGCTCTGGAAGCTAAGGTGGCCGCTCTTTTCCACAAAGAGGCCGCCCTGTTCTGCCCTTCCGGCACCATGACCAACCAGATCGCGGTCAAGGTACATACTCAGCCGCTGGACGAGCTCGTCTGCGAGGAGGATTCTCATGTTTATCAGTACGAAGCGGGGGGGTATGCCTATAATTCCGGGGTGGCTATCAACCTGATCCGGGGTGAAAACGGGAAGATCACTGCCGGGCAGGTGGCGGCCGCCATCAAACCTGCCTTCGACTGGCTGCCCCGGACGCGCCTGGTGGTGCTGGAAAATACCTGCAACAAAGGGGGAGGCAGCTATTATACCCTGGAGGAGATTCGTCCCATCAGCAAATTATGCTGGCATGAAGGGCTGGCCCTCCACCTGGACGGGGCGCGCATTTTTAATGCTCTGGTGGAAACAGGCGAAACGCCGCAGGCCGTCGGCGAACAGTTCGACAGCATTTCGGTATGCCTTTCCAAGGGGCTGGGCGCGCCGGTAGGGTCGGTGCTCATCGGCAGTGAGGCTTTCATCCGGCAGGCCCGGCGGGTGCGCAAGGTGATGGGTGGCGGCATGCGGCAGGCAGGCTATCTGGCCGCCGCCGGTATCTACGCCCTGGACCACCACGTGGAACGGCTGCGGGAAGACAACGAGCGGGCCAGAAAGATCGGCGCTGTCCTGGCGCGCATGCCCTATGTCAGCGGAGTACGGCCGGTACAGACCAACATCATCATTTTCCATGTGAAACCGCCCTACACTGCGGCCTCCTTTCTGGAGAAGCTGGCCGCCAAAGGCGTCAGGGCCTCGGCTTTCGGCCCGCAGGCGGTGCGCTTTGTGACTCACCTGGATTTTACGGAGGAGATGATGGAAGAGGTGATCGAGGTGTTAAAAAAGCTTGAATTGAATTAAAAAAAGCCATATATTAGATACGTCATTGTATTATTGGCAAACAGCCATCTGCCCCGGTAAAACAGTACAAGCGGTTGTTCTATATCGTTAGGTAACAACCGCTTGTACAAATTATAATCCGTGTAAAAATGAAAAAGATGGCATTCAATCCGACGCTTATGCACTCTCTGGGGCCATGTTTGTGCCTGGCTCTGCCTGTATTGGGGCTGCTGCTTCTTTCTGAGGTTTCCGGCAATTTTTTTAATCATAGTCCGGCAGAAGGCCTAACTATTACGGGCCAGAGCCCGGTTATCAACCTGATTTGTCAAAAACGGGCGGTCTTTCTCAATGCCGTTGACCAAGATGGCGACGGGCAGGCGGATGGGGCCGTTTATGAGCTGGGCGCCGCCCTTCTGGTAGATACTGCCCTGAGTAGTTTTCCGGATGGTGTATTGTTCTCCGTAAACCAGGAGGGAGAAGAAGCTGATCCTGAAGCCACCACCCTCACTTTGTCTTGTATGGATGTTGGGCCAAATACCCTGGAAGTTTATGCCTGGCGGCAGGATTCCATTATCGCTTATTGTGCAGCCGAAATTTTTGTATTAAGCTCTTTTGATCTGTGCGGGGCCTCCAACCCTGTGGGGATTAGCGTTTATTATTATTCATCATGGTTCGGTAGCCTTTCCGGCGTTTATGATGTAAAGGCCTATTTATCAGGCGACACTACAGCGACTGCATTTACAGGGATTTATGGCGGTTCTTATTTTTTCGGGCTGGAAGAGGGCCAATCTTATCTGGTAACTCCTTTTAAGGATACAGGGCATTCTCACAATGTTTCTCTTTTTGACATGGTACTGATAAGCAAACACATTTTGGGGATACAACTTTTGAACAGCCCTTATGCGCTCATTGCTGCCGATGTCAATAATTCGGGGGGCGTTACCGGGCTGGATCTCATCGCTCTGCGCCGGTTCCTGTTGGGTCAAGCTGCCGGTTTCCCCAATAACACCAGCTGGCGGTTTGTAGGCCGGTTTTATGTTTTTCCCGATCCGCAGAACCCCTGGCTGGAAGCGTTTCCGGAAGCCGCATCTATAACAGCAAGGGAATTTTACTCTGGGATGGCTTTGCATGATTATGAGTTCCTGGCCATCAAGGTGGGGGATGTAAATGGCGGTTGAAGAGAAGGGCCAGGCCTGGAGGTGAAAAGTAGAGCAGTCAGCTCCTGATCACGATTTCTCCTGCCGGCGCCTGATCTCATCGCGAATCTCAGCGGCGCGCTCGTAGTTCTCCTCGTTGAGCACTTCTTCCAGCATTTTGTTCAGGGCGTCGATGGAGTAGGAGGAGAGAGAGGCCGTTTTTCCTTTGGGCGGCGTGCGTTGCGGGGCGGTGCTTTTTTCTTCTTCTTCCGCCTCTTCAAGCACGACGCCGGCAGCGTCGAGAATAAATTCGTAGGTATAGATCGGGCAGTTGAAGCGCACGGCCATGGCCAGGGCGTCGGAAGTGCGGGAGTCGACCTCAATGATCTCTCCATCCTTTATACAGATCAGCCGGGCGTAGAAGATGCCGTCCAGCAGGTTGTTGATGACAACCTCTTTAAGCTCGATATTGAAAATTTCCAGAGTATTTTTGAAGAGGTCATGGGTCAGCGGCCGGTTCGGGGTCATGCGTTCCATAGCCACGGCGATGGCCTGTGCCTCGAAGCTGCCTATGACGATCGGGAGGCGGCGGGAACCGCCCTGTTCGCCTAATACCACTGCATAATTGTGGGATTGAGTGACACTATGAGACAACGCGACTATGTCCAATTCTATCTTTCTCATAAAGATATTCCAGTGGTTAAGGATAATGCGAAACGTACTGTAATCTGAACAAATACGGGCTATCCGTAGTTGCAGGGCGATTTGTATTCTTAGGGAGTGCAAAGGTAAGAAATTGCGGGCTAACGATATGCTCTGCCTGCAATTATTTGAGGCCTTTGGCTTGTTCCCAGAGGGCGTCCATTTCTGCCAGGCTCATTTCCGTCAGTTCCCTGGCGGCGTTGGCCTCGATGTATTCGAAGCGCTTTTTGAACTTCCGGTTGACGCGCTCGAGGGCGGTCTCCGGGTCGATCCCCTGAAAACGGGCATAATTGATGAGGGAGAAAAGGACATCGCCGAACTCCTCTTCGCGTTTCTCCTGCGGCAGGCCCGGCTGCAGGGCCTCTCTGAATTCCGCCAGTTCTTCTTCCACCTTTTCCCAGACCTGTTCGCTGTTTTCCCATTCGAAGCCCACCTGTCTGGTCTTCTCCTGCATGCGGTAGGCCTTCACCATGGCCGGCAGCGAGTTGGGCACTCCGGAC
>CAZAXA010000578.1:0-3984 GCA_964488965.1 uncultured Phaeodactylibacter sp. | reverse complement strand
AATAATGCGCCGCCTGGGGGCCCACGCCAGGGTGCGGCTTCCCGCCGTGCCCTGGTTTGTAAGAATTCAGTACATAATAACGAATAACACCGGCGGCGAACCCTCCTCCACTATTTCCCGTATAACCTGCTCCGGGGCGGCGGCTGGCAACGATAAGCGGCCCCGGCTTTGAATTCCAATCAAAAAACGGGAAATTTCGGATACAAAATGATCGAAGTGAAGCAAAAAGTATTTCCCCTGGAGGGAGTCGTACAGCATTACGCCTGGGGCGGGTTTGACTATCTGCCGGCATTACTCGGGATTGACAATGAAGGCCGGCAGCCCTTCGCCGAGCTGTGGATGGGGGCGCACAACCGGGGCCCGGCCCTGGTCAGGCCAAACGGGCAGGCCTTTCCTCTGGACGAGCTGCTCCGGCAGCATCCCGAATGGCTGGGGCCATCGGTGCAGCGGCATTTTGGCGGCGGGTTGCCCTATCTGTTCAAGATACTGGACGTCCGCCAGATGCTGTCCATTCAGTCTCACCCCACCAAGGCACAGGCGGAGGCCGGCTTCCGCCGCGAAAATGAACAAGACATACCTTTGAACGCACCCCATCGGAACTTCAAGGACGACAACCACAAGCCGGAAGTCATGGTGGCCCTCACCGAATTCTGGCTGCTGCACGGGTTCCGGAGCGAGGCCGCCCTGGAACGCATCCTGGAAGAGACGCCGGAGTTCGGCCCTTTGCGGCCGCTGTTTGCGGAACACAGCATTTTCCGGCTCTACAAGGGCGTCATGGAGATGCCGCAGGAAGAGGTAGACCGCATGCTGCAGCCTATGGCGCAGCGCCTCCGCCCGCTGGCCCGGGCCGGAAAGCTGGATAAAGGCCAGCCGGAATACTGGGCCATGCAGGCTTTCGACAACCACATGCTGGACGGCGGCCATTACGACCGGGGCGTGTTTTCCATCTATTTCTTCAACCTGGTGAAAGTCATGCCGGGCGAAGGCATCTACCAGGGCGCCGGCATCCCGCACGCCTATCTGGAAGGAGTGAACGTGGAGCTGATGGCCAACTCGGATAACGTCTTCCGCGGCGGCCTGACGGAAAAGCATGTGGATGTGCCGGAGCTGCTGGCCCATCTGTCGTTCGGGCCCGTCGAACCGCAGATCCTTAAGGGCGAACCCGTTTCGGAGGCGGAGTGGGTTTATCCGACTCCTGCGGCCGATTTTCAGCTCAACCGCATCCGGTTATCTCCGGGGCAGCGCTACCAGCCCGAAACACCCCGTGGGCCGGAGATCGTGATCGTCATTGAAGGCAAAGTTTTTTTGCCGGACGGGAGCGGCTACGCCAGAGGCGAGGCCTTTTTCGTTCCCGCCGGGCATGATTATTCCCTTCACAGCGAAGGCCAGAGTGAATTGTTCAAGGCATTGGCGCCGTAAATAATATGGAGACAATATCTTTGACTGACATTTATCTTTTGATTGCCGATACCGAATTATCCAGGCTTTTGAGCACCACATTGTCGCGGCGGTATTTCCGGCCTTCGCGGTAGAACTCCAGGCTGATGCGGTCGCCAGGGCGGAAGAGGGCCACCTGTTCCTGAAGCTCGGGGACGGAATTGGTACGGATGCCATTGACGCTGACGATCACATCGCCGGAACGCAGGCCGGCCTCTGCGGCGCTGCTCTCATTGCCCACATTGGTAATATATACGCCAGCCACAACCGGCAGGGAGAGGCCGGCGGCCAGCTCATCGGTCACGTCGGAGATGCCTACGCCCAGTATGGCCCTTTGCACCTGGCCGAACTCCCGGATATCGGCGATGACCTTGCCGACCAGGTTGGCGGGAATGGCAAAGGAGTAACCCTCGTACCCTCCCGATTCGCTGATGATGGCCGTATTGATGCCGATCAGTTCCCCCTGTTCATTGACCAGCGCTCCGCCGCTGTTGCCGGGATTGACCACGGCATCGGTCTGAATGAAGGATTCGATGGCGTAGGCGCCCCGCAGGATATTGATATTGCGGCCCTTGGCACTGACGATGCCCGCCGTCACGGTAGAGGAAAGGTTGAAAGGGTTGCCCACGGCCATCACCCACTGCCCTACTTCCACCTTCTCGGAATCGCCATAAGAGAGGTGCTGCAGGTTGCGCACGTCGACCTTGAGCAGGGCCAGGTCGGTGCTGGGGTCTGAACCCAGCAGTTTGGCTTCCAGTTTGCGTTTGTCGGAAAGGGTAGCCTCAAAGGAGGCCCCGTCTTCCACCACATGGTGGTTGGTGATGATATAACCGTCGGAAGAGATGATGACCCCTGAGCCGGAAGATACCCGGTAGCCGCTGGCGCTTAGGGTATTGATATTGGCCACGGCTGCCGTTACCAGTTTGGAGGTGGAAACGAAATCGGCGGGAGGCAGTTGGGCCCACTCCCGGGGGTTGGTATTCAGAGGGGCTTCTGCGTGGCCGACCAGGCGCGCCGGCGGTTCGCCCGGCAGCAGAGGGGCCGGCGCCCGGTAGTAATGCTGAAAGAGCAGGAATGTGAAAGAGCTGCTGGCCACTGCGATGAACACATTCACAAAGATATTCCTCATGATCCTGGTGATTTTAAGGTTTTCCCGCTGCCTGGAAATTTGTACAAACGCGGATAATACTATCAACGCCGGCGGCCGCGCCAATGTTTTATACCGGCGCCGCGGCAGTCTGCCGAATAACAACAGCCGGGCCCGGCCCGAAGCCCGAACGCCCATGCCCGAACCTGCCCGCTCATCACAAAAAGGCCGTCTCGTATGCGACAAGACGGCCATGGCGTAATCATGAGAAAACCACTATAGGAGAGAATAAAGAATAAGCATTATCGGGCCATTAGAACTGGTCCAGCGCATAGAGTTCGAAGCGCTCGATGAGTTCGGCCAGTTTTTTGGCGTATGCCCCGTCGCTGGAATATCCGGACTTTCCAAGTGCCTCAAGCCAGTCCTTATAACTGGTTCCTGCTCTGAACAAGGCCGGGTATTCCTGCTGGAGCAGCAAACTGTGGGCGCGCCAGTTCTCCCAGGCGCTGTCGAAGGCCTGCCCGGCCAGAGGGGCGCCGAAGTGGTTGTTGGCCTGGCGCGCCTGCGGATGTTCTCCTGCACGGCTTTCCAGCAACCCCTGGGCCATCTTTATGCTGGCGGGGATGCCGAACTTTTCCATCTCGGCGGCGGCCACTTTGCGGAAGCGGTTGATATAGGCCCGCGCCCTTTGCTCATCCAGCCGGGTGGCGGCCACTGTGCTTTCCTGCATCTTCAGGGCGATGGGCCGGGCCAGGCTCATCTGGCTGCTCTGCCCTTCTTCACTGCCGTAAGCGGGCAGCGGCGCTTTCATGTTGATCGAGAACTGTATATCCTTCTTGGCCATTATGAATAAAATAATGAGGGCCACGGCAATCTTGTACCAGGGCAGGCGGATGTCGCTCAGAACCCCGGCGGTCAGCCGGTGGAACTGGTAGCGTAGGGCCACCGCCAGTTTGCTCAGCCCCAGCCGTATATGGTGGAGGATTTCCGCCAGGGTGATGGGAGTGAAGAAAACGCCTTCGCCGCCCTGCCGCATGTGCTGGTTCCGCCGGGAGAGGCGCCCCTCCTGATGCCGCCTGGGAGGCGCCTGCCTGTGGTTGGGACTACCTGTATTCATTGCTTTGGTATTTAATGGACTTGAAAACTCAAAAAATGTCAAAAAATTGAAAAACTTTTTGTATCTTTAGCGCCGTCATTGCACTTTATTGTTGCTTTTCGATTCTTTGCTTCACAAATATAAAACAAAAAGTTGTTTTAGGTCAACTTTTTTCAAAACATTTTTATTCAAAATGAGTAATTTTTCCGACAACATTGTAAATCAGCGCTTTAGGAAGGTCTTTCGGGAACTGGAGAAGCACAACCTCATCAAGGGCAAATCGGATATTGCCAAGCAACTGGGGACTTACAACCACGTGATCAACAGTATCCTGAAAGGCCAGCGCAATATAACGGTTGATCAG
>CAZAXA010000577.1:0-3992 GCA_964488965.1 uncultured Phaeodactylibacter sp. | reverse complement strand
GCGAGGGGGAGGATTTTGCGGAGAAGGCGCGGGCGGCGGCGGCGGCGGAGCAGGGGGAGATGGCGGAGTTGCTTGGACAATGAATTGGATAGTTGCCCGTTATAGGCCGAACTGAATATGGATCATCCCAGATTTTTATGCCGGGAAAAACAGAACACGGATAACGCAGATTTTGCGGATGTATTCCGTAAAAACTCGCTTTATCTGTCTGCGTTATCCGTGTTCTATATCAAAATTCGAGATGACTTAATTTCTTAATTGTTTTCTATGGCAGCAACTTGCTTAATAGCAACGCAACTTACTGCTTCACCACTTTTTTCAATCCCCGGTACGCCTCATGCTCCACACTGACCACGTACAGCCCATTCGGCAGCCCTGCCAGGTCGAGCGGCAGAGACAGGCGCTCCGTCCTTTTTTCCACCTGGCGCCGCAGTACAGCCTGCCCCAGGGCATTGCGTACTTCTATGGCCAGTTCGCCTTGAATATCGTTGTCCATCTCCAACTGAAGGGCCCCGGTAGTCGGGTTGGGGAAAGCCCGCATCGTCGCGCTGATGTCTTCCGGATCGGAAGTTCCGGTCAGGTTGAGCACGAAGGGCTCAGAAATGGCCGCGCAGCCATCCGTGCCGAACACTTCGACGATATAGGCGCCAGAGGAGGGGGGTAGGATCGACTGCTGGGTAGCGCCCGCTATGGGGTTACCGTCGAGGTACCACTGGTAGCCGGCTGCCGCGCTGGACACCAGTTGGCTGCCCTGCATGGTAATGGTGGGCGTGGGCGGGCCGCTGATGTTCACCTCAAAGACCTCTATGCTTTCACAACCCAGGTTGTTGCGGCCGATGACGGTGAACTGCCAGTCTTCATACAGTACTACAGACAGCGAAGGCCCTTCAAAGACCAGAGTGCCGCTACGCTGGTCGTACCACTCATAGCTGTTCGCTCCACTGGCCGTCAGGGTGAAGGGTTGGCCGCCGCAGGCCGATCCCTGGGTGATGGACACATTAATATTCGGCAGGGGGACTACCTCGATGAAGTTGGGCGCGCTGATGCCGTCGGAGCCGAACAGGTTGGAAACTGCCAGGCCAACATCGTAAAGCCCCGGGTTGTTATAGCGCACGATGGGATGCTGAACTTCGCTGTTGGAAGGCGCCCCTCCTTCGAACTGCCAGAACCAACTGCCCGGAAAATTACCGGAGTAATCCTGGAATTGCACCAGCTCGCCGGCACATACCCGGGTGCGGGCGGCGCCAAAATCTGCTTCCGGCGCTCCGTCCGTATAATCCAGCCCGTCGATGAAGGAGATTTCATCGAGGTACAGGTTATTGCCCCAGCCCGAGATGTTGGCCAGCACGAGGTGGACGCTGGGCTGCCCGGCGAGGAAGCCTAGAGAGATCTGGTTCCAGTCCCACTGGTTGGCGTTGGGCTGGAAAGAGGCCTGCGTGGCCGCCGCCGTGGCCAGTTCGGCGCCGCCCTTGAACCAGAGCGGATTGAACGTTGCCCCGCAATCGGTCGAGTAGAAAAGCACCAGGGTGTCGGAATACTGGCCGCCGTAGGGCGCGTAGGCGTGCTCAAAGTACAGGTATGGGACGTTCAGCCCGCTGAAGTCCAGCGCCGGGCTGATGAGGGCGTCCACCGTACCGGAAGGGTCGTCATCGGTGCTGTAGTTGTCAAAGACGAGGCTGTGGCTGCCGTTGCCGTAGGAGCTGACGTCGGCGACCTGGAAAGTGCGGTCGGCATCGGGGTTGTACAGCACCCATTCGTCCAGAGCGGTTCCCAGGTTTTCCAGGTCTTCGATGAAGGGGCCGGTGAGGGAGGAAGAAACGATGGTGATGAGGTTCTCCGCTTCTACTACATCGCTGCCCGAGCCGTTGGAGGCGGTGAGCGCTACGCTGTACAGCCCCGGCGTATTAAAGGTGATGGTTTGCTGGGCGCCATTGAAAGTGGCGAGCAGGTTGCCGTTCTCGTCGAAGAACTGCCACTGCCAGGAAGTGGGGTTGTTGGACGACTGGTCGGTGAATACGATAGAAGAGCCGGCGCAGGCCCCGCGGCGGCTGACGTTGAAGGAGGCCACCGGAGCGCCGCTGGGGCCGCCGCCCAGGTGCACGGCCGAGCTCTTCAGTTCCCTGCGGCGGGGGCTGTTGTCCATCACCGTGCGGATGCGGGCTTTTTGATCGTTGGTAAAAATGGACATGCAGGCGTCCTCGGTGTAATCCATATAGTTTTCGATCATGTCGCGGTCGCCGCCGGCACAGCTGTTGACGGCCACGCAACTGTAGTTGGGCTGGCCGGCCAGGGGGGTGTCGGCGCAGAAGTCGTCCACCGAGCAGTCGCCGTCGCCCCAGATGTGGCGCAGGCCCAGCCAGTGGCCGATCTCGTGGGTGACGGTGCGGCCGCGGTCGTAGGGCGGCGTCAGGTTGCCCACCCGGCCGAAGGACTGCCAGCGGATGATCACCCCGTCGGTCTGCGCCGGGCCCATGTTCTGCTCCAGGCCCGGGAGGGCCGACAGGCTAGGGAACTGGGCATAGCCCAGCAGGTTGGCGGTCTCGCCGCCAAACTGGGCTGTCCAGATGTTGCAATAGCGGTTGGGATCCCAGATGGTATTGGGCTTGAGGGTATTCTCGATGGCGGCCTCTTCCCAGAAGGCCCGCCCGCCGTTGACGCGGTGGATGCCCGGCTCCGGCAAAGGGTTGCCGGCGGGGTCGACGACGGCCATGGCGAACTGAACCTCCACGTCGGCTCCGGCAGGATGGTTGTTGAAGCCGGCGCCGTTGCGGCGGTAGTCCTCATTGAGCACGTCGATCTGTGATTGTATCTGGGCCCTGCTGATGTTCGGCCCGGTTCCCACCGCCTCCCCGTTGTGTATGACGTGCACGACCACGGGGATGGTGATGACCTCCTGCGGCCCGCGCACGTCCCGGCCCTGAAGGGCCTGCTGCATGCGGCGCTCGAAATCCTCCAGCGTACCCATTTGCGGGTAGCGGGCGCGCAGGGCGGCGTCGGCCTCCATAGTGCCGCATGTCCGCTGCCTGATGACGGGGGTGTAATAGCCGGTTGATGGAGTGTCCTGGAGTTTTTTCTCTTTCAAATGGTGATGAGGCGCGCGTTGTTTGAGGCGCCCCTCGAATTGGGAGAGGCCCTGGGCGTTGCAAATGCCGGCCATCAGCATAGCCAGGAGAAAGGTAAAGAGGGTGGACGTTTTCATGATGATGTAAAGTTTTAATGGTTTGGAAATAAGGGGTTGAGAGGGCGGCGCCTTCCACCAGGCACAGCCGGGAAAAGGTGTTGCCCTCCGCGATGAGGTTATAATGTAACAAGGGTAAGCCGGAAAAATCACCGGCAAACCTGTTTTGTCACAGCTTCTGTTACCACCTCACATAATGAGCCGAAACAAATCTCTATTGCGCAACCTTGAGCAGGTCTTTCTGTACCTCCAGTATCCTCAGCTCAAAGGAAGGGCGGGAAGTATCCTCCGGCCTTACCACAAGGGTGGATTTGTCTTTGAGCGCCCACTTCGCCACTGCTTCTTCGGGCGCATCGGCCGCGCCGATGGGGTAGTGCATAAAGGCGCCGTCCCTGCGAATCTCGAAGCCCTCCCGGCCCCGGGACGGAGGCAGGCCATAAGAGGCCGGCCGGAAGGCCCGGTAGCCGTCCTGGTCTTCTTCGTGTGCGTGTACCCAGTGTTGGAAAAGAGAATCTCCAAATGCCTTTTCGGCCCGCTGGGCAGAGCTGCAGGCCGAAGCCAGCAGAAGGATGAGGATGAAGTGATGGCTTTTCATGTTTTTCAGGTTGTTTATATTTAAGCTTTTGATGGAGCAGGGCTATGTCTAATCCTTGTTGTCTGTTGTCTGTTCAGGGGCTGCTCAGGCCGGGCAACAAGCAAGCAACAACAAGCAACCAACAACAAAATGACGGGACAAAGTTAACCCAAAGCCCCTCACCCGGCTTTCAATTTTGTCGCAAAAATTTGCAATTTTGGTGTTTGGCCGGAAGCGATC
>CAZAXA010000576.1:0-4000 GCA_964488965.1 uncultured Phaeodactylibacter sp. | reverse complement strand
CACTGCCCCCTCCTTTATCGACCTGGCCCTGCACATCCTGGCCAGCGCCCTGCTCTTTCTCTTCATCTTCACCGGCAGAGGCCACCGGCTGGAAAGATGGGAGGGCGCGCTGTTCCTGGGGATGTATGCGTTTTACCTGGGGTATCTGGTAATGGGGTAGGGAAGTTGAGGGCCTATAAGGGGACTGTTCTGCTCCATACCGGCCTGGCGGAGGCCTGCCGTGCGGGCGCCGGTGGCCATAAATTGCTATTTTTGAGGATTAGGAGTATTTTTGTATCAAACCGTCCTGGATGATAACAGATATCAATCAACTCGATCTTAGTAAACGCTATACCTACGCCGACTACCTCAGCTGGCAGTTCGACGATATGGTTGAGTTGATCAGCGGCAAGATTTTCCGTATGTCGCCTGCTCCAGGCACTTCTCATCAGCAGTTGTCAGGCAACCTGTTCCGGCTCATTGCCAACTATCTGGTTGGAAAACCCTGCCAGGTTTTTGCCGCTCCTTTTGACGTCCGCCTGCCCCTTCCGGCCGATCAGCAAACAGCAGAGCAAACTGATACCGTAGTACAGCCCGACATCAGCGTCATCTGCGACCGCACAAAGCTCGACGAGCGCGGCTGCCAGGGCCCGCCCGACTGGATCATCGAGATCCTCTCCAAAAGCACCGCCGCCAAAGACCTCACCGAAAAGTACGAACTCTACCAACATGCCGGGGTGCGTGAATACTGGGTGGCCCACCCGCACGAAGGCACCCTGCTCATCTACCGCTTAGATGAAAACGGCCGCTACCGGCTGCTTCGCCAAACGCCTTTTGTGAAGGGAGAAATGGCGCCCTCCGGCATTTTTCCGGGCTTCGAGATGGAACTGGATGAGGTTTTTGGGGATTGAGGGGGGATAAATCTATCTTTTACTGGATGCGCTGTGGAAGGCAGGGTTCCAGCACGTTCTTAATGGGAATGTCCTGCGCTTAGCCGGAAAGCGGCGGCGCCGGCCGATGTGATACATCAAACGCCTCCTTGCCAGGCTGCAAGCCTGAATGCCGAGGCCGAACAGCTCATCATTTGTTATACAACAACTCATAATACTCCTCCAGCATCCGCTGTACGGAGAATTCCTTTTTCGTACTCAGAATGCTGGCTCTCATCATCTCCACCCACTTGTCGCGGTTTTCGTAGTAAGTGGGCACGACTTCTTCCAACAGCACTTTATAGAGCGCTTCGCGGTCGTGGTCATCCTGTTTGGTTTCGTCCTTGCTTTCAAAGCCGTCGCCGATCTGCCAGCCGTTGACGCCGTGCTTGCAGGCTTCCGGCCACCAGCCGTCGAGGATGCTCACATTGAGGGAGCCGTTCATGGCGGCCTTCATGCCGGAGGTGCCGCTGGCTTCCTTCGGGCGGCGCGGGTTGTTGAGCCATACGTCGGAGCCCCGCGTCAGGGCTGCGCCGATCTCCATGTCATAGTTTTCCAGGAAGGCGACCGCTTTGGGATATTTTTTGGACATGGCCACCAGATTGGCGGCGATCTCTTTGCCGCGGTCATCCAGCGGGTGAGCGCGCCCGGAGAAAGCGATCTGGATTCTGCCGTCCTCGAGGTAAGGGGCGATCACTTCCGGGCGGGAGAAGATCAGGTCGCTGCGTTTGTAGGGCACGGAACGGCGGGCAAAGCCGATCAGCAGTTTGTTCTCATCGAATTCTATGCCATTTCTATCCTTGATAAAACGGATAAGGGCCCGTTTGTTTTTCTGATGGGGTTTCCACAGGTCTTTACCTTTTTCTGCCGCTTTGAGCATAGCGCTGTCCACCCAGGTGCCCAGGTGTATGCCGTTGGTGACGGCTACGATCTCCGAGCGGCCTTGGATGTGTTCCCACATCTTGTTGGCGGTTTTGCCATGAAGCTTGGCCACTGCGTTGGATTTTCTGGACAGGCGCAGGGCGCCGACCGTCATATTGAAGGGGTCGCCCGCCAGGCGGCGCAGTTGGCCGGGCTTCATGCCCAGGTTGGCGCCCATGTACATCAGCCGGTCGACCGGATGGGACTCATTGCCCTGGATGACCGGGGTATGGGTGGTGAAAACGATCTCTTCCCGGCTTGCTGCCCAGGCTTTTTCGAAGGCCATGCCGTCTTCCATCTTTTCGCGTATGAGCTCAAAGCCGGCGAACAGCGCATGGCCCTCATTGAAATGGTAGACATCTACATCGATGCCCAGCGAGCGAAGGGCACGCACGCCGCCAATTCCCAGTACCATTTCCTGGGCGATGCGCTCTTCGCCGAACCATCCGTACAACTGGCCGGTGATCCAGCCATCTTCATTGCCCGGCACATCGGTATCCAGCAGATAAAGGGGGGCATTGCCGAAAGCATCGAGTTTCCAGACCTTACACTGCACGTTGCGGCCCCGGATGGTGACGTTGACCGATACGCCGGTATCCTCCATCAGGTTGTCATAACGGTAGTTGTGGTAGGTGTCATAGGGCTGGCCGTCCTTGCCGATCATCTGGTCGGTATAGCCCTGCTTCCATTTGATGCCTATGCCAATGATGGGATATTTATGGTCTTTGGCGCCTTTCAGATAATCGCCTGCAAGGATACCCAGGCCGCCTGCGTAGGCTTTGAATTGGTTGTCAAGCCCGTATTCCATGCAGAAGTAGGCAACACGGGGCAGTTTTTTCTTTTTATCTGCCATAGTTGTTACTGGTTTTGCGGTATTATGGCCAAATATACTGAACCAGCAGCATTTTAAGGTGAAGTTTGTCAGTAGGCGCCCTGGAATTTCTTCTTGCCCTTTTTGAACCCTTTCTTCTTTTCTTTTTTCTGTCCGTTCTGGGGTTTGCCGGCGTTGACGCGTAGTGTCCTGCCCTGGTAATGGGAACCGTCGAAAGTACGGACAACCCTTTCGGCCATCTCTTCTTCTACGCTGAAGAACGTATGTTTGCTGCTCATGTCAATCCGGCCGACAGCGCTGCCGGGTATGCGGCACAGGCTGCAGATCATGGATAGGAAGCCGGCTTTACCCTCTATGTCCATACTGCCGATATTTATGAACAGTTCTGTTTCCCGTTCACTGGATCGGCTGCCTTTACCCTTGGCATTGAGTTCTCTGCCGTTGAGGTGGGCCTTCATCTGCCGGCTCATGGTCATGGACGCCAGCCGGTGGATGAGTTCTTCGCGGGAAAGCCCTTCCAGTTCCGACATCAGCTGAGGGATCAGCGGGCTGATGGCTTCATGCCCTTCGGTTTTTTTGATGCGCTGGAAGAAGCTCAGCAGGCGTTTTTCGAAAATCTCCTGGCCGGAGGGAATGTCCACCGGGCTGAAGGTGGTTTTGAGTTTCTTTTCCAGCCGCCGGATGAGCCCCAGGTCTTTGGGGTGGGCCAGAATCACGGAAGTCCCCTTACGGCCTGCCCGCCCGGTACGCCCGGAACGGTGCGTATAGAAATTGAGGTCTTCCGGAATGTTGTAGTGGAAGACGTGGGTAATGTTATCGACATCGATGCCGCGGGCTGCGACATCCGTGGCGACCAGGATGCGGAGATGGCGGGAACGGAAACTCTCCATTACGCGGTCGCGCTGGGCCTGGCTGAGGTCTCCATGCAGGGCGTCGGTGCGGTAGCCGTCGCGGCTGAGCTGCTCGGCCAGTTCGCCCGCATCGCGGCGGGTGCGGCAGAACACCAGCCCGTACACCTCGGGATCGTAGTCCAGAAAGCGGCAGAGCGCTTCGTAGCGGTCCCTGGGGCGGACGGTGGCGTATTGATGGCCAATATCTTCGTTGCCGGTATTGGGCTGGCCTATGCTCAGTTCAAAAGGCTTGACCATGTACTGGTTGGATATGCGGCGCACCTCTTCCGGCATGGTGGCTGAGAACAGCCAGGTCAGTTTGCCTTCCGGAGTTTCCTGCAGGATTTCGTCGATCTCTTCCTTGAAACCCATATTAAGCATCTCGTCGGCCTCATCGAGCACCACGTAACGGACCTTACTGATATCTACCGCCCCTCGTCGCATCAGGT
>CAZAXA010000575.1:0-4005 GCA_964488965.1 uncultured Phaeodactylibacter sp. | reverse complement strand
GCCAACCTGCTTAACTTAATGGTGTTGACGCATTGTTCGCTGATGGCTCATCCTTTTTTTTTCATTTATCTTTTCCAGCATACCCAGAAATTCATCTATTTTGATTACTCCAACAGGGGGAAATCTATTTTCTTGAGTTCATTAAAATGAGCATCATTTGAAACAATATAATTTGCATTTCCTGCTACGGCACAATCAACAAATTTGTTATCATCCGGATCTCTTTCTATTAAATTCCATTTATAGTATACTTCAATTTTATTGACATATTTTGAATTGATTAAAAATTCACCAATATTATTTGCCACTATTGCGTTTGCCTTTTCCTCTATCTTTTCAACGTATTCCGAAAGAATCTCATTGCTGACCATCAATTCATATTCACCCAATATCAAACTATCAAAAATTAACCTATACTTTGATCTTTTGGATATTGACATCAACATTACGTTCGTGTCTATCACGACTCTCATTCGGGCTTATATTTTGTCCTCATATGTTCTTTTGACCATTCTTCAATTGTTTGTTCACTCCAACCCCTCTCATCCCATAACCTATCCATTTCTTCAGTAGCTTTCTCAGCAAAGTATTTTGCTAATAAATCTCTAATCTCGATTATCTGCTTTTCCTCTAAATCGAAGCTGAATACTCTCAATATTTCAAGTTGTAAATTCGATAGTTTTTTTGCTGTTTCCATTTTTCTTCTGTTTAAACCACAATCTTAACCCAAGTCCGATATATAGGCCCCAACTCCGGCACACGGCCGACGGCGGTCAATAACGGATAACGGGCCGGGGAAAAGTTGGGGCCTACATATCGAAAACCGGTTAACTCTTCACCAAGTTAATGAACATAAACATCTCTTTCAAGCATCCACCCTTGGCTAAAGTTCCAAAAAAACCAATTCACTTGATTATCAACAGCTTAATCTAGCTTGATTTTCACCAATTTGGCTTACCATTTTACCATCTCCTGTATTCGTTCTTGGCTTTTATGCTTGCAGCGAACGGTGGGCTACCTGCCGTGCGACGCTTAGGAGCATGGCCAGGTAGCCGGTGTTGTGGGCCGTTTCCTTTTTATAAATCGAGCTGTAATCTGATTATCTGTTCAATTTCTTCCATCTCTTTAGCCGATACTTCACCAATCTTATTCAAGAACCTCAATTCGCTGACCGTGGTCAATTGATCCGCCATGGCCTTACTATCCTTGCCACCAACTTTAACCAAGGTTTCGCTCGGATATAATTTTCCTGTCTTTGAACTCAATGGAACAACCTGGTATCTCTTCAGGTATTTGTTGGATACATCATTGCTTATGATGACGGCTGGACGCTTTTTCTTCACTTCCTGGCCGACCGAGGGATCAAAATTTACCCACCAGATTTCTCCTCGTTTTTTCATAGATCTTCCGAATGGAGCGTACCTTCGATCCATTCGAAGGCTTCTTCTTCTCTTTCCTTGTCTTCTGACATTTTCTTGTATCCGATCTCAATGGCGGACAGCGGCTCTTCTTCCCGTCTGTCTTGGTAGAGTTTGTTGAGGATCAATTCGTACAGTTCCTGCAGTATTTCTCCCTGCTGACTGTCGATCAGGCGGATAATCCGGAGTTTGATATCGGCTTCACTCATTTTTTTCTGCTTTATTCCTCAAGTTCGGGATTTTTTTGGAAAGTTTCATTGGGTTATTGGAATGGCCCACAACTTTGCGTATACGCAACAACAACTAACCAAAACCCGCATTGCGCCTTTTCCTTAGCTCCTATTGCGTCTATATCCCCAATACATTCAGAAACCACACATCTCGCCTGTTTCCAGAAAAAACAGGCTATTGCCTCTTCCCCTACATACCTGCTCGCGGCAGATGGCGGCCTGCTGAGCATTTACAAGCGATTATAACCGTTTGAAAACGATTGCAAACGGTTAACCCAGCCTCGCCGACGCTTGCTGCTCCACTCCGCAAACCACCGCGCCTCAACTTAAACATGCTCTTAGACGCAATCAATCCCCCGCCGCCATGATCCGTTTCAGCCCCTTTTCGTCCACCGCCAGCAACCCATTCTTCGTCAACCTAGGCGTCAGTACCTTCCATTTGGCATCCTTCTTAAAAATCTCTTCAAACATCGATAGCGCTGCCTCCAGTTCACCGCCATTGGCCAGGGCGATGGCGTGCCAGTACTTCATCTCCAGATTATCCGGAAACATAGCCTCGGCGGCGCCGTACTCCTCCCGTGCCTTGCCGATATCGCCGGCCTCCACGGCCAGGTCGCCGCGGTTCATATGCTCGTAGGCGCGGTGTACTTTGAGCAGGCGCCGGAGTTCCTGGATAGGGTTGGGATGATCATCGACACGCAGGTCGACGGGGCGGCCCTCCCAGGCCTTGTCGGTGCGCTGGCCGGCGACGACGATCAGGGCGGCCGACTGCTTGCCGCGGATGTCGCCGCCTTCGGCCTGGGCAGCCTCCAGAGCGATTACCAGCCGTTCGGCCAGGGGCTGCCCCCCGGAGGCTTCGAACGCCCTGGCCATGGCCGGCCAGACGGTAGCCTTCTCCATCAGGTTGGCCTGCACGGCATAGCCGTCGCCAGCATAATGGCCGGCGGCCTCGATGCAGCTTTCTCCGGTGAAAGCGGCGGCTTCCCCCTCCGCATTGAGCATACCCACCTGCCGGTACATCTGCCCGGAATCCTTCCCGGTGAGCATCCTGATCACCTGCTCCGGGCTGAAGCCCATGCCCATCAGTTGCAAGCCCTCCGGCCCATAGGCGGGGTTGACAAAAGACTGCGTGGCCACATGGATATTTTATCAGCAAAATCAAAAATCAAAAAACCCAAATCCTCAGCCTTCAGCCAGCGTTGTCGAAATATCCGTCCGGCTGGCCTGTATGGCCGGCAGTATGGCGGCGAGGAAGCCGATGCCCAGGGCGCCGGCCAGGAGGTGGAGCTCTTCTTTCAGGAATACCATTCCGGAAAAAGTATAGCGGTACGACTCTTTCATCTGCCCGGCCAGCACCCCCATGCCGGCATGGCTCAGGGCGATGCCCAGCGCGTAGCCCAGCGCGGCCAGCAGGAGCCCTTCCAGGATGATCAGCACGAGCAGTTTGCCCGGCGAGGCGCCCATCACCCGCATGAGGGCCAGTTCGTAGCGGCGGTCGCGGAGGGAACTGTACAGGGAGATAAAAATGCTCAGGCCGGAAACGGCGACGATAATGATGGCCAGCCAGCGCAGGGCCTTGGCGCCGACGCCCAGCAGGGCGTACAGGCGGTTGATCTCAATGGCGGGGGTGGCGGCCTGCAGGCCCGTATTTTCATTGATGCCGCGCTGCATGTTGAGGGCCTGGTAGTTGGTGCGGCTCTTGAATTTGATCAGGATGGAGGTAATATCTTTTTCAGGGTATTCGAGCAGGGGCCGGCCCGAAGCATAGGCGGCTGCATGGGTGGGGGCTGCCTCTGTATTTCCCGCCCCTTCTTCTTCATGATCATGCGCTTCGCCTTCTTCGTGCGGATGTTCTGTTTCCTTAGCCGTTTCCTCTTCGTGCCCTTCTCCGCCGTGCTCGTGCACTGCCCAGATACTTTGGTTGCTGGTGAGGATCAGCTGGTCGATGACCGAGCCCGTAGGCTGCAGAATGCCCACTACTTTAAAGGCGCCGGCATCGTCGTGCACCAGGTTTTCATCCTGAACGAAGCCGTGGGAGCTGTAGAAAGAATCGCCGGCCTTAAGCTTCAGGCCCTCGGCAACAGCGGCGCCGATGGTAGTTTCCATGCTGGCTTTCCAAATGCTTCCTTCTGTTACTTTCGCTTCGTACAGCCTCAGGATGTCAGGCGTCGTGCCAACAATGCGGTAGCCCTTGTGGCTGTCGCCCAGCGAGAGGGGCACGGCCGTTTGGATGAGCGGATGGCCGGGGCGCAGGAAGGGCGTAGCTTCCTGAATGGAAATATTGCCGGTTGGCGCGTCGATATGGTACATGCTGCTGAGGATGAGCTGCAGGGGGCTGCCCTTGGCGCCCACCACCA
>CAZAXA010000574.1:0-4011 GCA_964488965.1 uncultured Phaeodactylibacter sp. | reverse complement strand
GGAGGGCTGAACATCTTCGGCAGCTACAGTTTCCGGCATGCCAATACCCCCAGAAGGGAAAGAGACCTGAGGATCGAAAAGGACGAGAACGGGGCGCCGGTTTATACCTCGGAAAACAGCAGTTTCCGGGAGACCGACGAGTATGCGCACGTCCTGAGCGCCGGCGCAGGCTTTCCCATGGGGGAGAACAGCCAGGTGGAAATTGCCGGCACATACTACCATGGAAAAGAGGATAAAAACACCCTGTCCGACTGGAAAGTGACGGATGACGCCCTCTCCGCCTTCACCATAGAACGGGATTTGCTGGAACGGGAAGAAGAAATGGAACTGAGCGCCGCTTTCGAGCATGAATTCGATGACGGCCACACCCTGTCTGTCGAGCTGGCCTGTTCCGCCTACGATGAAGCCGAAGACAACTTTTACGACGAGAACTATACCCTTCCCTTCGCTTCCGGCGCCCAAAGCCGGAACCTCATCGAAAAAGGAGGCCCGCTGACGGAGCTGTCCGTCGAATATGCCCGGCCCGTCGGGGAGGACTCCGAACTGGAAGCCGGCTACCTCACCGAGTTCATGAAGGATGATATTCAATTCACGGTGGAAAACTTCCTGCCCCTGGATGATAGCTGGGCCACCGACCCCAACCGGACCAGCCATTTTACTTTCCGTCAGAACATCCATGCCCTGTACACCACCTTCGGCCATTCCTTCGATGCCTTCAGCTTTCTGGCGGGCCTGCGCGCAGAGCAGACGTTCATCAACTCCCGCCTCGTGACTACCGGGGAAGAGATCCCCAACGATTATTTCCAGTTGTTCCCTACCCTGCACCTTTCTTACGAACTGGATGACGGCCAGGAACTGCAGCTCAGCTACAGCCGCAGGATCAACCGCGCCGACAGCGACGAGCACAATCCCTTCGCGGAGTACGACGACCCCAGAAACCGCGAGGTGGGCAACCCCAGGCTGCTGCCCGAACAGGTGCACTCCCTGGAATTGGGCTATCATCTGCAGAAGGACGGCTTCTCCTTCATCCCCAACCTCTATTACCGCTATAAGTACGATGCTTTTTCCGAGATCAAAGAGATCGTAGAAGATACGATCCTGCAGTCCAAGCAGGTCAACCTGGCCGACGAAACCTCAGCAGGACTGGAGCTGATCCTCACCGGAAAGGTGAAAGATATTCTGGATCTGGCCTTCAGCGCCACCGCTTTCTATAATGAACTGGATGCCTCCAACCTCGATTTCGCCGAAAAGCGGTCCAACATCACCTGGGATTCCAAACTGGCGGCCAGCCTGAACGTCACTCCCACTACCTTTACCCAGTTGAACGCCTACTACCGGTCTTCCCGCCTGACGGCGCAGGGAGAATCCAGGCCGCTTTTCCTGCTCAACTTCGGCGTCCGGCAGGATATTTTTCAGAACAGGGCTTCCCTCATACTCACTGTATCCGATGTGTTCGCTTCGCTGAAGTGGGAACAACTCATCGACACGCCGGAACTATACCGCCGGCGTGACTATACCCGCAATAAGCAGATCGTGTACCTGGGCTTTAACTACCGCTTCGGGCAAGCCTACAGGAAGGAAAAGAAGGAACTGGATTTTGTGGATAAGATAAACTAGCCGTCCGATTTCTCCTTTTTCTTGAGCACCTCGCCATTTTCGCCGAAGGTGACCTTTGCTTCGGACCCATCCTGTTTGAGCCTCACCTTATATGCCAGCGCCCTTTCCGGCGTTGATTCCGTTTCGACCTTATCGATCTTGTAACCGGCAAACTGGGTGGTGATGGCCTGCCATACCGCTTTCGGCAATTCCGTTTCCGTGATCTCCACTTCGGTTTCTACCCAGTTGCCGCCGGCGTCAAATTTTGCCATCATATCCTTCCCGTCCTGTTCAAAATCCACTTCGTAAACGTCATCTTTGGGGTCTTCCCATTCGACGAACCTGGCCGTGGGAAACCGGCCGGCAAAAGCATCTTTCACAGCGGCGGGAACCTCGTCCTGAGCAAAAAGGACGCCGGAAAATAAAGGCAGGATGCATAACATTGCAAAGCTTCTCATACTTTTTGATATTGATACGATACCGGCCCGTGCCAAATGCCAAAACCTTTGAGGTTTTGGAAACCTCAAAGGTTTGAACTCCCGCAATTTTACTGAGCCGGCGCTCGCATAATTAGTGAATAAACAGATACCTGAGCAATATAACGGACAATACAGGAAAAAAAATTGTATCAGATAAAGGGAAAAAGACAGGCCTCGCCGCAGATCAACATTGCAACGGCTACCCGGCCCAAATCTCAAATCAAAAATCTCAAATCCTCAATCCCTCTCCTCCTCCTTGTCCAGCACTTTCCCTTCCGGGCTGAAGTTGACCCTCGCCGTATATCCTTCCTGGTCAAGGGCCACCCGGTAGGACACCGGAACCTGGGGCGACGACAGTTTTTTCACCCAATCGAGTTCGAAATCGGCGTATTGTTTCTCTATGGCCTGCTTCACAGCTGCCGGGAGATCCTCCTCGCCGATCTTTATTTCCGACTTCACCCAGTTGCCGTCGCCATCAAATTCAGCCGTCGTTTTCTGGCCATCTGCTGTCAGGTCCGCAGTGTAAATACCGTCTTTGGCACTCTTCCATTTAACCGCCTCCGCTTTGGGGTATTTTTTTGCAAGCCCTGCTTTCGAAGCTTCGGGAACCTTAAATTGCCCAAAGGCCGCGCCGGAAAACAAAACCAGGACTAAAATTAAAAAAATGAACCTCATAGTTTATGGATTTTAACGTTGTCAATAAAATTTCCGACGGTAAGCTAACAGAGAATTCTGGATATTTTTGGGAGGGGAAGTAAAGGATATGCCGGCCTCTGTTACATCATACAATGCCCCATAACGCTTCTCCCCGGATACCATCAGGGATTATCCTGAGGATAGACAAATACGATCGTATCCGAACGGACGGCCGAACCGAACACCCCCAGCGTCCCTTCTATGGCTGACTTCAGGAATACGGGCTCTACGAAGGGGTTGAGGATGGACTGCAACTGGTTGTCGATATCCTCGTAGAAGGCCGCCGATGTGGCGTCCAGCGACTGGAGATAGATGTAGGCCGTATCGCCCCTCCGGTATTCGAACGACACTTCGGCGTACAGTTCCATTGGCTGGCCGTCGTTGTTTTCATCGCGGAAAATGGTACGGCCAAGGTCGGTGATCCAGAATTTCTCGCCGTTGGTGCAGTCATTTTCGATCACTTCCAGGATGTGGGCGTGGTGGCGGGAGGTATCCAGAAAGCGGTCCATCTGAAAGCGGTAGAAGTTGTTTTCTCCGGGAGCGTCCCTGAACCTCAGGATCACGCCGTCGTGCCCGCCGTAAACATCGAAGAATTCCGGAGTATATTCCACTTCATCCAGATTGACTTTTGCCTGGCCGATGGTGGTCGTCGCGGTATAGGTTTTGCCCTGGAAGGTGACTGCCAGTTCGTAGGTTTTGCCATAGGCGGCAGGGGTCGCCCCGGTATAGTAGGGCGTCCAGCGGCACCGGAACTTGTCGAAGGTGGAATCCGGCCACAGCAGTTCCTCCTGCGCGCCATCCGACAGGCGCACCTCTGCTCCCCGGGCGAACATCTCCTGGGGCGTTACCTCTTCGTTGAAGAAAGGCTGGCTCAGGCTCAGGTAGACTTTCGGTTCTTCTCCGGGATACAAAATGCTCTCGATGAACAACTGGCTTTCATACCTGCCCTCGGGCCTGATGTTGACATCCTTACGGCAGGAGAGCAGGGCAAGAAACAGGAGCGGCATCAACAGGCATTTTAATGTTTTCATTGTCTGATCATAAAAACCTTTGAGGTTTTGGAAATCTCAAAGGTTTGGGTTTTTAAAATTTAAAATTGTAGGTGACGCTGGGAATGACCGGCAGCAGGGACACCTGCCTGGCCCTGGGCTCGCCGGTGCGGGGCTCCACTTCGAAAAAGACGAAGTAAGGGTTCAGGCGGCTGTAAGTATTGTAAAGGCTGAAGACCCACTCGGAAACC
>CAZAXA010000573.1:0-4029 GCA_964488965.1 uncultured Phaeodactylibacter sp. | reverse complement strand
GTACCATCCTCACCGCGCTGGGCGTCTTCTGGGGCATCTTCATGCTGGTGATCCTGCTGGGCGCCGGCCGCGGCCTGCAGAACGGCGTAGAGTACGAATTCCGGGACGATGCCACCAACAGCGTATGGATCCGCCGGGGCGTCACCTCCGTACCTTATCAGGGCCTGCCCAAGGGGCGTATGATAGAATTTACCAATGAAGATTACGAACTGCTTGCCGATCATTTCGAAGAAGTTGACCAGATCACAGGCCGCTTTTACCTCTCCGGAGACCAGGCCATCGCTTACGGGAGGAAATCCCTCTCCTATCCCGTAAGGGCCGTCCACCCCGGGCACCGCTACCTGGAAAACACCATCATGGAAAGCGGCCGGTACATCAACGAAACCGATGTGAAAGAGTACCGGAAGGTGGCCGTTATCGGCAAGGTGGCGGAGAAAGACCTGTTCGGAGAAGAGCCGTCCCTGGGAAAGGAGATCAGGATCGGAGATATTGTTTACACCATTGTCGGCGCCTATTCCGATACCGGCGGGGACGACGAAATGCGCATCATTTACATCCCGGTCTCCACGGCCCAGAAGGTCTATGCCGGCACGGACGAACTGCACCAGCTGATGTTCACCACTCAGGACATGGAGTTGCCCGCCATTCAGCAACTGCTGGAAGAGGTGCGGGAAGCTTTTGCCCGCCGGCATCAGTTCGACCGGGAAGACCGGAGGGCCATATACATATTCGGCGCGGCGGAGGAATACGAGAAATTCATGAACCTGTTTGCCGCCATCCGCGCCTTCGTCTGGTTCGTGGGCCTGGGAAGTATTGTCGCCGGCGTGATCGGCGTCAGCAATATCATGCTGATCGTAGTGAAGGACCGGACGAAGGAGATCGGCATCCGCAAAGCGCTGGGGGCAACGCCCCGCTCGATCATCGCCATGATCCTTCAGGAGTCCATCCTGATCACCGCCGTGGCCGGCTACCTCGGGCTGCTGGCCGGGGTCGGCGCCATCAGCCTTATGGAATCCATCGCCGTGGAATACTTCCGCAACCCGCGGGTAGACCTGGGGGTGGGTATAGCCGCTACGCTGATACTGGTAGCCGCCGGCGCCGTCGCAGGGCTGATGCCCGCCCGGAAAGCGGCGCAGATCAACCCGATCGTGGCGATGCGGGAAGGGGGGTAGGGATTTTTGATTTAGAAGGTTCGATTATATGGGGAAGAAATGGCCGTATTGTTAAATAGCTAATATTGCTTGTTCTCCCCGGGTTTTCTCTTGTGGAGCTCCACCCGAAAGCCATATAGCCATATAACAATATAACAATATGTTTGACCGGGACACCTGGCAGGAAATCATGGGAACCATCCGAAAACACAAGCTCCGCACAGGGCTGACGGCGCTGGGGGTATTCTGGGGCATTTTCATGCTCGTCTTTGTCCTGGGCATGGGTACGGGCCTGGAGAATGGCGTTTACCGGGGTTTTGGCGAACGCGCCAAGAACGTCATGTACGTCTGGCCGGAACGCACTTCCCAACCCTACAAGGGGTTTCAGCCGGGCCGCCGGCCGCAGCTCCGGCTGGAGGACATCACGGCCATCCGGCAGAATATACCGGATGTACAGTTTATCGCGCCCCGCCTTTCCATGGGTAGCTTTCCGGTGTATTACAACGATATAGGCGACAGTTACGAGATCAGGGGGGAACTGCAGGATATGATCCGCATCGAGGCGCTGCAGTTGCACCGGGGGCGTTACATCAATGAGCGCGACATCAGTGAAAGCCGCAAGGTGGCCGTCCTGGGCCAAAGGACGGCGGAAGTGCTCTTCGGCAAGGAGGACTGCATCGGCAAATACATCCGGATCAAGGGCGTGGAGTTCAGGGTGGTTGGCGTTTTCGGCCCTATGCAGGTCAAGCCCTGGACGGAGCGCGACCTGGAGGCGGTCGTTATTCCCCTGACTGCCATGTACCGCACCTTCGGCACCGGCGAGCGCGTCGATTATTTCGTATGCTCGGCAGCGCCTGATGTGCTGGTCAGCACCATTGAACCACAGGTGAAGGGCCTGCTTAAAAAGCGGCACCATGTCGCCCCCGACGACCCTCAGGGCATCGGCGGGTTCAACCTGGAGGAGGAATACCAGAGTGTGGTCAGGCTTTTTGGCGGCATCAAGGCCTTTCTCTGGTTCGTAGGGATCGGCACCCTGCTGGCGGGCATCGTAGGGGTAGGCAACATCATGCTGATCACCGTGAAGGAACGCACCAAAGAGATCGGCGTCCGGAAAGCGATGGGGGCCACGCCCGGCTCCATCATCAACATGATCCTGGCGGAGTCTGTGTTCATCACCTCCCTGTCGGGATACCTGGGGCTCATCGCCGGCGCCTTCGTCATCGGCGGGATCAACTACCTGATGATGGCCAATAACCTGGAACCCGACAATTTCTACAACCCCCAGATCAACCTCATGGCAGGTATGAGCGCCATCCTGCTGCTTATCCTGGCCGGCGCCGTGGCGGGGCTGATCCCTGCCCTGCAGGCCGCCCGCGTCAACCCGGTGACGGCGCTGAGGGATGAGTGAGGGATTAAAACACGGTAAAAAATTGTATAAAACCTCATAAAAAAGAGCTACAATGAACAAAGGCTGCCTGATCGGACTCGGAGCGTTCCTCGTCATTGCCACCATTGGCCTGAGCATTTACTTTTACCAGCAGAACAAGAAGGACCCGGATAATTTTGAAACGGAAAAACCCGTGCTTTCCGACATAATAAAGAAAACGGTGGCCACCGGCGCCATCCGGCCGCGGCAGGAAGTACACATCAAGCCGCAGGTGTCCGGAGTAGTGGACGAACTCTTCGTCGAGGCCGGAGAGATGGTAAAAAAAGGCCAGCAGCTGGCCCGCATCAAGCTGGTGCCCAGCGAGGTCAACATCAACAACGCCCAGTCGAATGCAGAGCTGGCGCGCCTGCGCCTGCAGGAAGCCCAGCGCGAGCTGGAGCGCCAGCGGGAGGTGTACAAGAAGAACCTCGATGTGGAAGAGGCCCGCGTCAGCTTTGAAAATGCCAAACAGGAAGAAGAACGGCAGCGGAAATTATTTGAGGAAGGGGTAGTCTCCCAGCAGGACTACAACCGCTTCAAGGCAGACCTGGAGATCCGCAAGGCGGCGCTGGACAATGCAAAGATCGTGGCGGCCAACAACATCAAACAATTCGAGACCAACGTCGACATCCGCCGGCAGGAACTCGACGCGGCCATCAATAACCTGCAGCTGCTGCGCGAAGGGGCCAGCCGCAAATCCCAGCAGGTGGCCAACATCGTCACCTCCACCCTCGACGGCATGGTGCTCGACGTGCCGGTCGAGGAAGGCTCTTCGGTGATCGAGCGCAACAATTTCAACGAAGGGACCAGCATCGCCATCATCGCCAATATGGAAAACCTCATCTTCGAAGGCAAGGTAGATGAAGCCGATGTCGGCAAACTGCGCGAAGGCATGCCCATGGAGCTGACCGTCGGCGCCATTGAAAGCGACAAGTTCGAGGCCACCCTCGAGTTCATCTCGCCCAAGGGAGAAGACGAGGAAGGCACCGTCAAGTTCGAGGTCCGCGCCGCCGTCAAGCCCACCAAAGAGGCCTTCCTGCGCGCCGGCTACAGCGCCAATGCCGACATCATCCTGGACCGCCGCCAGCAGGTGGTCGCCGTCAAGGAACGGGATGTGCTCTTTGAGGAAGATACTACCTTCGTAGAGGTCAAAACCGGCGAGCGGGAGTTCGAAAAACGCAAAGTAAAACTGGGCTTGTCAGATGGCATTCAGGTGGAAATACTGGAGGGTATAGACACGACGCAGCAGGTGAAGGTGCAGCTGGCCAAGTAGCGCGATCCTCCGGATCGCAGGCCAAGTAGCGCGATCCTCCGGATCGCTGACTAAGGAATCGCGCAACAATAACTTCCTCTATTCTGGGGAACTTATTATTTCGCGATTCCTAAGAGTATGTTTGGAGGTAGTGCTTTGGAAGCGAACCTGCCTGCCGGCCGGCCTGCGGCACAGCAGGC
>CAZAXA010000572.1:862-4045 GCA_964488965.1 uncultured Phaeodactylibacter sp. | reverse complement strand
CAAAAAGCCGTGAAAACCGCTGTTAATATGACCGGAATACATAAAAAGGCTTCCTGTAATACTTTCCGGCATTCTTTTGCTATCCATCTTCTGGAAGATGGCTATGATATTCAGATTGTAAAGGAGTTGTTGGGCCATAAAAGTGTTCAAACAACTATGGCATACGTTCAGGTTTTGAAAAGAAATAAATTCAAAGTGCGAAGCCCTATTGATAGGTGATTCCTGTTATTTGCGAAGCTGGCTGGATATGTAGAATTGCTTGGCGCCCGCTAAGAGTATGTTTGGAGGTAGTGCTTTGGAAGCGAACCTGCCTGCCTGCCGGCCTGCGGCACAGCAGGCGGGCAGGCAGGCAGGGTTCCAAAAGCTGGGTTTTGCAGCCGAAATAGCCTGCCCCGCACACGCAGTGTCGGGGACTACCTCCAAACATACTCTAAGGGGCCGTCCTGGCCGATACGGAAGCATCCTTTCACACAACACTATGTACAATCCAAACTGCCCAAAAAAGCAAAAAAGAACCCAGGTTACCGGAACAGACGATATCATCACCGGCTGAATACCGGTCAGAAAGGCAGAAGGGGCAATTGAGCCACTTTCTGCCGGAGCCATTGGCGCAATACCAGAGGCTGGCCAGACCCAATCTCCTCCATTGCCCACTGCCTCACCTCCTCCAGCGGGTCCCTTCGGGCGAGCGCCGAAGCGACCCGCTTGATAAGGGAGATGGTGTTCCTGTGAGACTGTTTTCTGTCGGCAGACAAGGCCTTGTCGCGCTTGAGGAATTTTTCGAATGCTTCCGCCTGGGAAAGCAACAAGCCGTAATAGGAGTTGTCCTGAAAAAACTGCTCAAAGGTAATGCGCAGGGAAGTCATCCGCGAACTTGGCTGGAAGGGGCGTGAGAAATGGTGGCTTGCCAGTATCTGCTGCGCTTCGTCAAATTGCCCCTGAAAATAATACCAGAGGCTGTAGCAATGCGCCCGGGTGTCTTTCCTGGCCTCATCGTCGAGATGGTTTTCGTATTGCCCCATAAAGGCCTGTGCCCAGATGAATTGCCCTTCCTCACAACTGACCAGCACAATATTGCTGTAGGTGGCCGCGCTCATCCGCCCTCCATCCGTCAGCAGGCCTGCCTTCAGGCCCATCTTGTAAAGAGCCAGAGACTCCTTGTAGAAAGCGCTGTCCCCACGGTTGATGCGGCGGATGGTGTAATTCAGCAACTGCTGGAAAAGCAGCACCTTGTCGTCCCGCCTCATTTCATCGAAATGGGCCATAAAACTGTCCTTTACTTCAAGGTATAAGCCCGTATCTTCTTCATCTTTATAGGCCTTCAGCAGGCTTCGGTAGGTGCGGAAAATGGCATTCCTGGAAAGCACCCCTTCCCCGTACTGGTCTTCCATGGCATCAATGCCAACCAACTGGTAATGCTCGGACAGGATGCGTTCCCGGTTGCGCAGCTCGTTGCCGACCCGATACATCTCCAGGGCATAACGATAGTCCAGGTCGTGCACCAGTTCCTGCAGCCTTTCCTGGCCGATGGCGCGCTTGTCGGTAAAAGGATGAAAATAATAATTGGTGAAAATTTCAATTTTTTGCCGGTAATACTCCAGGTCCCGAAAGGGCGAATGCTCCAGCACAGCCAGTATCTCTTTGGATTTCTTTTCGAAAAGGGAAAACAGGTTGCGCCGCCCGAACGCCCGGGCCAGCATCAACTGCTCCTCCTTTTCATCCGGGCTCGCCTCCAGGTAGGCCATATACCGTTCTACCAGGCGGGACATTCCGGACAGCAGGCGGCGCAGTTTGTAATCATCATAACTTTCTCCGGGAAAAAGGTGGCCATACAAGGCCTTATCTTCCAGCTCCGGCCCTTCGAATCCAGGATAAAAGGGCTGCAGGTAATCGTATAATCCCACTACCCTCTCATTAGTGTTCAGCAAAGGAGAACAAGCCGCCCGCTTCAGCTGCTTAAATTCGCCGGCATCCAGCGCCCGCAACAATGTGAATAATTTTTTACCTTTCATCTATGCAACAAATATAACTCTAAACTCCTTTAAAAAAGCATTTTTACTTATCATATTGTTATTCACCAATGCAACAAATTACAAATATTGTCCTTCTCATATGTAAAACATCCTTGTACCTTTGATGAAGAAAAACTAATAAACGCTGGATTTTCAGCTTCTAAGATCACACACTAATGGGGAATCTTCTGCGGGACAAACCCGCGAAAATTCAGGCTCACTGAAAGGTGAGCCTTTTTTTTTCCTCTTTTTCATCCCTCCTCTGTGAAAAAATGTGCAAAAACAACTCTGGTTCAGAAGTAAAAAATCGAAAAAAGCAGTTGCATATATATAAATTATTGTAAATCAAATAATTTTATTTAATTGGTTTACAAGCTTTTAAATAAATAAATACCGCTAAATGAAAGTTTAAACCATATGTTTCCAGGTGAAAACTACTGAAAAATGTCTTTGCGCCGGGCGATCTCACCCTCTATATTTGTACTTGTAAAGCGGAAAGAACAATTATGACCCCAAAGCAAGCAAGCAGATTATAATCCCATGAACGAATAATTGGAATCCCTGAAACCATTATTATCCCATCCGCAATCCCATTATGCATTTATAATCTCGTGAGCATTTGTCCGGCCGGAGTATGACAACTCCGGCTTTTTTTTACTCCTTAACTTCTATCTTTAGTACCTCCGGCAAAAGTATATAACGAGGCGTTTTTATTCATCATGCCCGCATTTATCTGCAATGTGACAAATATCACGTTTCGAAGTGATAATTATCACCACTACCCTTTACATTCCCTCCTATCTTTGTATCGAATTAAAGCTTAAAATAATGAAAATCAAAAACTTATTCCTGATCCTTTATAGTTTCTCCCTGATCGTGTCAACCACAACTGCACAGGAAGCGTACACCGTGAAAAATTTCAAAATGAGCGTCGCGGGTACTTCCACGCTGCACGACTGGGAATCTGAAGTCACTCAGGTAGACGCCAATGCCAGCCTGGAACTGGCCGGCGCGCAACTGGCCGGGATCAGCAAGCTGAAAGTGACGATACCGGCAAAAGGCATCGTCAGCACCAAGGGCAAGATCATGGACAACAAGACCTATGATGCCCTGAAAGCAGACAAATACCCAAAGATCACTTTCACCCTGGCAAAGGCCGCCATCAGCCATT
>CAZAXA010000572.1:0-852 GCA_964488965.1 uncultured Phaeodactylibacter sp. | reverse complement strand
GCGCCGCCAATTGGAACGCTCTGCCGCGCAACACGGGATCCGCCGGCGCCACCAAAACAGTCAGCCTGAATGCAGAAAGCAAGGCCGACAGTAATGGCAACATCACTTTTACCGGCAGCTACCCGATAAAAATGACGGACTACGGCATGGAGCCGCCAACGGCCATGATGGGAGCCATCAAGACCGGCGACGAAATCACCGTCAAATTCCAGCTTACCCTGACGCCCAATGGAACCGAAATAGGCGCCCGTTAAAACAAGGGCCATCTGACCTGAACCTAACTATTTAGAAAAACATAAATCATTAGAACAATGAAAATCCGTAATTTCTTTCTTAGCGCATTAGCACTCCTCTTAGCCGGAAACCTTCTGGCCCAGGAACAAAAAATCCAGAACTGGCGCCCCTATGACCAGGAAGGCGTGAATGTCTTCGAACCGAAGAAGGATCTGGATACTCCATTTGACGGGCTCAAAGTCCGCATCGGCGGAAGTTTTACCCAACAATACCAGATGCTGGACCACAGCAACGCCGCCTCCTACGACTCTATTACCGTGAATGGCAAGCCGGCCAACGCCAACGAGCTGTACCCGCTGGCCCCTGGCTTCAACCTGGCTACCGCCAACCTCTATGTGGACGCCCAACTGGCCGACGGCATCAGGGTGGCCATTGAGAACTACATGTCTTCCCGCCACCACCAGGAGTTCTGGGTGAAAGGCGGCTATATTCAGATGGACAAGCTGCCGATGTTCGGCAACCCGGATTGGTTCTCCAGGAACTTCCGCGTAAAGATCGGCCACTTCCAGGTCAACTACGGCGATATGCAGTTCCGCCGCTCCGACAACGGCAACGCCA
>CAZAXA010000571.1:0-4061 GCA_964488965.1 uncultured Phaeodactylibacter sp. | reverse complement strand
TTGTGAGGAGAATCACTATAACCAGACAGGAAACAATTTTATCTCATCATACCCGCCGGAGCGCCATTACAGGTTGTACTCCTCTTCCAGTTCGTGTATCGTCTCTTTCGGATCGTCCTCTTTCAGTTGTGTGAGCAGATGGTCGACTTCTTCCATCTCTCTTTTCCTTTTGGCCTCAGCGGCCTGGTATTCCTGATTGCTGGAGTACAACTCGAAGATGAAAGCCGCTGCAAAGAGGAAGAGCACATGAACCAGAACGCTCGTTTTGCCCATGATCAGGAGGGCGAACCACGCAGCCACAAGGGTGATCCCCACTGCTGCGAACAAGCCCGGGAATATTTTTTCTAGGGTGCGCATAAACAGTGATTTTAGTTTTCACCTTTAAATTCCGCCTTTTTACTGTTGGAAGGGATGATTTAAGTCAGTAGGAGAGGTGAGAATTGTCAGGCCGTTTGAGTGCCGCAAGCAAGTCAAAAATCGCAAAACAGACATCAAAAATTGACATTTAAAAGAAAGGCTTGTGCTTGCCCACAAATAAGAAAATTCAATCAAAGCTCCTATGCTAAGCCGCGTCGCCAATTCCATTTACTGGATGAACCGCTACAGCCCAGCCAGAGACGCCGTGCTGCAGTTCATGAGTTTTGACCGGATCAACTCCAATTTTTCGGCACTATATCATAAAAAGTGCCGAAAATTTGAAATTGAGAAAAAATCCCCTCATCTTCGCAGTATCAATCAAATCATCTGATGAGCACTGATGTAACCGATATCATAACTGCGGCTTTTCACAAAAAAAAACTCCTTACCAAAAACGAATTACTTGCCTGGTTAGAGGAGGTATATCCCGATGTGTCAGAAGAAACTTTGAAATGGCGCATTCACGACCTCAAATCCAAAGGCATCCTTGAAAGCCCCGGTAGAGGGATATACAGGCTCGCGGCAAGAGAGGATTTTACCCCTGTATTTTCCAACCTGTCCAAACGTATCGCCGCTATGCTGGCCAAGGAATTGCCTCTGGTTAATTTCTGCCTCTGGGAGACCCGCTGGCTAAATGCCTGGATGGAACTGCAACCTGCCTACAACTGGACGCTTGTAGAAGCGGAAAAAGACACGCTGGATGCCATCTTCAACCACTTGACTGGACTATCGAAAAAGGTGTTTCTCCAACCCAACCGCTCCATTATGGATCTATATGTGCTGTCGCTGAACGAAGCCATCATCGTCAAACCGTTGGTATCCGAAGCGCCGCTTATGCGGGAGGGCAAAATCACCACCGCCGCCCCGGAGAAAATGCTCGTGGACATTGTGGCAGAGCCAGATATTTTCGTAGCCCAGCAAGGGGAGTTGCAGCACATCTTTGAGAGTATGTTTTCACAAATACTCATTCACCAAAACCGGATGCTTCGGTATGCCCGGCGGCGGAAGCGGGAGGAACAGGTAACCAGCTTCATTCCAGAGAACCGCCGAATACCAAACCTTAACCCCGAAGACGCATGATTCTACTCGACACCCTATCCGCTGAATGGCTCAAATCCATTTCCTCAAAATTAGGGAAGGTGGACATTTCTTTGCTGGAAAAGGCAGTCAGGGCGCTCTTTTTGGCAGAGCAACTGAAGGTCAATAACCTAACCTTCGTGTTCAAGGGAGGCGCCTCGTTACTCCTGCACCTGGAAAAACCGCTGCGCTTTTCCATTGACGTGGACATCGTCACCTCCGATGACAAGGCGGCCCTGATAAAAGCGATGGACGCTGTGGTCGAAACGAGTGCTTTTACCCGCTGGGAACCGGACGAGCGGACGCTACGGAAAGATTTGCCCGTTGATCACTACAAGTTTTTCTACAAAAGCCAGTTCCCTTCGCCGACGGTAGAGAACTATGTGCTTCTGGACGTGCTTTACCAAAACCCATTGCCCGTGTGGGTGGAACAAAAAGCTATGCAACACCCTTGGCTGAAAACGGACAGCGCCCCCGTCCAATTGACCCTCTCCAGCATCGGCGGCTTGCTGGGCGATAAACTAACGGCTTTTGCCCCCACTACCACAGGCATTTTGTACTCTAAAAATCGCCCGGTAGAAATCATAAAACAGCTTTTCGACATCGGCTGCCTTTACAATCTCGTAGAAAATCTGGCAGAAACGCAAACTGCCTTTCAGGCCATAGCTGCTGAGGAACTGAAGTATAGAGGACTGGACATCACGGAAGAGGAAGTGTTGAATGATGCCTTCCTGGCTGCGCTCACCATTTGCGACCGGAACCAGAAAGATTCGAATTTCCTCCACCTGGCAAAAGGGATTCATAACATAAAACCACATATTTTTTACCGCTTTGTCATCGAAGATGCAACGGTCAGCGCCGCCAAAGTGATGCTTCTGAGCACCTTGCTACGGCAGAGTTTCAAATATGGCCCGCACAAATTTGGCGCAGCCAAAGACGTGATAGACTGGCTGATTCCGACCACCGACTACAACCGTTTCAACAAACTCAAAAAGACCAACCCCGAAGCCTTTTTCTACATCTACAAAACTTGCGAACAACTATACTTGACGGCAATAGGTTTTGTGCATTTATGGGTAGCTCCCCTTTAGGGGATTAAGGGGCGGAGAGAGCAAATGCACAAAACCTATTGCAGCGGAGTATAAATCAACTGACGACATGACCCGGAAAAAAGACGCTGGCATAGAAGAAGACGTAACGACTGATGACACTGACGTGCTTGATGAGAACAAAAGTCTGTTACACAGGCGGCTAGTCTTTCTCCCACTGATCTTTCTGCACTTACTCCCGGTGAAGCATTTCTTTGGACATCAAAATCCACTGTAAAACAAATCACGCAGCAGCCTGTTAAGATTCAGACACGGCCAAGAGTAACAAAGCATGGTGGAGAAACAGTAAATTCGACGGAGTAAAAAGTACTGTAATGAAGCCAGTAAAAGATTGTAAATCAATACATAGGTGGCGAGTCATCCAACAATGTAGCCATTTCCCCTGATAATGCCCCGGGCATTCCGCTATCGAAACAGAACAAAGGCCGGAAAACGGCCAAGCTTCCCCCTACCTCCCCATATGCACCAGCAGCACCGAAATATCCGCCGGGGAGACTCCGCTGATGCGGCTGGCCTGCCCCACGGTGCGCGGCCTGATCAGGGAAAGTTTCTCGCGGGCCTCTTTGGAGAGGGAAGTCAGCTGGCGGTAGTCGAAATTGTCGCTGAGGCGGACGGCCTCCAGGCGGTTCATCTTCTCCACCCGCTCCTGTTCGCGCTGGATATAGCCCTCGTACTTCATGTTGATCTCGGCGAGATCGATGAACTCCTGCTCGTAGCCCCGCAGGAACTCGTCGAGGGCGGGCAGGGCCCGGCGCAGGCCGGCGATGCCGATCTGGGGCCGCAGCAGGATGCCCAGCAGTTTGACCTTCTGGCCGATAGGGCTGGCGCTCTGCTCTTCCAGGTAGCGGTTCACCTGCCCCGGCTCTACGCTGTATTCCCGGAAGAACTTTTCGATTGCCTGAGCGGCATCTTTCTTGGCGGCCACGCGGATCATGCGCTCATCAGCCCCACGGATGCCCAGCTTATGCGCCAGCGGTGTCAGGCGCAGGTCGGCATTGTCCTGCCGCAACAGGATGCGGTATTCCGCCCGGGAGGTGAACATGCGGTAGGGCTCTTTGGTGCCCTTGTTAACCAGGTCGTCGATGAGTACGCCGATGTATGCCTCGGAACGGTTCAGGATGAAAGGTTCCTCCTCCCTCACGGCCAGGTGGGCGTTGATGCCCGCCATCAGGCCCTGGCAGCCGGCCTCCTCATAGCCCGTGGTGCCGTTGATCTGCCCGGCGAAGAAGAGGTTCTTCACCAGATGCGTCTCCAGGGAGGTTTTCAGCTGAGTGGGCGGGAAAAAGTCGTACTCGATGGCGTAGCCCGGGCGGAACATCTTCATATTCTCGAAGCCCCGCACCATGCGAAGGGCCTTGTACTGCACATCTTCCGGCAGGGAGGAGGAAAAGCCATTGACGTAAATCTCGCAGGTGTCCCACCCTTCCGGCTCGACGAAGAGCTGGTGGCGGTCCTTAT
>CAZAXA010000570.1:0-4081 GCA_964488965.1 uncultured Phaeodactylibacter sp. | reverse complement strand
GTGGGGGTGTACGGCCTTGATGATCTCGTGGCCGGTAGTTTCCAGCTTCCGGGCGGCTACAACTTCAGCGATCATTTCAGTGACGTTGGCCCCGATCATGTGGGCGCCCAGAAATTCTCCGTATTTGGCATCGAATACCACTTTGACAAAGCCTTCCTTGGCGCCGGCGGCGCTTGCCTTCCCGGAAGCGGAAAAAGGAAACTTGCCCACCCTGACTTCATAACCGGCTTCTTTGGCAGCTTGCTCGGTATATCCCACCGAAGCGATCTCAGGGCTGCAGTAGGTACAGGACGGAATGTTATTGTAATCCAGCGGGTGAGGGTTCAAGCCCGCGATCTTTTCCACACAAATAATGCCTTCTGCACTGGCTACATGGGCCAGGGCAGGGCCCGGCACGACATCTCCGATCGCATAGATGCCGGCAACGTTGGTACGGTAAAACTGGTCAACCTTGATGAGCCCCTGCTGTGTTTCGACGCCCAGGGCTTCCAGGCCGATATGCTCGGTATTGGGAGTGACGCCAACCGCAGACAGGACAACGTCGCAGGCTATTTCCTGGGTGGCGCCGGCCTTGCGGTTTTTTACCACCACTTTACAGCCGCGGCCTTTGGTATCGACCGATTCCACAGAAGTGTTGGCATATACCTCAATGCCTTTCTTCTTGTAAATCTTGGCCAGTTCTTTTGAAATATCCGGGTCTTCCCGTGGCACAAGGCCCTGTTCAAGGAATTCTACGACCGTGACCTCCGTACCTATGGAATGGTAGAAATAGGCGAACTCCACGCCGATCGCTCCTGCCCCTACGACGACCATTTTCTTCGGTTGCTTCTCCAGGGTCATGGCTTTCCGGTACTCGATCACTTTCTTTCCGTCAATAGGGAGGTTGGGGAGCGTTTTTGCCCGGCCGCCCGTAGCAATAATAATATGGCCTGCGCTGTATTCCTTCTTCTTGCCTTCAGCGTCCGTGACCTCAACTTTTTTGCCGCCCGCCAGCTTTCCTTCGCCATTAATGGCCGTGATCTTGTTTTTGCGGAAAAGGAAATTGATCCCTTTGCTCATACCATCGGCTACGGCACGGCTCCTTTTGACCATGCCTTCAAAATTGACGGCGGCTTTTTCCACCTCTATACCGTAATCCCGGGCGTGTTGAATGTATTCAAACACCTGGGCGCTTTTAAGAAGGGCCTTCGTCGGGATACAGCCCCAGTTCAGGCAAATGCCTCCCAGCGATTCTCTTTCCACTACGGCGACTTTCATTCCAAGTTGAGAGGCGCGGATAGCCGCAACGTAGCCGCCGGGCCCGCTCCCGATAACAATGAGGTCAAATTTATCCATATCGTCTGCTTTGTTTTTATTGTAGCTAATATACAGCAAAAAGGATGGCCTTGTTCGCCGCCCGCAAATATACTCAGTTCCACCTGGATGTGAAAACTACAGGGAAACAACCGGAGAAGGGAAGGCAGAAAAATAAAAAACCCCGCTACAAAGCCGCAGCGGAGCTCATCTTAACTTGCTGATACATTAAATCTTTAGCGGAGAATAAAAGTAAAGAATAGGATCCGGCCCAACAAGAAAAAACACTGACAATTTGTCGGGCAGCAAAATATTGAAGGGTATAATTCTTTTGGTTAAATCACAGTTAAAGAATGAGTTATAAATTTAATTTATCTTAATTTTAATTTGAGCTTTTACTAAAATCACCTGAAAACCAGAGGATAAAAAAATTCCTGGAGCTGGCATGTTTTTTTGATTTTTTCTTATGCCCTTACCCGTTTCTTACCCGCTTTCCGGGTGCTGCACTAACAATGCGGAAATATCTTCACCGTCCATTGTTCAATGGCTGTTCGCTCAGGCTGACTGCCAGTAATTGCCTTCCACGGGAGTTCTGGCGCTCCACTTTTGCATAGAAACCGGCTTGTAGCTCAATACTTTCTCCCAGCCGGAACTGCCCATTTCTTTCATCCAGGGCCCTGGCGAGAGAGAGGTACACGACATAGGAAGCCCCCAACTGCCCCAGGCGGTAGAATTGGCCGGCCGCTTCACTGATCCAGAAGTTATCCGGCGCCGCCGTGTCGCCGCCATCCAGTTCAAAACGGAATTCCTGGTGGATGTGATCACAACCCGTTTGCAGGATTTGCAGTTGCAAGCCGTCGTCAAAAGAAAGGGACTCAACTGCTTTTCCCTGTTCCAGCTGAAAATGATGCCGGGCCACGGATTCCAGCCCTTCATGGAAAATGGGCTTGGGGGCGGCGTAGCGGCAATCCGTGAAAAGTTCGTCGGCAGGAGGTTCATTGGCACAGCCGGCAAAACCCAGCAGTGCGATGCAAAACAGGACAAACAATTGCGGCCTCTGGTTCATGCTTGCCATAAGAGAAAGATCATGTGGTTAAACAATCAATTTTGGCGGGACGCCGAAAAAGGGGGATAACCATAGCTCTGACACTTTTTACGGATAATCCGCTAAATAGTTGCTTTCCTGATACTTTCCCCGTGCCTGTCTGCTTTTGCACCGCCTCCCGCCTTCTAAAAAATGGCCGTCTTTTCATCGATGGTTAAACAATCAATTTGGTTTTGGCCTTAGGGTAAGGATTTTTAAAGCCGAAGTTTACGGAAAAATTTAAAATTTCTCCCAGGATCGATTCAAATTATAGGCCCGATGGAAATGCTCATAAGGGTGTCAACCGGCCTTCCAGCCGGCATGCTGAGGCATTCGCCGGCGAAATTGGCGTTCATCACCAGAAGTTCGCATTACCAACACCGGGCCTGCTTCCGATTGCCAAACAATTGTTGCACAAAAAGCCGCAGCTCCTATTTAGTTTGTGGAATTGCCTTAAATTTTAAAATTAAAAATTGAGAATAAAAGCTTTTTAAATTTTTAATTTTGAACACCCGTTGTTTTTTTTGTAAAAATTTCGAAAAGATGCTAATTATCATCCTGAAAAGGTGATTTTTGTTATTGCCACCAAAAAGGGTATCCTCTACATTGTGGCTGGACAAATCCTAACCAATATCATATGATGACCCTGACCAAAACATCAGTCCTTAAAGTAAACCGGTTCATGGAATGGCTGAAGGAGCGCACTCCCTATGAACCGGAATTCCATCAAGCCGTCAGCGAAGTGGCGCGCACTGCTATTCCTTACATTGAAACCAACAAAAAATATCAGGGATACAGCCTGATGGAAAGGCTTACCGAACCCGACCGCGTCATCACCTTCCGGGTAAACTGGATGGATGACCGGGGCCGCGTACAGGTTAACCGCGGCTATCGGATACAGTTCAACAATGCCATTGGGCCCTACAAGGGTGGCCTTCGCTTCCACCCCACAGTGAACCTTAGCGTATTGAAGTTCCTGGGTTTCGAACAGATTTTTAAGAACAGCCTTACCGGCCTGCCTATGGGTGGGGCCAAAGGCGGTTCTGATTTCGACCCCAAGGGAAAGTCCGATGCTGAGGTTATGCGTTTCTGCCAGGCCTTTATGGGAGAACTCCACCGCCACATCGGCCCGGATACGGACGTTCCGGCAGGCGATATCGGCGTTGGCGCACGGGAAGTAGGCTTCCTCTTTGGCATGTACAAGAAGCTGAGAAACGAACACACCGGAACGATCACCGGCAAGGCGCCCCAGTTCGGCGGCAGCCAGATCCGCCCGGAAGCTACAGGTTATGGTACGGTCTTTTTTGTCGAAGAAATGCTCAGGCGGCGCAATGAAACGCTGAAGGATAAGGTGGCCGCCATATCCGGTTCCGGCAACGTCGCCCAGTATGCCGCCGAGAAGGCCATCCAGTACGGCGCCAGGGTTGTGACGATGTCAGACTCTTCCGGCACTGTTTACGACCGGCAGGGTATCACGCAGGAAAGGCTCGAATGGCTGATGGAATTGAAGAATGTCCGCCGTGGCCGCATCAAGGAATATGCCGACCAGTTCGGCGTACTGTACATTCCCAATGCCAGGCCCTGGAGCATCAAGTGCGATATTGCACTGCCCTGTGCCACTCAGAACGAACTCGATGAGAATGATGCCAAAGAACTGATAAGTAACGGCTGTATGGTAGTCGCCGAAGGTGCGAATATGCCGTC
>CAZAXA010000569.1:0-4095 GCA_964488965.1 uncultured Phaeodactylibacter sp. | reverse complement strand
GCCATCACCTTCCACCGCACCAAGCGCTCCCAGAATTTCACTACCACCGAGCTGACCAACATCCCCGGCATCGGGGAGAAGACGGCGCAGAAGCTGCTCAGCCACTTCGGCTCGGTGAAGCGCATCAAAAATGCGCTGGCCTCAGAGATCGCGGAGGTGGCGAGCCTGAAGGTGGCGGAGAAGGTGAAGGGGTATTTTGAGGGGCAGGAGGAGGAAGAGTGAGCTTGATAGAACATGCCCGCCTGGACATGGAAGAGCGATATTCACATTTGAATATCGGCCGGTAAGTTCTTAGGGTAGTTAAGGGAAGAGATGTGAACGATGTACATCAAGGCGCCTGGCTCGCTCCCCGGTTTGAGCTTTGGGTATACGATAAAATCTGCCAGGCAGAGGCGCTGATGACCATGTTCCGGGGGAAGGTGGTGTATAGAGAAAATCCTTGAATTTAACCGGATGCTGCCTTGAGGTGAAGGCAGGGTTGTGCAGGAAGGATAGTACACTGATCTTAATGAACCAGTGTACTATCACTGCAAGGGGCTTTTTTCACAAGCCCGCGAATGTCAGGAATTGGTGGTTTCTTACAAAAGCTTACAAACAGGGGTGATTTCATGGAATCATGGAAACCAGGAACCAGAAACATTGAACGGCCCCTCGCTCAGGGTTGCGCCTTGCTGCGTTCCGTCCTTTCCTTCCAGCCGTCGACGCTCTCTACCAGCAGGGCGACGGCCTTGCCGTTTTCTACCTCCACGCTGAAGCGCAGGCCGGGGTCGCCCTGCAATGCAAAGGAAGTCGGGCTCAGCGCTTGCAGGGCCATCCGGGCCCGCCCGTTGCGCTGATAGTACAGTTTTCCGCCCTCGAAAATGAGGTTGCGGGCGCCGAAGTTGCCGGCGCAGGCCTGCAGTTGCGCTTCGCTGAGGGCCGGCGGGTTATTTCTGGCCTTCAGGTAGTGGGCAAACCATTCGAAATAGCGCTTGTCTTCTTCCGATCCGGCCTTTTCCGCCAGCTTTTCCAGGGCCATCTGATGGGCGACATCCAGCGCCTTTTCCTTTTCCACACTGATGTGCGGGCTTACCCCCGTTCCTTCCCAGTTGGTATGGGTAATGGGGTTGATCGCCCGCCCGTCCGGAATGAAGGCTATAAAACGGCTCGCGATCGGCATCGTGCCGCCGGGATGGGCGCCTCCGCCCGTAGTCTCGCCTACGATGGTGGCCCGCTCCAGGTTTTTGAGGTTGTAGGTGAACTCTTCCGCCGCCGAAAAGGTACGATTGCTGGTCAGCACGAACACCTCTGCATCCGGGTTGCGCTTGCCCGGCACGTAGGGCAGCGTCCAGGTTTGGGAGGTGTCGTTGGAATGGCGGTTGTAGAAGTTGTTCAGGTGTACATCTCTTCCGGCCTTGTAGAGATAGGAGGTCAGCAACTGGATCATGCCCGGGTCGCCGCCGCCGTTCTGGCGCAGGTCAAAAATGATGGCGTCGGTGTTGGCCAGCATGTTCATGGCCGCCGCCGCCGTTTCGCCGGCGTAGGCCGCCGGTAAAAAGCCCCGCAGGTCAAGATAGCCGATGTTGCCCTCCAGGATTTTCACCTCCTGAAAGCCGTAATTGTCACGCGCCATATGCTTTATCCATTCCGGGTTGGGGCCGTCGTCTTCCTCTTCTTCAGCAGAAGCCCGCATCCGGGCGGCGCCTTCGGGGTCGAAGCGCACCCGCAGGTGCTTGTCGTTGGTAATGAACTGAATTTCCTCCGTCAGCCGGTCGGCAAAGGCCACGGGCTCCGTCAGGCCATTAAAGGCGCCGGCCTTCTGCTTCTGGCGCAGATGCTGCCCTACCTCTTTCGCCATTTGTGGAAAGACATAGTTTTCTTCCAGGCTGCGGATCAGGCTGTCAATGGTTACCGACTGCTCCCCGGCAGCCAGGGTTCCCTGGGCAGTGGCGGCCGGCAGGCCCGGGAAAAGGAAAACACAAAAAAGAAAGATCAGTGCACGCATAGATAAAAGTTGGGTGATTGAAATATAAAAAAAACAGTCAGGTGATTACTTTTTAAAATATTATGGATGCAAAAGTTGTAATTGCAAGTATCAGGGTGAAATTTTCACTCCAGGTTTTTCAGCATGCGCTGCAGCAGGCCGATGAGGTGTTTCTGTTCGCCGGGGGAGAAACCCCGCAGCGGCACTTCCCGGTATGCCTGCACTACCGGCAGCAGGCGTTCGATCAGTTGCCGGCCTTTTTCCGTTACAAAAACCATGTACCGGCGCCGGTCTTCCGGGTCAAGCTGCTTGCTGGCCAGGTTCTTGCCCACCAGCTGGTCAATGATACGGGTGGTGGTCGGGGCGTCCTTGACGGTAGAACTGCCGATCTCTACCTGGCTGCTGCCATTGTTCTCACTGATCTGCTTCAGTACCACCCATTGATCTACCGACAGGCCGGCATGATGAGCCTGAAGGCTTTTGGTTGCTAACTGCCGATACTGCCTAACGATCTGCTCCATGTAAAATACAGGTAATTGTTCCAGGCGCTGTTCTTGTGTTTTTATTTCTTGCACTTGCAATTATTTTAGATGCAATTAAAATGTTTTTCTGCAATAATGCAAGCCCGTTTTGAAAATATTACTCTAATACTCCAACATTCCACCACTCCATTTTGAGGAAATCCCTCTTTCCCTCCCCCAACAATCCCGCCTTTTTCCTGTTCGGCTTGTATCAACAAAATAGAATTATGACAGACGTAATCATCATCGGCGGCGGCCTGTCGGGGCTGACGGCTGCCAATTACCTGCACCGCCGGGGTTTTTCCATTCAACTGCTTGAGGCCGGCGGTCGCGTAGGCGGGCGCGTGAAGACCGAAGAAAAGGACGGCTTTCTGCTCGACCGCGGCTTCCAGGTACTGGCCACGGCCTATCCGGAGGCGAAGGCCCTGCTCGACTACGAACAGCTCCAACTCCGGCACTTCCTGCCCGGCGCCGTCCTGCTGCAGGCCGATGGCAGCCGGGACAGGATCGGCGACCCCCTGCGCGACTGGGGAAGCCTGATCCCCACCCTGATGGCCAAGGCGGGCGGCCTGGGGAGCAAGCTGAACATCCTGGGCCTGCGCAACCGCCTTAAGCGCCAGGGCCTTTCCGAAATATTCGCCGCCGAAGAAAAGCCCGCCATGGAGGCTTTGCGTGAGGAGTATGGCTTCGACGAGCAACTTATCAGCCGCTTTTTTCAACCCTTCTACAGCGGTATCTTTCTCGAAAAAGAGCTGTGCACCAGCCGCCGCATGTTCGACTTCGTCTTCAGGATGTTCGCCGAAGGCGATGTCGCCGTACCCAATGGCGGCATGGAGGCCATCCCCCGCCAGTTGGCCGGCAAGCTGCCCGGCGATGTTGTTAAAACAAACTGCCGGGCGGAGCGCATCGAAGGCAATAAGGTATTTGCCGCCGATGGCGCCGCCTTTGAAGGGCGCGCCATCCTGCTGGCCACTGAAGCTACCGGGCTGGTGCGGCAGTACGCCCCCGATACGGAGCAGGCCTGCAGGAGTACTACTCACCTGCATTTTACAGCGCCGGCGCCCCCGCTCCGGCGCCCCCTCATCGCCCTGAACACGCTGCCGGGCGGATTGGCCAACAGCCTTGTGGTGATGAGCCAGGTGGCAGAGGGTTATGCTCCTCAGGGGCAGCACCTGATCTCGGTTTCAATTACAGGCAAAGCAGATAAGAAAGGCGAGGGGCTGGCAGGGCAGGTAAAGGAGGAAATGCGCCGCTGGTTCGGCGCCCCGGCGGAGGCCTGGCGCCTCCTGGATGAACGGGTTATCGAATATGCCCTGCCCGCCCGGCAGAACGTCCGCCATGACATCGATCCGGCGGAACTGCGCATCGGCGAGCGCCTTTTCCGCTGCGGCGACCACCTGCTGAACGGCTCCATCAATGGCGCCATGCGCAGCGGCCGGCTGGCAGCGGAGGCGATCGGTGCGGCGCTTAAAACGTAACGTGAGGTTTGACCTGATTAGCCTGTTTTTCAGCAATTTAAACCAGGTTGAGGTTGAGGTTGAGGTTGAGGTTGAGGTTGAGGTTGAGGTTGAGGGGGATAAATAGCAAGGATGGCTCAACGAAGCAATACGG
>CAZAXA010000568.1:0-4108 GCA_964488965.1 uncultured Phaeodactylibacter sp. | reverse complement strand
GACGGCACAACAGAGGAGTTCGAAGTGGCGCATACCTACAACCAGGCGCAGATCGACTGGGTGCGCGCCGGATCGGCCCTGAATAAGATCAGGCAGGAACTGGCGGGGGTGTAGGGTGGATTGTTATATGGTTAGATGGCTGGCTGCTGATAGCCGGCGGGGAAAAACGGCTGCTCCGGGGCGCTGCTCCGGAGCAGCCGTTTTTATTGCAGTTTATGACGGAAGATAAAAGATATTGACCTCATTACCCTTCGCCGGGATGTGGAGCGCTTGTTCGATGCGCAGGGCTGGCTGCTGGGGCAGGAGGAGGTTGGTTGATGGGGTTGATCGGCGGCCTGGCCGAAGGCATCAATTCGATCGGCCCGATCACACCACAAACCAATCAACCTGATTAACAATCCAACTCAATCAACCCTTCAAAGTTGCCTCCAGCGTGATCTCCGCGGCCTTGAGCAGCCTGGATACCGGGCAGTTGGCCTTGGCGCCGTTGGCCAGCTCCATGAACTTTTCCTGGCTGATGCCGGGCACTTCGGCTTCCAGGACGAGCTCGATCCTGGTGATGGTGGGCGCGCCGTCAACGGTTTCCAGGTAAAGTTTGGCATCCGTTCTCAGCTCTCCGGGCGTGAAGCCGGCATTGCTCAGCTGTACGGCCAGGGCCATGTTGAAGCAGCCGGCATGAGCGGCGGCGATGAGTTCTTCCGGGTTGGTACCCTCTTTGCCGTCTTCATTCTGAAAGCGCAGGCGGAAAGAGTAGGGTTGTTCATTCAAGGCGCCGCTCTGGGTAGTTAGGGCGCCTTTTCCTTCCTTTCCTGTACCTTTCCAGACGGCTTTTGCAGTACGTTTCATATTAAAGTCGGATTTTGTTTCTTATGGGAACAGCTTTTCTTCCCGGAGGTTCGCCGGCGAGGCGCATATTTGAGGAAGTTTCTTGACCCGGGCCCCGCTGAAAAAGATTTTAAAATATGGAGCGTGGCCTTTAACTTTAAGTTTCGTCAAAGCAACCGATTATCCAACCAAACACGAGATTATGCTAAAGGAATTCAAAGACTTTATCATGCGCGGCAATGTGCTCGAACTGGCCGTTGCCGTTATCATCGCCGGCGCTTTTGGCGCAGTGGTCGCCTCCTTCACCAATGACGTCATCATGCCGCCGATCGGCTTGTTACTGGGTGGAGTGGACTTCAGCGGCCTGGCTATTACCCTGGCCGGGGCCGAAGTGAACGATGCCGGCGAGGTAGTTAAGGAAGCCGTGCAGATTCGATATGGCGCCTTCATTCAAAAGGTGATCGACTTTGTGATCATTGCCTTCGTCATTTTCATGCTGGTGCGCACTTACAACAGCATGCAGAAGAAGAAGGAAGAAGCGCCGGCGCCGCCTCCGGGCCCCACGGCCGAAGACCTTCTGGCCGAAATCCGCGACCTGCTGAAAAAGCAGTAAACTGAGGGTTTTTATATGAAAAAACGCCGCCGGGAACTCCTTCCCGGCGGCGTTTTTTCATCGTATGCCGCTGTTTATCCTCTACTGCCAGATGGCCAGTTTGCCGGACCACTGCCATTGGCCATTACTGATGCGCAGGATATAAAGGCCTGCCTCCAGCCCGCTTACGTTCAGTTGATGCAAGCTTCGCGGCGGCGTATGCGACAGCAGGCCTTTCCAAGCCAGTTGGCCATTGAGTTGCCGGATTTCCGCCCTCAGCATTTCCCCAACCTCCTGCTTTACCAGCAGGCTCACCTCCTCCCCGGCTGGTTGTGGGAATACAATTATATCGGCGGCGTTTTCTTCCGCTCCGGCCGCGGAGGGAATATCGGGGTAGAGTTGCAGTTTGGGAACCACCGCTCTGGGGAGGCGGGAAGAGCGCCAGAAGAGCTGGCATACGGCGCCGCCGCCGTCCTCAAAATACTCCAGCCTGATGGGATAGCGCCTGCCTTTTTCCAGGAAGATGCTGCCCTGGGTCTCGGTCGGCGGCTGAGGAACCCAGCGGTCGATGATCAGCTCCTCGCCTATCCGGAGGCGGACGCCGTCATCGGAGATGATGTAGAAAGTGTGTTCTTCGGAGAATAAAGGCTCGATACCCCCCGTCCAGCGAATGGAAAAAAAGTCGTCGCCGACCAGGCTGGCAGCAGGCGATTCGTGGCCCCAGTCAAAGTTTACGGTAGTGTCGATGCGCCAGAAGGCCGGCGTGCCGGCGAAGTTGTGTTCTTCCTCGTCGTAGTAGGCGCCGGTGAGACCCGAGCCGCTGCCCAGTTGGGCGGCTTCGTAGTAGGCTGTCAGGCTGAAGAAGGAGGCCGGCGCCTGGAAAGTCACCGTCGGCTGGACGGAGCCTCCCTCCCATTGGCTGAAGGTGAAAAAGGACTCGCCCTGCACCTGTGTGACGGGAGCTTTGACGGTGCGCAAAATGCCCACTACGCTTTCGAAGGTGTAAGGAGTACTTACCGTTTGCCCGTCGACCCGCAGTTTCAGCCCCGGGGGGACGGTCTGGATTGTGATGTCATTTTTTTCGGGGAGGACGTCCTTGAATACGGTGCGGCCAAGCCCTTCTTCATCAACTGCCGTGAGGTAAACGCGGTACCATACATTGGTGCTCGTCTCTCCGATGATGGGGATGGGGTAAGCGCCATTATCTATGCCGGGGGTGGGCGCCAGGGCCGGGTGGGCGTGGTCGTCGTGGTGAAAGTCGATGCGCCACACCAGTTTTTCCACCCCCAGGTTTCCGTCTTCGGCATCGCTGGCCATGCCGCTGAAGAAGAGCGTATCGCCGCCGCGGTAGGTAGCATTTTCGCCCGGGAAGAGGATCACCGGCTCGGGCCGCGTATTGGCCGTTACGCTGAGCAGGGCCTCCTGGCTGAAGGCTTCGCCTTCCCCATTGCTGACGCGGCAACGGAAGAGGCTCCCATCGTCGGAAAGGCCGGCGATAAAAGTGTAAACCGGGGCCGTTGCTCCGGGGATATCGGCGCCGTTGCGTTGCCATTGATAGGCCAGCGCAGGGGCCCCGGAAGCGCTCACTTCAAAGGTGGCGGCCTCTCCGGCGGGTATCAGGAGGGCATGAGGGTTGGAAGATATGAAAGGGGCGCCGCTGCCGGTGAAAAAGACCCTCCACAGGACGCCGTTGGAGGTGCTGGTATTATCCAGTTGGGAGCCGCCCCCCAGCCCGCGCCGTTCCAGGTAGTAAAGCGACCCGTCGGGCGCGGTGAGCAGGCTGATGGGCCGTTCAATGCCGGTGGCAAAGGTCTCCAGGATTTCGCCGCTGTCGGGGTCCAGCACTTTGAGGTGGCCGGCGCAGTAGTCGCCGAAGAAATATTTGCCGAGGTACTGCGGAGGAAACTGCTGTGCCGGAGGGTTGTAAAAGGTGGCGCCGATCACGGCGCAGCCGATGCTGTGGCTGTAAGCGTACAGGGGGTCCTTGTAATTGGGTGGCGCCGGCGCTCCGGATAGGAAACCTTCCACATCGCCCCAGCCGTAGTTGCGGCCGGGCAGGATTTCATTGACCTCTTCGAAAGCGCCTCCGCCCACGTCATTGGCAAAGAGGCGGCCGGCGCCCGGCTGCATGGCGGTGGTGAAGGGGTTGCGGAAACCGTAGGCCCATATGGCCCGGAGGTTGCCCGTCAGTTGGCCGTAGAAAGGGTTGTCATCGGGTATACTCCCGTCCGGGTTGATGCGCAGGATTTTGCCCAGAGTGGCGTTGAGGTTCTGGCCATTGTCGGCATTGGCCCCGTCGCCTGTGGCGATATACAGTTTGCCGTCCGGGCCGAAGTGCATGGCGCCGCCGTTGTGGATGGTTCCCGAGAGCGGTTCCAGTTCGAAGAGGATCAGCTCGCTGTCCGGCAGAGCATAATTGCCATTGGCCGTAAAGCGGCTGATGCGGTTGTGGTTGCCGCCGGCGACGGTGTAGAAGAGGTAGATATAATTGTTGAGCTCGAAGTTGGGGTCGATGGCAATGCCTCCCAGGCCCCGTTCATTGTAATTATCCACTTCGATCTGCAGGAAGAGGCCGGGCAGCAATACCCCGTTCTCTACCACGAGGATACTGCCGTTTTTCTGTGTGATGAATATCCACCCGTCGGGAGCGGCGGCCATACGAGCGCCTTCTTTTACTGCTCGACCGCGAGA
>CAZAXA010000567.1:0-4118 GCA_964488965.1 uncultured Phaeodactylibacter sp. | reverse complement strand
GCCGGGCAGGGACCGCCCGGGGCGCAAGCCGCCAAGCGCACGGGATGGGAATTAGTGCCTCGGGCTACCTGTCTATGGTTGGACAGTTATCGGTTGCCTGTTGTCGGTTGTTTGTTGCGCTGTGCTGCAATTCACTGGCAGCCAACATACTGGCCAACGGACAACTGGCAACTATAGTTCGCGCGGCATAGAATGTGAATTTTCCGTAAGCGCGAACTTAATAGTGGCCGGCTTAGAAGCTACTTCTGTTTTTAACATTCTAAGCCGCGTCATCTATAACAACGAGGAACGAAGCATTGTCCAGCGTTAGATGGGTAGCCGTGCCTCGGGATCCCGTTCAATTCTTCGGCCAGTATATTTTCATATTCTTCCAGGTCGTAGTCATCCTGCAGGCCGAGCCAGAACTTTGCCGAAGTGCCGAAATACTTGCTCAGCCTGAGGGCGGTGTCAGCCGTGATCCTTCGGTTGCGTTTTACGATCTCGCTTATTCTCGTCTGGGGCGCCTTAAGGTAGGTATATTATATCGAGAAGGCAAAAGAAATTCACGGCCGGCATTACAATAGCAAAGAGGATGCTTTCCGGATGCACGTCGTGGAGTCTTTGCTGAGAAGGATCATTGAAGAACAAACAAGGCCCCGTCAGGCGATTTAGGGGCTGGCCATCAAAAGAGCGCAGGAAAAAGGCGAGCGCTCCGTCGTCCTCATCGACGAGATCGACAAGGCGCCCCGCGATTTTCCCAACGACATCCTCAACGAGCTGGAATACCTCCGCTTCGAAGTGCCCGAGCTGGACCGATCCTTCCAGGCGCCGCAGGAACTGCGGCCCATCATCATCATGACCAGCAACTCGGAGAAAAGGCTGGCCCTGGAAAAGCGTTTGGATAGCTGGGATTGGAAAAGGCCTTTGAGGTTTCGGAAACCTCAAAGGCCTAAAGCACACCCATAACGTAGTTTTTAGTTAAATACCGACAAAATCATTGCGTAACTAAAAAATACGTTATATATTTGCAACTACAAGAAACGCCCGACAGCCTTATTCCACAAGGCAGTAGAGCGTCAGAATAGCGCCCGCAAAACCGAAATACCGAAATACCATGACCAAACTCACCAAAGCCGAAGAGGAGATCATGCAGATCGTCTGGGAGATCGCCCCCTGTACGGTGGCCGGCATCCGCAATTATATGAAGGAAAAGCTGGGGATGAAAAAGCCGCCCCACAGCACCGTCTCCACCATGGTCCGCATCCTGGACGACAAGAAGGGCTTCCTGAAGCACACAGCCTACGGGCGGACCTTCGTCTACGAGCCGGCCGTAAGCCGGGAGGAATACAGCCGGCAGTCCCTCAGGACACTGGTGAGCGACTACTTCGAGGGCTCCATGAACCGCCTGGTCTCCTTCCTGGTGCAGGAAAAGGACCTGAGCCTGAAGGAGCTGAACGAACTGGTGGAACGGCTGGAGGAGGAGGAGTGATCATCGTGTATAAGTGTATATGTGCATTGGTGTATAAGTGTATATGTGCATTGGTGTATAAGCGGCCTGGCTGTGGCCAACGAGACGACAGACGAATGCACGAATGCACCCATACACGAATGCACTACCTCAACACCTCAACACCTCAACACCCCTACCCAAACACACGATCCTATGATCCCCTACATACTACAAGCCACCCTCTGCTGGGCCGCCTTTTACGGCCTGTACGCCGGCCTGCTGAGCCGGGCGACCTTCTTCCACCACAACCGGGCCTACCTGCTGGGGAGCCTGCTGCTGGGGCTGGCACTGCCGTTGGCGGACTGGCAGTTGCTGCTACATGCGGCACAGCCGGAACTGCTGGTGGTAACGCTGCAGCCCATCACCATTGGGCTGGAAAGCCTTGAGATCGTGGTGACGGCCACCGCCGCCGAACCCGGCCTGGGCTGGTGGGAAGCGCTGCTGGCCGCGTACTGGCTGGGCGCGGGGGTTGCCGGCCTGCGCTTTGCCTATGGGCTGCGCAAGCTGTGGCGCCTGTACCGGAGTTCGGAGCGCCGCAGGCAGGACGGCTATACGCTGGTGCTGACAGAAGAAAAGCACGCTCCCTTTTCCTTCTTCAACGCCCTGTTCTGGAGCCGGCAGACGCCTTACCCTCCGGAAGATGAAAAGAAAATTATCCGCCACGAGCGGGCGCACATGCGGGGCAGGCATAGCCTCGACATACTGCTGGCAGAGCTGCTGGGCATCATATTCTGGCCCAGCCCCATGGTTTACCTCTACAGCCGCTCCCTGCGCGTGGTGCACGAATACCTGGCCGATGCGGCCGTAGTCCGAACGACCAGAAAGAAGAAACAATATGGCCATTTGCTGCTCAGTCAATCACAGTCCGGACAACCGATTGTACTGGCGAACCATTTCATTAACTCACAACTGAAAAAGCGAATTGTTATGATGACTAAAACCAGATCGAAGCGCCATCTGCTCACCCGATACCTGCTGGCGCTGCCCATCGTGTTCGCCCTGGCCTTTGCGTTCAGCCTGCCGGGCAATACGGAAGAAGCCACGGAAGCCGTACAACCGGGCGATGTGGACCGCATGCCGGCCTTTGCCGGCTGCGAAGCTGTGAAAACGGAAAAAGAACAGGAAGAATGCAGCAACCAGAAGCTGGTAGAGTTCATAAGCGGCAGGCTTAAATACCCGGAAGCGGCGCGGAAGGCCGGAGTGGAAGGCAAAGTTATCGTGCAGTTCACCATTGCTGAGAACGGCGAGGTGAAGGAGGCGGAGGTGCTGAAAAGTGTCGGCCACGGCTGCGATGAGGCGGCGCTGGCCGTGGTCATGGCCATGCCCAACTGGACACCGGCCATGAAGGACGGCAAGCCGGCGAAGGTCAAAATGACCCTGCCCTTCACCTTCAGCCTGCCCCGGGAAAAGGCCCAGGCCGCCAAAGGAGCGGAGGAGGTGTTCCAGGTAGTGGAAGAAATGCCCCGCTTCCCGGGCTGCGAGCGGGAAGGCGCCCCGGCAGAAGAACTGGCGCAGTGCTCCAATGCGAAATTGGCGGAGTACATCTTTGGCAACATCAGGTATCCCGCCGACGCCAGAGATGCCGGCGTGGAAGGGATGGCAGTAGTGAGCTTCGTCGTCGATAAGGAAGGCCGGGTGCAGGACGTCAAAACCGCGCGCAGCCTCCACGAAAGCATCGACGCCGAAGTGATCCGGGTGGTAAAGCTCATGAACGAGATGGAAGAACGCTGGACTCCGGGCCGCCAGAAAGGCCAGTCGGTGAACGTGCAGTTCAACCTGCCGGTGCAGTTCCGCCTGGATGTGGAAAGAAAACAGCTGCAGTTGCCGGAAGGCGCCAAAGGCCTGAAGCTGGAGCATTTTAATCTTTCCCCCAACCCCACTGCCGGCCTGCTCCGGCTGCAGTTCGAGGCGGAGGCCCGGCCCACCGTCATCCGCCTCCTGAACAGCAACGGCCAGGAGGCCTTCCGGGAAACCCTCAACCGCTTCGAAGGAAGCTACAACCAGTCCCTCGGCCTGGGCCAGCTGCCGAAAGGGCCCTATGTCCTGCACATCAGCCAGGGCGAGCGGATTTTTGCAGAGAAGGTTATCCTGAAGTAGGATTTATATCCACGGGAGCTTTCCGGCCTTCCCCTTCTTCGGCAGGCTGAAGCCCGCTGTACCGCAGCGGGCTTCAGCCCGTTCGTCGAAGCCGGCGGCAGGCTTCCCCTCTTTGTACATTTTTGCCAGGTTGAAAAAATGCTTACCTCCTGCTGATGGAATCCGGCAATGAACACTTCCGGAAACGGGAGTGGGCCATCGAGGAGTACACCAAAGCCGGCAGGATTTTCCCAAAAGCCGAGGCGCCTGCCATCGGCATCGCCCGCTCCTACAAATACCTCTGCGAATATTACGGACAGATCTGTGCGGAAGCGGAGGCGTATAAACTGTGAGTGAGGTGAGGGGGCTGGGTTCTGAGTTTCTGGTTTCTGGAGTTTCTGGTTGGCCGTACGCTGCTCAGGTTGGGAAACCAACAACCGACAACCAACAACACTCCCATCATGCAATTATTCCGCCACAGGCCTATTAAATATCCGTAAATGTTGTATCTTAGGCGGCAACCGGGCTCACGCCCTTGCATGCCATTGCCCAG
>CAZAXA010000566.1:0-4126 GCA_964488965.1 uncultured Phaeodactylibacter sp. | reverse complement strand
GAGCCAGGCCAATGGCAGCAGCCATCCCCTGCCTAAGGCCAACGGCAACAGCAAAGCGCCCCGGGAAGGCATCGCTCCGGGCATGATCGACACCCAGGCCATTAAAAACCCCTTTGTCATCCCGGGCATCAAAAAGATCAAAGTAGACCCGCAGCTCAACCCCAATTACCTGTTCGAGAATTACATCGAGGGAGACTGCAACCGCCTGGCCCGCTCGGCCGGCATGGCCATTGCCAAAAAACCGGGAGGGACTTCTTTCAACCCGCTGGTCATTTTCGGCGATGTGGGCCTGGGAAAGACCCACCTGGCCCATGCCATCGGCAATGATGTGCTGCAGCGTTTCCCTGGGAAGGCCGTGCTGTACGTTTCGTCCGAAAAATTCACCAACCAGATCATCCAGTCCATCAAGAATAATGCCGTCAACGATTTTGTCAACTTTTACCAGCTTATAGATGTGCTGATCGTCGATGATATACAGTTCCTCGCCAATAAGCAGAAGACCCAGGAGATTTTCTTCCACATCTTCAACCAGTTGCATCAGAACGGCAAGCAGATCATCCTGACTTCTGACCGGCCGCCCAAAGACCTCGACGGCATGGAGGAGCGCCTCATCTCCCGCTTCAAATGGGGCCTTTCCGCCGACCTGCAGGCGCCCGACCTGGAAACGCGTATCGCTATCCTGGAGGCGAAAATGAACCAGGAAGGCATCGAGATTCCCCAGGACGTCACGGAGTTCATCTGTTACAATATCCAGAATAACATCCGCGAACTGGAAGGCGTGCTGGTCTCCCTGGTAGCCCAGTCTTCGCTCAACCAGCAGGAGGTCGACATGGAACTGGCCAAGCGGGTGATCCGCAACTTCGTCAAACAGATCAATAAAGAGATCACCGTCGACTATATCCAGAAACTGGTGGCCGAGCACTTCGACCTGGGAGTGGAAAAACTACAGGGCAAAACCCGCAAGCGCCAGGTGGTGATCGCCCGGCAGCTCTCCATGTACCTGGCCAAGAACCTGACCGATAAGTCCCTCAAAGCCATCGGCGAAAACTTCGGCGGCCGCGACCACAGCACGGTGATCTACTCCTGCAAGACCGTACAGGACCTTATGGAGACGGATGCCATCTTTAAGGATACGGTGTCGGAACTGGAGAAGAAGATCAAGATGAGCTTGCATGAACAGTAAGACATGGACCCCTTGTTCGACCTAAAAGGCAAAACCGCCGTCATCACCGGCGGCTCAGGCATTCTTTGCGGCGCCATAGCCAAAGGCATGGGTGCGCGAGGCGCCAAAACAGGTATCCTGGGCCGCACCCCTGCCAAGGTTCAGGCTATGGTAAAGGAGATCGAAAAAGCCGGCGGAGAGGCCATCCCTTTGGTGGCGGATGTGCTCGATGCCGAAACTCTGCAGCAATGCTGTGATACCGTACTTAAAAAATGGGACAGGATCGATATCCTCATCAACGGAGCGGGCGGCAACATCCCCGGCGCAGCTATACCTCCGGAAGAAAATTTCTTCCGGCACCCCTTTCCCAACCTGCAAAAGGTTTTTGCCCTGAATTTCGACGGCACCGTCCTGCCCACCATGATCTTCGGAAAACCTATGGCAGAAAACCGCTCCGGCAGCATCATCAACATCTCCTCCATGACGGCGCAGCAGGCCGTGACCCGTGTGCCCGGCTATTCCACCGCCAAAGCGGCGGTCGATTGCTTCACCAAATGGCTGGCCGTCGAAGTAGCCCTCAAGTTCGGCGACGGCATCCGGGTAAACGCCATCGCTCCCGGTTTTTTTGTCACAGACCAAAACCGGCGGTTGCTGACTACCGAAGATGGCGGCTATACGGAACGCGGCGCTACAGTCATCCGCAAAACGCCCACACGGCGTTTCGGGGAACCGGAAGAACTCATCGGCACGGCCATCTGGCTGTCTTCGGAAGCTTCCAGGTTTGTGACCGGCACGGTCATTCCGGTGGACGGGGGGTTCAGCGCATGGAGCGGGGTGTAACAGGATATACACGGGCTGATTCACGTGCAAATCGATGGCCATCATAACTATACCAGTATGAGAAATTTATTTCCTGTCATCCTGTTTTTCGCCTTTTCCACGGCCGCCTTCTCCCAGGAACCTGCCTGGCAGGATTTGTTCGATGGCAAGAGCCTCGCTAATTTTGAGCAACTGAACGGCAAAGCCGAATTCAGGGTGAAGGATGGATGCATCGCTGGCGCCAGCAAGAGCGGGGAACCTAACAGTTTTCTGGCCAGCAGGGAAAAATACGGCGATTTCATTCTCGAATTTGAAGTGATGGTTGACCCCGCGCTCAATTCCGGCGTCCAGATCCGCAGCAACAGCCTGCCGGAATACCAAAACGGAAGAGTGCATGGCTATCAGGTGGAAATAGACCCCAGCTCCCGTGCTTTCAGCGGAGGCATCTACGACGAAGCCCGCCGGGGATGGCTCTATCCTCTGGCCCGCAACCCGAAAGGGCAGGCAGCTTTCCGCAACGGGCAGTGGAACAGCTTTCGCGTAGAGGCCATTGGCCACAGCATTAAAACCTGGATCAACGGCATTCAATGCGCTCATTTGGCGGACGATGTGACAGCTACAGGTTTTATCGCTCTTCAGGTTCACAGTATCGATGATCAAAACCTTGAGGGCAAAGAAGTACGCTGGCGCAAGCTGCGCATTCTCACCCAAAACCCGGAGCAGTACGCCTGGGCCGATGACCCCGGGGTTCCTCAGGTTTCCTTTCTGGCCAACGCACTGACGGCATGGGAAAAACGCCACGGCTGGCGCTTACTCTGGGACGGAAAAACCAGCGCCGGATGGCGCGGCGCTAAACTTGAGGGCTTCCCGGAAAAAGGATGGGAAATGAAAGGCGGCGTACTCACAGTACTGGCTACAGACGGCGGCGAATCCACCGGCCCGGGCGATATCGTCACGGTGGACCAGTTCAGCGATTTCGAGCTGGAGCTGGAGTTTATGATCACTGAAGGCGCCAACAGCGGCATCAAGTACTTTGTGGACCCCGAACTCAATAAGGGGGCGGGCTCCGCCATTGGCTGCGAGTTTCAGATTCTCGACGATGAAAATCATCCGGACGCCACACAAGGCGTGAATGGCAACCGAACAGCCGCTTCACTTTACGACCTGATCGCGGCCGACAACCTTTCCGTGCCTGGCAGAGGTAAGCAGTTCAAGGGCACAGGCGCATGGAACCATGCCCGCATCGTCTCCCGCAACGGCAAAGTGGAACACTGGCTGAACCATGAAAAGGTGGTAGAATACGACCGCTGGTCCCAGATGTTCCGCGCCCTGGTAGCGTACAGCAAGTATAAAGCCTGGGAAAACTTCGGGCAATGGCCACAGGGGCATATCCTGCTGCAGGACCACGGCAACACCGTGTCTTTCAGAAGCATAAAAGTCCGGGAATTTTAAAAAACAACAATAGTGGTCACGGTTTCGGTTTGGCCGTCTTTTCCCTGGCCTTTTGCATAGGGTTCGTTATCTTCCCTTCTTTATGTGCCTTGAACACCTGGAAGCGGCTGGGCACTTCCCGCACCGGCCAGCTGTTGTTGCTCTCGTCAATGTCGGCGGTCTCGCGGTAAGGGTCGATGCGGACCGCCTTCACTGCCTTGTCCTTCACGAATACTTTGGAAAAGTGCTTCTCGTTGTGGCGCCAGACTTGTACCGGCGCCCGCTCCACCTCCGTGCTGCCGTCTTCGAAAGTCCATTCGATGATGACGGGCATGACCAGGCCGCCTTTGTTGCTGAATGATAGTTGGTAGTAGTTGTTGCCTGCGAAAAGTTCCTTCTTCTCCTTTTCAGAATAGGTTTCCCCGAAAAGCAATAAGGGCATTTGCACCAGGGAATCTTCGGTATTCCATGGTTCGTAATCGGTGTAGAAATCGCGCAGGGCAGGGTCTTTATCGATAAGGGATTCCATGCCTTCTTCGCGGTTGCGGACTTTGGAGATGTCTTCGAAGGGCTTTTCGCGTTTCATGATGGTGGCGGTGAAGTCCTTCTTTTCCGGGTCATTTTCGAGGTCGGCCTTATACCATTTGATGCTGTCCAGGCCCGGATGGCCCGCGCGGAGGCCGAGCTGATGCTGGCGACTGGCGCGGCGGTGCT
>CAZAXA010000565.1:0-4140 GCA_964488965.1 uncultured Phaeodactylibacter sp. | reverse complement strand
GCGGCACCATGGTGGCGATGGTCGGCACGCGGGCCTCGTGCCAGCCGATGCCGGTATTGATGATGGTGGCGCCGGACGCTTCGATACGGCGGGCGAGCAGTTCTATTTCCTCCCAGCTGCTGCCGTCGTCCACCAGGTCGAGCATGGACAGGCGGTAGATGATGATGAAATCCCGGCCCGCCGCCTCCCGGATGCGGCGTATGATCTCGATGGGAAAGCGTATGCGGTTCTCATAAGGGCCGCCCCACTGGTCGGTGCGCTTATTGGTCTTCGAAACAATGAACTGGTTGATCAGGTAGCCCTCCGACCCCATCACCTCTACTCCATCGTAGCCAGCCTCCTGCGCCAGGCAGGCCGTGCGCACGAAGGCGCGAATGGTGCGCTCCACGCCGCTGCCCGACAGTTTCCAGGGCCGGAAGGGGGAGATAGGCGATTTGATCGCCGAGGGCGCCACCGCCAGCGGATGGTAGCCGTAACGCCCGGTATGCAGAATCTGCAGGCAAATCTTGCCGCCTTCAGCATGCACCGCTTCGGTGATCCGGCGGTGCCGGCGCATTTCCCGGCGGGTGGAAAGCTTGGCGGAAAAGGGCGACACCCAGCCCGCCCGGTTCGGCGCTATTCCGCCGGTAACGATCAGGCCAACGCCGCCGCGGGCGCGCTCCGCAAAGTAAGCGGCCATGCGCTCAAAGCCGTTCTTTTCCTCTTCCAGGCCGGTGTGCATGGAGCCCATAAGAATGCGGTTCTTCAGGGTGGTAAAACCCAGATCAAGCGGGGCGAGTAAATGCGGGTATAGTTCGTGCATGGCTGGTTTATGGTTCCTGGTTTATGGTTCCTGTCTGCCATTCTGTTTTTATCATAACCTCTGTTATAGTTCGCGCGGCATAGAATGTGAATTTTCCGTAAGCGCGAACTTAATAGTGACCGGCTTAGAAGCTACCTCTGTTTTTAACATTCTAAGCCGCGTCATCTATACATCACAGAATAACGGAGGAGGCTGCCCAAGATACAGTTTTCAGCGAAAATTCGCCAGGGTAAATTACCCATTTTGAGGATTGCTGAAAGCTCCGTTTTCCCTGCCCGAAAAAATTTCTTGCAAAATGTAAAATTGCAGAGTAATTTAATCCCTGATTTTCAGGCGCTTTCAAACCGCAAAGCAAAAGCCCATGAGTTCGCCAGCCTATGCCCAGGATACGCAAACCGCACTGCTGTTTATTCCCGATATCAGCGGTTTTACCAGTTTTGTGAACACCACCGAGATTTCGCACGCCCGCCACATCATTGAAGAACTGCTGGAAATCCTGATCGACGCCAATGAGATGGGGCTGGAAGTATCGGAGATCGAAGGAGACGCCATCCTGTTTTACCGATTCGGGCAGGCCCCCACTGCCGCCGAGCTTCTGGCCCAGGTCCAGCGCATGTACACCAGGTTCCACGCCCACCTGAGGATGTACGAGACTCACCGCATCTGCCAGTGCGGCGCCTGCAGCAATGTAAACATGCTGACCCTGAAATTCGTAGCTCACTTTGGGGAGATCACTACGAAAAAAGTGAAGGAACATTCCAAACTTTTCGGCAAGGATGTTATCGTCGCTCACCGCCTGCTGAAAAATGACATCCAGCATCACGAATACTCGTTATTTACGGATCAGGTAGTGAAGGCCTGCGCCACCTGGGTGGAATTGCCCACCGTTGCCTGGTCGGAGGTAGAACACGGAAACAGCCAGTATGACTTCGGCGCGGCTCAATACTGTTACCTGCCGCTTCACCCGCTCAGAGCATATGTGCCTGAGCCTAAAATAGAAGACTTCAGCCTGCCCGGTAAAAAAATGAAGGTTATGGAAACCGAGGGCGCCATTCAGGCTCCTTTGGAAATGGTGTTCAACGTCATTTCCGACCTGTCTTTCCGCCATGGTTGGATGGATGGCCTTAAGGGCGTCGGCCAATTGAACAGCAGGATCGTGCGCCATGGCGCCGCCCACCGCTGCATCATTAAAAACAATGAGAAGGATCCTCACGTGGTCTCCCATGATTTTAAGAGGCAGGGAAACATGATCACCTTCACGGATACCAACCGAAAGGATGGCGTTTGCGTGGTGTATACGCTGCAACAGATCGGCCCCCGGCTTACCCGGGTGCAGGCAAGCAGTTTCATAAAGCAGAATTTTATCATGAAAGCCATCATCAAACTGTTCATGGAGAAAAAATTCCGGCAGTCGGACCTGGCTTCCTTCAATAAGCTGAACGAGTACTGCCAACAGCTTCTCCGGGAAGGACGGGAACATCCCGCTCAGATTCTGCTGGAGCCGGCGGGACAAAATGCACGGGAATAGAGTTTAACGCGGCTTTTTCTTATTTTTCCCGAACGGCTGGCAATCACTCATTCACTCATTTTTACCCGGCTCGAATGAGACGGGCAGTCTTTATCAAGCATGAAAAAAACACACTACCTACTCCTCGGCCTGGCTCTCGGCGCCTTGCTCAGCTTCACCCTCCTGCGCGTCCCCATCGACCGGGCCATGGTGCGGCAGGCCGCCGGGCTCATCGGCCTGGAAGTGACGGAAACGGAGATCGACAGCATGCTGCCCGGCCTGGAAGAGCAACGCGCCAGCTATGCGTCTCTCCGGGAAAAAGACATTCCAAACGCACTCGCCCCCTCCTTGTTGTTCAACCCGCTGCCCGAAGGTTTTGAGATCGAAACCAGGCAGGAAGCCCTGCATTTCGATATCCCGAAAGAGGTAAGCCTTCCGGAAAACCGGAACGAGCTGGCCTTCTATTCCGTGGCGCAACTGTCGGCCCTGGTCAGGAACCGGCAGATCAGCTCGGTGGAACTGACGAAGTTCTTCCTGGAACGGCTTAAAAAGTACGGCCCTACCCTGCACTGCGTCATCACCCTCACCGAAGAGCGCGCCCTGGCACAGGCCCGGCAGATGGACGAAGAGCTGGCCCGCGGCCTGTATCGCGGCCCCCTGCACGGCATCCCCTTCGGCGCCAAGGACCTGCTGGCCACCCGGGACTATAAGACCACCTGGGGCGCCATGCCTTACAAAGACCAAATGCTGAATTACGATGCGGCCGTGATCGAAAAGCTGGAAACGGCCGGCGCCGTGCTGGTGGCCAAGCTCAGCCTGGGGGCCCTGGCCTGGGGCGATGTATGGTTCGGCGGCCAAACCCGCAACCCATGGAACCCGGCGCAAGGCTCCAGCGGCTCCTCCGCCGGTTCCGCCTCGGCGGTTTCGGCAGGGCTGGCGCCCTTCGCCATCGGTACCGAAACCTGGGGGTCCATCGTTTCTCCCTCCACTGTATGTGGGGCGACGGGCCTGCGGCCCACATTCGGCCGCGTCAGCCGCTATGGCGCCATGGCGCTGAGCTGGAGCATGGACAAAATCGGCCCGATCTGCCGCACGGCGGAAGACTGCGCCATCGTTTTCGAGGCCATCCGCGGGAAGGATGAGCGCGACGCCACTACCGTCGCCGCAGCATTCAACTACAACCAAAAGATCGCAGCAAAAGAACTGAGGGTGGGGTATCTGAAAAGCGATTTCAAAACCGGCTACCGTTTCCGGGAACGGGACAGCCTGGCGCTGGCACGGCTGCGGGAACTGGGAATCACCCCCATTGCCATAGAACTGCCGGAAGTGCCGGATATCGGCTTTGTACTCAACGCGGAGGCCGCCGCCGCTTTCGACGAACTCACCCGCTCCGGCCGGGATGATCTGCTGGTGCGGCAAATCCGCAACGCCTGGCCCAATGTCTTCCGGCAGGCGCGCTTCATTCCTGCCGTAGAATACCTTCAGGCCAACCGCCTACGCACACAACTGATAGAGGAAACCCAGCAGGCGTTGCGGGAAATTGACGTCTTCATCGCGCCCTCCTGGGCCGGCGGCAACCTGCTGCGCACCAACCTCACCGGCCATCCCTGCGTGGTGTTGCCCACCGGCTTCGCCGACGGCCTGCCCACGAGCATTACCTTCTGCGGAAAACTGTTCGGGGAAGCGGAAATGCTGAAGCTGGCGGCGCTGTTCCAGGCCAATACGGATTTTCACCGGCAGCATCCGGGAGGGTTTTGAGGGAAGGGATGAAGGAATGGGCTACCCGTCTAAGGTTGGACAACAGTGTTTTGTTTTTACGAGAAACGGGAAT
>CAZAXA010000564.1:0-4143 GCA_964488965.1 uncultured Phaeodactylibacter sp. | reverse complement strand
GTACCTCCTGCTGATCAACATCTTCGTGCTGCCCATTGCCATTGCCGGGCTGGATCATTTTCCCGGCGCCACCAGGGAGGCCGACAGCTTCGTACTGAGCCTGCCTCTGGCGTATGGTAAAGATATCCTGGCGTTGTTCGTGGCCCTGGGCGGCTTTTCGGCGGCCACCGGCATGGTTATCGTCGCGGTGATCGCCCTCAGCATCATGATAGGCAACAACCTGGTGCTGCCGCTGGTCCTGCGGCCCCGGAAGTTCCGGGAAGAGCGGCACGTCAACCTCAGCGGGCGGCTGCTCGGCATCCGCCGCGTCAGCATCATAGCGGTGCTCCTGCTGGCCTATGGTTATTTCAAGGCGGTAGGGGAACAGTACAGCCTGGCGTCGGTCGGCCTGATCTCCTTCACGGCCATCGCCCAGTTCGCGCCGGCTGTTTTCGGAGGCATCTTCTGGAAACGCGCCACCAAAAAGGGAGCGCTCTGGGGCCTGCTCGCCGGCTTCGGGATATGGGCTTATACCCTGCCCCTTCCCACCCTGGCAGAAGCCGGCGTCGTGCCCTTGCATTTCCTGGAAAACGGGCCCTTCGGCATTCAATTGCTCAACCCCTATTCCCTGTTCGGCATGAGCGGGGCCAGCCATATCAGCCAGGCGGCCTTCTGGAGCCTGCTGTTCAACTGCGGGGTGTATTTCTTCGTCTCGCTCAATACTTCTCAAAGCCCCCTGGAAGTTTCACAGGCCGACCTCTTTGTCGACATCTATAAGTACCGCGCCGGCAGCGCCGATTATGACGTGATGCGCCGGCAGGCCAGGGCCCGGGATATCCGCATTCTGCTCAACCGCTTTCTCGGAGAAGCCCGCGCCAGCCATCTGCTCAATGCCTACGAAAATACCCATCGCATCGACCTTTCCCAGCAGCAGATAGCCGGCCCCGGCCTGATCAACTACGCCGAGACCCACCTCGCCGGCGCCATCGGCGCAGCCTCCGCCAAGATCATCATCGGCTCGATCACCAAGGAAGAACCGATCAGCCTGGAGGAAATGCTCAAAGTGCTGGAACAGACCAAGGAGATCATCCAGTACAGCAAAGCGCTGGAAAAGAAGTCGGCAGAGCTGGAACGCACGACCCGGCAGCTCAGGGAGGCCAACGAACGCCTGAAGGAACTCGACCGCCTGAAGGCCGACTTCATCACCACCGTCACCCATGAACTGCGGACCCCCATCACCTCCATCAAAGCCTTCTCCCGGATCATGCTGGAAACGCCGGGGCTGCCGGAGGAACAACAAAAGGAATTCCTCGCCATCGTGGCCAACGAGAGCGACCGCCTCACCCGCCTGATCAACCAGGTGCTCGACCTCGAAAAGATACAATCCGGCCAGAACAACTGGCCCCTTCAACCGGCGGACTTTGCGGAAGTGGCCGAAAAAGCGTTCTCCGGGCTCAAAGCGCTGATGCAGGACCGGCAAATCCGCTGCGAACTTCACATCGGGAAAAGCCCCCTGAAGGTCATGGGCCATTACGACCGCCTGACCCAGGTGGTGGTCAACCTCATCTCCAACGCCATCAAGTTCTGCAAGCCCGGCGACGGCTTCGTCGCCGTCCGCCTGCAGCAATCCGGGGGCCATGCCCTGCTGGAAGTACAAGACAACGGGCCGGGCATTTCCGAAAAGGACCAGGAGGTCATTTTTGAGAAGTTTACGCAGCTCAGCGATGAAACCAGGGGCAAGCCCACCGGCAGCGGACTGGGGCTCTTCATCACCCACGCCATCATCACCCGGCATTCCGGCTCCATACGGGTCGAAAGCCGCCCCGGGGAAGGCGCTACCTTCATCGTGAAAATACCCCTCCTGAAACAAAGTTGAAAACCTGCCTTTTCCGGAAAAAGAAAAGCCTGCCCCTGCAGAACGAGCCCCGCTAATTATTTTTTTTTTTCTTAAAAAACTGTAAATTTAGCTGCGTTCAAAATGCCCGGAAGAGCGGGGCCATCCCCCGGCTGCCGCCCGCGGCGCGAAAGCATAAATTGCCGGAGCTAACTCGATATGATCGATAAAACCAAAACCAAGGTACTGCTGGTAGATGACGAACCCAACATCCTGACAGCGCTCGAATTCCTGGTCAAAAAAGAAGGCTATCAGGTGATCAGGGCCGAAAACGGCGAACAAGCCCTGCAGGCCGTGGCAGAACACCGTCCCCATATCGTAGTGCTCGACGTCATGATGCCGGGTATCGACGGCTTCGAAGTGGCGCGCCAAATCCGCAAAGACACCCTCCACGACCATACCCGCATCATCTTCCTCACGGCCAAAGGCGCCCAGAAAGACCGCTTCAAAGGCTACGCCACCGGCGGCGAGGTCTATATCACCAAGCCTTTTGATAATGACGATCTGATAAATACTATAAATGAAGTGGTAGAATTTGGATAATTGGGGCAACTTTTTTTACTTTGAAAGATATAAACATATAAATATCTATATGTTTTGAAACACAAAAATAAAACTACAACCATATGACTCTACAGATCAAGTCTTTCGAGGAATACAAGGATGCTTACCGCCGAAGCGTTGAAGACCCCGAAGGTTTCTGGGCGGAACAGGCCTCTGCCTTCCAATGGCGCAAAAAGTGGGACAAAGTACTGGAATGGAACTTCCGGGATCCGGACATCAAGTGGTTCGCAGGCGGAAAGCTCAACATTACTGAAAACTGCCTGGACCGCCACCTGGAAAGCCGCGGTGATCAAACGGCCATACTCTTCGAACCCAACGACCCGGACGGCGCGGTGCAGAAGTACACTTACAAGGAACTCTACGCCGCCGTATGCAAAACGGCCAACGCCCTGAAGGCCAACGGCATCGGCAAGGGCGACCGCGTCTGCTTTTACATGCCCATGACCCCGGAACTGGCCATCGCCGTACTGGCCTGCGCCCGCATCGGGGCCATCCATTCCGTCGTCTTTGCCGGGTTTTCCGCCCAGGCCCTGGCCGACCGGATCAAAGACGCCGGCTGTAAGATGGTGATCTGTTCCGACTACAACGACCGGGGCGCCAAACATATTCCCGTTAAAGCTGTGGTGGACGAGGCCCTGGCCATGGATTGCGACACCATCGAGGCCGTCCTGGTCCACAGGAATACCGGCGATGGGGTCGAAATGGCCAGCGGCCGCGACAAATGGTGGCACGACGAAGTGGACCGCCAGAGCCCGATCTGTGAGGCCGAAGAGATGGATGCGGAAGATACCCTCTTCATCCTCTATACTTCCGGTTCTACAGGCAAGCCCAAAGGGGTGGTCCATACCTGTGGGGGTTATATGGTCTTCACCGCCTTTTCCTTCAGCAATGTATTCCAGTACCAGCCTGGCGACATTTACTGGTGCACTGCCGACATCGGCTGGATCACCGGCCACTCTTACATCGTCTACGGGCCGCTGCTGGCCGGCGCCACCACCGTCATGTTCGAAGGGGTGCCCACTTACCCCGATGCCGGCCGCTTCTGGGCGGTTTGCGACAAGCTGAAGGTCAACCAGTTCTACACGGCCCCGACGGCCATCCGCGCCCTCATGGCGCAGGGAAATCAATGGGTGGAAAAATACAACCTCAGCTCCATAAAGGTGCTGGGCACGGTGGGCGAACCCATCAACGAAGAGGCATGGGAATGGTATTACCACAAGGTGGGCAGGGGCCGCTCGCCCATCGTCGACACCTGGTGGCAGACCGAAACCGGGGGCATCCTGATCTCCGGCCTGGGGGCGCTCAGCCCCATGAAGCCGGCCCATGCCGGCTACCCGCTGCCCGGCGTGCAGCCCTGCCTGCTGGATCCGGACGGCAACGAGCTAACCGGCAACGAGGCCGAAGGCCTGCTCTGCATCAAATTTCCCTGGCCGTCCATGATCCGCACGACCTACGGCGACCACGAACGCTGCCGGCAGACTTACTTCTCGGCCTTCAAGGACAAGTATTTCACCGGCGACGGCGCCCGCCGCGATAAGGACGGCATGTACCGCATTATCGGCAGGGTCGACGATGTCATCAACGTCTCTGGCCACCGCATGGGCACGGCAGAAGTGGAAAACGCCATCAACGAACACCCCCTGGTGGTGGAATCCGCCGTGGTCGGTTACCCGCACGATATCAAAGGGCAGGGGATTTATGCCTAT
>CAZAXA010000563.1:0-4203 GCA_964488965.1 uncultured Phaeodactylibacter sp. | reverse complement strand
CTAGTTCTTCCGACCAGCTGGCCTGGCTGCCCAGGGCATAGCGGGTAAAGACGCCCCAGAGCACATCAAGGGTCATGAGGGCCATCAGGAAGGCGAGGAATCCTCCGAGTATTTTGTCAATTTGTTTTCTCATTATTCCACGGCTTGGATTTCCTGAATGAGTTGGTACATTTCGGGCTTGTCCTTGTAACTTTCCAGAATGCTCCTGGTTCTTTCTATAAATGGAGCCTTATCGGGGTAGATGACCTCTACGCCGGCTTTCTGCACTTCCTCAAGGGCCTGTTTTTCGGCTTCTGCCCACAACTTGCGCTGGTAAAGGGCGGCCTCGTAAGCGGCTTCCTGCAGCCATTGCTGTTGCTGCGGCGTCAGCCGGTTCCAGGCGATTGTCCCTATAATAAGTATATCCGGTACGGCCGTATGCTCGTTAAGGGAATAGTATTTACATACTTCATAGTGCCGGCCAGTGATGTAAAAACTTGGCGGGTTGTTTTCGGCCCCGTCAACGACGCCCTGCTGCAGCGCCGTATAAATCTCACCCCAGGAAATGGGAGTGGGGGCGCCACCAAGAGCGCGCACCAGGCTGATGGCCGTCGGGCTTTCCTGCACCCTGATCTTCAGGCCCTTCAGGTCGTCAGGCGTGCGGATGGGATGGTCTTTGGTGTAAAAAGAACGCTGGCCGGCGTCGAAATACGCCAGGCCGCGGAGCCAGTACCTTTCACTCTGCGTCAGCAGCTTTTTGCCTATCTCACTATCCAGAACCCTGAAACTGTGTTCCTTGTCTTTAAAGATGTAGGGCAGGCTGAGCACTTGTATGTTGGGCGCAAAGTTCTCCATTACTGCCGCCGAGACCTTAGTCATCGACAGGCTGCCGATCTGCAGAAGCTCGAGGCACTGCCTTTCCGAGCCCAGCTGCCCGCTGGGGTAAATCTCGATCTGCAGGCTGCCGCCCGACTTTTCAGCCAGCCTTTCCGCCATATATTCCATTCCCTTGTGAACAGGGTGGGTGTTGTCCAGGCTGTGCGCCAGCTTCAGGGTCCTGGCTTTAGAGATCTCCCCACAGCCCGCGAGGGCCAGCAGGCTCAGGAAACTTAAGGTAAAAAATATTGATGTTTTGCAATCCATAATCAACTCAATCAACTATCTCCCTTTCAACTTCCGAATGATCTCCAATGCCTCCCTCGTCCGCTTTTCCAATGTTTCAAAATCACCGGATTGGAGAATGTCCTCCGATATCAGTTTTGATCCTATACCAACGCAGGTGACGCCGGCATCGAACCATGCCTTCAGGCTTTCCATCGTGGGAGAGACGCCGCCGGTCGGCATGATGCTCGTCCAGGGTTGGGGCCCTTTGATGTCTTTGACAAAGCCGGGGCCATACGTTCCTCCCGGGAACAGCTTCACGATCTCACAGCCCAGTTCCTCCGCCCGGGCGATCTCCGACAGGGAGCCGCAGCCGGGAGACCAGAGCACCTTGCGGCGGTTGCAGGCCAGGGCAATGTCTTCCCGGAGTACGGGTGTGACCACAAAGTTGGCGCCCAGCTGCAGGTAAAGGGAGGCTGTTCCGGCATCCGTCACCGACCCTACGCCCATGATCATCTCCGGCAGCTCTCTGGCACAGAATTTATTCAGCTCCCCGAACACCTCATGGGCAAAATCTCCCCGGTTGGTGAATTCCAGCAAGCGGGCGCCACCCCGGTAACAGGCGGCGATAACTTTCTTGCCCAGTTCGGTATCGGGATGGTAGAACAGGGGCGCCATTCCGGAGCCGGCCATGGTTTGGGCAACATGTAAACGCGTAAATCTCGCCATTTTTTTTTGTTGCAGATCAAAAATCAAAAATCATATATCACAAATCCCTACCTGCTCACCCTTCCGCTCGCATCCCCTTTCATCAGCGTTTCCACCTCGGAGAGGGTGGCCAGGTTGGCGTCGCCATAGATGGTGTGCTTCAGGCAGGAAGCCGCCACGGCAAAATCGAGCGCCTTCTGATCGTCGCCGGCATAAGTGAGCAGGCCATAGATCAGGCCGCCCATGAAACTATCGCCGCCACCGACGCGATCCACGATATGGGTGATCTGGTAAGTTGGCGCTTCGTAGAGTTTTTGGCCGTCATACAGCACTCCTGTCCAGGAGTTGTGAGAGGCGCTGATGCTGCCGCGCAGGGTGATGACGGCCTTTTTGCAGCGGGGGAAATGCTCCATGAGTTGCCGGCACACGGAGATATAGGCCGCTGCGTTCATCGTATCGCCTCGGGTAACGTCGACGCCCCTGGGGTGGATGCCGAAGTGTTTTTCGGCGTCTTCCTCATTGCCCAGGATGATGTCGCAACCGGCAACCAGGCCGGGCATTACCTCCGAGGATTTCCTGCCGTATTTCCAGAGGTTACTGCGGTAGTTGAGGTCGGTGGATACCGTAACGCCCAGCCGGTTGGCGGCCTGGATGGCCTCCAGGGTGGCGTCGGCGGCGCCCTGCGAAATGGCAGGGGTGATGCCCGTCCAGTGAAACCATTGCGCATCCCTGAATACTTCCTCCCAGTTGATCATTCCGGGTTTTATGGCGGCCATGCCGCTGTGAGCGCGGTCGTAGATGACCTTGCTGCCCCTGGCCACGGCGCCCATTTCGAGGAAGTAAATGCCGAGCCGTTCCCCACCGCGCAGGATGTGCCGGGTTCCGACATTCCGCCTGCGCATTTCCATCAGGGCGCATTCCCCGATATCATTATCCGGCAGGCGGGTGACAAATTCGACAGGCAGGCCGTAGTTGGCCAACGATACGGCGACGTTGCTTTCTCCTCCGCCGTAAATAACATCAAAAGAACTGGCCTGGGAGAACCGCTGATATCCCGGAGGGGCCAGCCGCAGCATGATCTCTCCGAATGTTACGATCTTTTTCATATGTCGTTCTTCTTGTTTTTTGTTGTTTTTCGCTCAGCTCACTTCAACTATCCGGCCCTCCCTTAAAACCCGAAATAAGCCCTGGCATTCCGGTAACAAATATCCTCTACTATCCCTCCCAGCCATTGCACATCATTGGGCAGTTCTCCGTTGTGCACGTCCCTGCCGATGAGGTTGCAGAGCAGCCGTCGGAAGTACTCATGGCGGGGGAAGGACAGGAAGCTGCGGCTATCCGTCAGCATGCCGATAAAGCAGCTGAGCAGGCCCATATTGGACAAGGCGTTAAGCTGTTTTTCCATGCCGTCCTTCTGGTCGAGGAACCACCAGGCGGAACCGAACTGCATTTTACCCCGCGCCGAGCCGTCATTGAAATTGCCGGCCATAGTGGCCATCACCTCATTATCCCGGGGGTTGAGGTTGTAGAGGATGGTTTTTGCCAGTTTGTTCTCGCCGTCGAGCCGGTTGAGGAAACGGGCCAGAGCGCCGGCCTGGTTGAAATCGCCGATGCTGTCAAAGCCGGCGTCGGGGCCCAGGCGCCGCATCATGCGGATGCTGTTGTTGCGCAGGGCGCCCAGGTGGAACTGCTGCGCCCAGCCCTTGTCGGCATACATGCGGCCCAGTTCATACAGTACGGCGGAGCGGTAGGCCAGGCTTTCTTCCGGCGCGGGATACTGGCCGGCGAGCCGCTTTTTCAGGGCGGCGTCCACCTGTTTGTGGGCAAAAGGCGCCGCGTACACCTGTTCCAGGCCGTGGTCGGAAAGGCGGCAGCCGTTTTCGTCAAAGAAGTTTATGCGGTTTTTCAAGGCCTGCAGCAGGCTGTCAAAACCGGTGATCTCCACGCCTGCGGCCTGGCTCAGTTTTTGCAGGTAGGCCGGGAAATCTTCTTTTTCGATCAGGATGGCCTTGTCGGGCCGGAAAGCCGGGCGGAATTGTATTTCAAAACCATCGGCTCTGGCCTGGCGGTGGTGCTCCAGGGTATCGGTGGGGTCGTCCGTAGAACATATCGCCGCCACGTTCATTTTGCGGAGGAGGTTCCTCGTGCTGTATCCGGGAGTGCGGAGCAGGGCCGAGCAGTAGTCATAGATGCCGTCGGCCGTATCGGGGCTCAGTAGTTCCGTAACGCCAAAATACCGCCGCAGTTCCAGATGCGTCCAGTGAAACAACGGATTGCGAATGGTAAAAGGGGCCGTTTCCGCCCATTTCCGGAATTTTTCAGCATCGCTGGCCTCGCCGGTGATGAAGTGTTCCGGGATGCCCAGGGTGCGCATGGCCCGCAGCACGACGGGACGATCGATCATCCGCCCGTCCA
>CAZAXA010000562.1:0-4228 GCA_964488965.1 uncultured Phaeodactylibacter sp. | reverse complement strand
CTTCACAATGAGGGGTACGGCTTTCTGGGGCATGCCCTTGTCATCTCCGGCCAGTACGAGCCTCTCGGAGCTGATGAGCAGGTAATACAGGCCACTCAGAGGGTGAATGGTAATACTGGAGATATGGAATTTGAATTTGGCCTTACCGGATTTCTTTTTGGAAGGCAATTCTATATCGGATTCCTGCTGCAGAAAATTTAATACCTCCTCTACAGATATCTGTACCACGGGTTCCTCGATCATTTCATCGCGGGCCAGGTCATAGGCATAAACCGCGCGGAAGTTTTTTCCAAAATCCTTGTCTGCGTACTTTTGTTTTGGCGTGAGGATAAGCCGGTTGTTCCGCTCGTCAAAGCAAATGCCCTCATTATCTCCCGCGGGGATACTGGTATGAATTTTCGTCACGACAGGTTTACCGCCATCATGGCCTTCTATCCTGAACAGGAGGCCGTCGCTCCGCAGCGCGAACAGATCGTTGCCCGCTTTGGCCATGCCTTCATAATCGCCCGGCCCTTCGAAGGTTATCCTGTTGATGATCTTACAGTTTTCGATGTCGTAAAAAAAGACGTCGCCCAGTTCGTCCTGCACACAGGCCAGGGTTTTGCCGTCAATATTGGCAAGGCCTGAAATTTCTATTAATTCCAGCGGCAGTTCGCAAACTTTGGCCGGAGGGTCGTAGTTCCCCTGGCCGTCCAGGCCCCCGCTGCAGGAACTCAGTTGCAATACAGCGACACAAAGAATGAGGCAGATAAGCATAGTTGTCAAGTTAATTGGTGTCATTTCCAGTTCTTTCCTGAGCTGCCATGGTATGGCGGGCAGCGGGATGAATGCCGGGATTTTCACGGCCGGGAGGTATTTTTTGATCCGGTGCAAATTAAGGAGGAAATCTGGAGAGATTTGGGAAAATGACAGAGATGGGTACAAGTTTCAAACCTGTTATGCCAAAGCTATAAAATCAATGCCAATTTCCTATCTTTATCCTTAGCGCCCCCCAAAAAAGTTCCTGGCATGGAATAACTACTTTCCAGAATTGAACCGCTATAACTCACACGATCATGAACACCATTGCCTATTGGCTGTTGTTGCTGTTTGCCGCCGGATCAGGGCACGGGCGCCAGCCAGCTGACAATGCCGGGGCCGAAGCCATCAACTGTGACCTCACCGTAAACGCCGGGCCGGATGTTACTGTTTGCGGGCCGGGGCAGCCCGTAAGCCTCAACGCCATACTCTCCGGGCCCTACCTCAGCGTACAGTGGATACCCGCCTTCGGCCTGTCCAACCCCGGAAGCCCCAATACCACCGCTACGGTGGCTACCACTACTACTTATACCATAATCGTCGATGGTGTTTCACCGGACAACCTGATGTTCAACGGCAACTTCAGCCAGGGTTTTGACGGCTTTTCCAGCAATTATATCCCCGGCAACGGCGGCCCCTTCGGGCTGCTTTCCAACGAGGGGACTTATGCAGTGGCCTCCAACCCGGCGCTGACCCATACCAACTTTGCCAGTTTCGGCGATATTACCGGCGACAACAGCATGCTGGTCGTCAATGGGGCGGGGGTGGCCAATCAGGCCGTCCTGTGCCAGACCGTTTCGGTGGCCCCCAATACCGCCTATGCTTTCAGCACTTATGTGGCTTCTGCCATTTCTGCCTCCCCTGCTTTGCTGCAATTCTCCGTCAACGGCCAACTGATCGGAAGCACTTTCTCGGCCTCTTCTACGCCGGGCCAATGGAACCAGTTCTACGCTACCTGGAACTCCGGGGGCAGCAGTTCGGCGACCATCTGTGTCGTCAACCAGAATACTGCGCTGAGTGGAAACGACTTCTGCCTCGACGGCCTTTCCTTCAGCGAGATTTGCAGTGCCTTCGATGACGTCACCATCACGGTGGTGCAGCTCAATGCCGATTTCAGCCCACCTACGGGCCTGTGCGTCGGCTCTCCTCCGGCCAACCTCAACAACTACCTGTCTCCCGGCGCTACGCCGGGCGGCGCCTGGACGGTGAACGGCGTGCCTACCCATATCTTTGACCCCGCGCAGTGGGATGCGGGGGTGCACAGTATAACCTATACGGTCTCGGCGCCACCTTGTACCGAATCCAATACGCAGTTTCTCATCGTGGAGCCATTGCCCGAAGCCCTGTGGGCGCCGCCATTCGGCCTCTGCGAAGCGGAGCCGCCTCTGGATATGGACAACTGGCTGTTCCCCGGAAGCCTGCCCGGCGGCGCCTGGGCGATCAACGGCCTGCCCGGCAACGGGCAGTTCAACCCGGCGATCTGGGGGCCGGGCCTGCACCTGGTGTCTTACACCACCGGTACGCCCCCCTGTGCCAATGAACACCTGGATTTCGTGGAAGTCAGCGCGCTGCCCTCGGCCGAGTGGGCGGCGCCCCCCGAGCTCTGCGAGCAGTCGCCCCCCATCATACTGAACAGCCTGCTCGGCCCTGATGCCGCCGGCGGCGGCGTTTGGACGATCGATGGCATCCCCGCCACCGTTCTGGACCCCGGCGATCTGGGCCCCGGCGCCTACGATGTCATCTATCAGGTAGGCATTCCGCCCTGCCAGGGTATCCGCCAGGGTACTATTATTATTACGGCGGGGCAGGCCCCGGCGCCATCCTGCGGCCAGGCGAGCAACAGCACTATAACCGTGGAATGGCCGCCAGTGCCAGGAGCGGTGAATTATTCCGTGCAGGTACTCAGCGGGCAGAGCGGCGGCAGCCTTTCCGGTACTTCCTTCCTGCTCGGCGGCCTGTCGCCCGGCGAAACGGTGAGCCTGATCGTACTGGCGGAGGATGGCTCCCCCTGTCCGCCAACACCGAGCGATACCATCACTTGTACGACCTTGCAGTGTACGCCGCCTACGGTAGTCATTGAAGATGAGGATCCGGCCTGTGAAGATTTGCCGGCCTTTAGGCTTACTGCCCTGGCGGATGGGCAGGCCTACCCCGGCATCTGGAGCGGCCCGGGTATTGCAGATACGGCGGCCGGCCTTTTTGACCCCGCAGTAGCCGGGGTGGGAAACCATACGGTGCAGTTCGCCACCGATCATACCGGCTGCCTGGGGCTGGGCTTTACCATCATCGAAGTATTGCCCGTGCCTCTGGCCGAATTCACCCTGCCGGACAGCCTCTGCCTGCCGGATGCCGCCCTGGTAACATTTACCGGCATGGCAGATACCAGCGCTGCCTTCCTTTGGGATTTTGATGGGGGAAACAGCGCCGGCGCTCCTAACGACACCCTGCAGGCGGTATCATGGCCCACCCCCGGCATAAAGATCATCAACCTGCAAATCGATCAGGAGGGCTGCCTCTCAGGACTGTTTGCCGATACCATCCGGGTACGCCCTTTGCTGCAGCCTCCCCTCGTCAATTGCCGGAGCACAGAGACGTCGGTGGAATTTTTCTGGCCTTCCGATCCGGCGGTGGATTCCTTCCTCACTGTCGTCCTGGGCCCGCAGGCGGGCGCCATGACGTCCGATACCAGTTTTCTGGTGGATGGCCTGATGCCGGGCGAGGAAGTGGCAATTGAAATCAGGGCGCTCAGCGCTACGGCCTGCCCGGATACGCTGGCGCAGCATAGTTGCATAGCGGAGGCCTGCCCGGATATTACTCTCGACATCGCTCCGGTTCCGGATATCTGCCTGGATGCGGAAACGGAGGCTATAGCGCTGGAGGCTATCCTCAGCGGCGGCCCTTCGGATGGCATTTATACCTGGCAGGGGCCCGGCATCGCGGACAGCCAAGCGGGCATCTTTGACGCAAGCCTGGCAGGTGCCGGCATGCACACCATTAACCTGAGCTATCAAACCGGGAGCTGTACATTCAACAGCAGCGCCCTCATCGCCGTCCGGCCCCGCCCGGTGGCCGGCTTTGAGGTTACAAACCCGATATGCCGTACGGAGGCGGCGCAGGTGTCTTTTACCGGCACGGCCGGCAATGAGGCCACCTTCAACTGGAACCTCGACGGCGGAACACCGGGGCCGGGAAACCCGCTCAGCGTACAGTGGGCCGAACCCGGCCAGTACACTATTCAGTTGCAACTGGTAGAAGAAGGGTGCGTTTCTGAAACGGTTGTTCAAACGGTACAGGTAAACGATACCCTGTCGGCGCCTCATGTGCATTGCGAGGCCACTTATACCTCTGTACTTTTCAGATGGAACCGCACCCCTGATGCTTTTGCCTACCTGGCCAATGTGACGGACGGCCCGGCGGGCACGCTTCTTTC
>CAZAXA010000561.1:0-4229 GCA_964488965.1 uncultured Phaeodactylibacter sp. | reverse complement strand
TACTGAGTTGTTCTGGAAACCCCAGTCGAGGAAATCTTTGGTGAAGAAATCGTCGAATAGTTGGGGGAAGTTCGGAAAGACATTACTTCTCATCAGTTTCATAATTACCTCCTTTTAATGGTTAAACAATCAATCGGATCAATCGTAAAACGACTAAAAAGCGGCCGTAAAAACCGATTTTTTTCTTTCACTTTGTCAACAAGCAAATCTGATGCCAATCCAGGGCGCCTGCCGGGGCAGTTGAAAAAACGGCAAACTGCCTGCCAAAATGGCACTTAAAAGCAGCCCGGCACTCATTTTCGTCCAGGAGTATAGTGAAAGGGCGCCGATAAAGCTTGAACTTCCCTGCAACACATGACATAAGGGGTGATGCAGGCTCTGAGAATAGTTAATGAATAAATGACAACTGTCAAAAAAACTAGAGTTCCGCAGGTTCGAGTGCCAGGCCGATCACATCCTGCATGGTCTTGACGTAGTGGAACTGCAGGCCGGCAATATAATCCTTATTGATCTCCTCCACATGCTTTTGGTTTTCGGCGCAAAGGATGATTTCCTTCATGCCGGCCCGTTTGGCCGCCAGGATTTTTTCCTTGATTCCGCCGACGGGCAGCACCTTGCCACGCAGGGTGATCTCGCCGGTCATGGCCACAAAAGGTTTAACCGGCCGCGCGGTGAAGGCGGAGGTCAGGGCGGTGAGCATAGTGATGCCTGCGGAAGGGCCATCTTTGGGGATAGCGCCCTCGGGAACGTGGAGGTGGATGTCTTTTTCCTCAAAAACCTGGACGGGAATACCCAGGGCCTCGCTATGGGCTTTGATGAAACTCAGGGCAGTGGAAGCGGATTCTTTCATGACATCCCCCAGGTTGCCGGTCAGAGTGAGTTTGCCTTTGCCACGGCTGAGGCTGCACTCCACGAAGAGGATATCCCCGCCGGTTTGCGTCCATGCCAGGCCGACGCCGACGCCGGGCACGCGCACTTCCTGGTAGAGGTCTTTGGTAAAACGGGGAGGGCCGAGCATTTCCTGCAGGTCTTCCGGCCTTACGGCAATATTATAGCCCTCTTCCATGGCCACCTTCTTGGCAATATTGCGCATGACGCCGGCGATCTGGCGGTTGAGAGAACGTACGCCGGATTCCCGGGTGTATTCCTCAATAAGGTGGCGGATGACGCGCTTGTTGAGTTTCACATGGCCGGCTTCCAGGCCGTGCTCTTTGCGCTGCTGGGGAATGAGGTGCCTCCTGGCGATCTCTATTTTCTCTTCGGCCGAGTAGCCGCTGATGGAAATGATCTCCATTCGGTCAAGCAGGGCGGGTTGTATGGTGCTCAGGCCATTGGCGGTAGCTACAAACAATACTTTGGACAGGTCGTACTCCATCTCCAGGTAGTTGTCATAGAAGGTAGAGTTCTGTTCCGGGTCGAGTACCTCCAGCAGGGCAGACGAAGGGTCGCCCCGAAAGTCTTTACCGACCTTATCGATCTCATCGAGGATGAAAACGGGGTTGGAAGAGCCTGCCCGTTTCAGCGATTGTATGATGCGGCCGGGCATAGCGCCTATGTATGTCTTGCGATGCCCGCGAATCTCCGACTCATCGTGAAGCCCACCCAGGGACATGCGGATGAACCGGCGCTTCAGCGCCCGGGCGATCGACCGCCCCAGCGAAGTCTTTCCCACCCCCGGAGGGCCTACCAGGCAGAGGATAGGCGCCTTCATATCGCCCTTGAGCTTGAGCACCGCCAGGTGTTCGAGGATGCGCTCCTTAACCTTTTCCAGGCCAAAGTGGTCTTTATCGAGGACGGCTTTGACCTTCTGAAGGTTGAAATTGTCTTTGGTATATTCCTGCCAGGGCAGGTCCAGCATGAGTTCGAGGTAATTGAGCTGTATGGAGTATTCGGCAACCTGCGGGTTCATCCGGCGCAGCCGGTTGAGTTCCTTATCGAAGTGGCTGTGTACAGCCTCGGGCCACTCTTTCTTCTTTGCCCGTATCATCATCTTCTGGACCTCTTCCTCCTGCGGGTTTTGGCCCAGTTCCTCCTGAATGGTCTTGAGCTGCTGGTTGAGGAAGTAGTCTCGTTGTTGTTTCTCAATATCGACCCTTACCTTACTTTCGATCTGGTCTTTCAGTTCCAGCAATTGCAGTTCGCTGTTCATTTGCTCCAGTATCCTTTGCGCCTTTTGCGGCAGGTCGTGGATTTCCAGTATCTTTTGTTTGATCTGAATTTTGGAGCTCAGGTTGGAGGCAATGAAATTGAGCAGAAAGGACTGGTTGTTGATGTTTTTCAGCATGACGTTCGCCTCGGAAGGGATATTGGGCGAAAGTTCAATGATCTGCCGGGCCCGGTCCATGATGGAAGCGATCATCGCTTCGAACTCCAGTTTGTTCCTGGGCTGCAGATATTCCAGTTGCCGCACGCGCACCTCCATATAGGGCATGTCTCTGGTCAGTTCTTCCAGTATGAAGCGTTTGCGGCCCTGCAGGATGGCCGTGGTGGTGCCATCCGGCATGCGAAGGAGTTTCAGGATGCGGGCGATGGTGCCGATCTGATAAAGATCTTCAATTTCAGGTTCTTCGACACTACTGTCGCGTTGAGATAATACAGCGACGATCCGCCCCTCATTGTAAGCTTTATTGATAGCTTTGATCGATTTGTCCCTGCCGACCGTGATCGGTATCACTATGCCGGGGAAGAGCACTGTATTTTTAAGGGCCAGAAGTGGTAAAAGATCGGGAAAGGCTTCATCAATGTTATCTTCTTCCTCCTCGTCGACTGAGAGCAGGGGCAGGAAATCTCCGTCGTCATCAAACCGCTGGTGCGAAAAAATTTCTTCGAACATACAAGTTTTATAATTTACAGCTTTCGCCGAAGCAATAAAATACCTACATATGCCCTCAATGTCAGGATGTCAGCACAGCTTTTCAGGAGGGCATCCCTTCCAACGGTCAACTTCTGTGCCAAATAACAGAAGCCGCCTTTGAGGGCAGAACCAAACAATAAAAGTAGACAAAACGTCAGCTATAAACAATAGCAGGATAGGGCGATCTGCGAATTATTAGGCGGGTTACCATTTTTATGCCTGAGAAGCTGTTTGAATTTGATCCTATGCTTCTGCCAGTTCTTCTTCCGTTTCGGCCACCCTGGGGCCGGCGCCCTCTTTTTCATCCAGATCCTCTTTTTCCACCCGCAGGTTGTCAATGATGAATTCCTGGCGGGAGGGGGTGTTTTTCCCCATGTAATAGGCCAGGACGTCATCTATATCCGTATCCTCGTTGAGGATGACCGGCTCCAGGCGGATGCCTTCGCCTATGAAATCCTTAAACTCATCGGGAGAAATCTCCCCCAGCCCTTTAAAGCGGGTAATCTCGGGCTTCCCACGCAGTTTTTGAATGGCCAGTTGTTTTTCTTCTTCGCTGTAACAGTAGAAGGTTTGTTGTTTGTCGCGGACCCGGAAAAGCGGCGTCTCCAGGATGTAGAGGTGCCCGTTGCGGACCAGGTCGGGAAAGAACTGCAGGAAAAATGTCAGCAGCAGCAGGCGGATGTGCATGCCGTCAACATCGGCATCCGTGGCGATGACCACCCGGTTGTAGCGCAGTTCCTCCAGCCCGTCTTCGATATTGAGGGCATGCTGGAGGAGGTTGAACTCCTCATTTTCGTAAACGACTTTCTTGGTCAGGCCGTAGCAGTTAAGCGGTTTGCCGCGGAGGCTGAACACGGCCTGGGTTTGAACGTCGCGGGCCTTGGTGATGGAGCCGCTGGCCGAGTCCCCTTCTGTAATGAAGAGGGTAGTGGCTTTACGGCCTTCTTCTTCCACCTTTTTAGAGTTGTCATTGAAGTGCAGGCGGCAATCCCTTAGTTTTTTATTGTGAAGGTTGGCCTTTTTGGCCCGCTGGTTGGCCAGCTTTTTGATGCCGGCGATCTCCTTGCGCTCCCGTTCCGATTGCCTGATGCGCTTTTCCAGAGATTTGGCCGTATCCGGGTTTTTGTGGAGGAAATTATCCAGCTTTTCCTTGATGAAGTTATTGATAAAGGTCCGGATGGTCGGCCCTTTGGGGCCCATGTCCGTTGAGCCGAGCTTGGTTTTCGTCTGGGATTCGAAGACGGGTTCTTCTATCCGGATGCTGACTGCGACGATGATGGAGGTCAGGATATCCCTGCGGTCGTAATTTTTATTGTAGTGTTCCTGTATGGTTTTCACGATGGCCTCGCGCAGGGCGTTGAGGTGAGTGCCGCCC
>CAZAXA010000560.1:0-4241 GCA_964488965.1 uncultured Phaeodactylibacter sp. | reverse complement strand
CTTTATCTATGGCTTTGTCAAGGGATTCCTCAGAGGGGTCTGGGAAGGCATCACCGACCCCTTCGTCCTCATGTTTATGGCCATCGACGGGCTGAACAAACTGATGAGCTGGTTCAATAGCCTGATCTTCGAGGGGGAAGCCGGAGAAACTGAAGAAACCGCAACGGCCGCCACGGCCGGTGGTTCTACCCAAACGGCAGCCGCCGCGCCCGGAGCCGGGGCCGCAGGCGGGCCGCCCCCGGGTCTCGTCGAGCGCATGCATGAGATGGGCGCGGAGCTGGAACCTCCCGTTACCGAAGTTACCGGCAATTTCCGGCCGGCCGTCACCGAATATTTCCAGGGCGGGGAGGGGATGACCTTCGACCAGCTGGTCGCCAAGATGGGCGAAATGTGGAGCCTGATGGAAGCCAAGATCCAGGAGGGCGCCGCACAACTGGCCGACAAGATCGTCGAATTCCTGCTCAAGGACAGCGCCGAGGAGGAGATGGGCGACGGCATTGGCTGGCTGTCGGGCACTATTGTTTTTGAAGTGATTTTGGCGTACTTTACGGCAGGCTCCTACACGGCCGCCAAGGGCGCCATGAAGGTGCTGAAGTTCTTTGCCAAGATTCTGGACTGGACCGGCGAAGTGCTGGGCGCGGCCTTTAGGCTGCTCAGCAAACTGGGCGGCTTCGTGATCGATATCGTGAAAGGGCTCGGCAAGCTGCTGAGCAATGCAGGCGGGCCCATCAAGGCCGTTATCGACGCGCTGAAGGAGATCGGAGAGAAACTGGTGCGGTTTGGGGAAGAGTTGTTTGGGAAGTTTGCGAAAGAGGCAGGCGGGGAAGCGGCCGAGAAGACGGCGAAGGAAGTAGTGGGAGAGGGGACGGAGAAGGTAGGGAAGGAGGTGGTTGAGGGTGGGGCGGAGAAGACGGGAAAGGAAGCGGCGGGGGAAGTTGGGGAGAAGGGAGCGAAAGAGGCCGCAGAGGAAACGGGAGAGAAGGGGATAAAAGAAACTGCTGAAGAAACTGCGGAGGAAGCTGCTGAAAGAGGAGGGAAAGTGGCAGGAACAGAATCATTTGAGGATGGAACTAAGCTTACTTTCTATGAGGATGGCCGGTTTTTCATTTGCTGGAATCCTTGTGGAAAAGTTAAGGATAGATTTGGTCATATGTTGAATGATGATATTTTGAGGCAGCTTGACAGTATTGACCTTATGCTAAAAACTCCTGGCCAAAAACTCGAAGGGCGCCGTGCAGCAAAAAAACTTTATCAGGAATTATATGAAAAGGAGAGTAGGGTAGTTTGGGATATGCAATTAAGGCTTGGTTCCCTGTCTGATGAGGAGGCAGGTATTTTGGATGAACTTCTTTCAATACGGAAACAAGATTTAATTCCATCTAATAAAAGTAAAGGAGTCAATGAATTCGAAAAGTGGTTTGATGAGATTTCAGATGAAGAGTTTGAACTCTTGTGGAAAGACAGTGAAATTAGAGAAATGATAGAATCCAGGATCAGGTGGCCTGGTGAAGAACACGAATGGTTGCTCGCTTCTAGAGCCGATTATTTCAAAAGATGGGGTGTTTCCATGGAGGACATTCACAAATGGAGAACGCCAACTTCTTCTACAGGAGGGATTAATCCTTTTTGGAAGCATGGTGAAGGGGGATCTACTACCGCGCATAATGAGCTGATTAATATTATTGAGAATGCAGTTGATTTCGATGATTTTAAGCGACAACTTAATAATTGGGCTAATTATCGATTAGTTAATGGTGTTGACGATTTGCCTAAAGGATTGAGATTAAGTTCATAAATCTTAGAGCTATGAGTTTAAGCCGGTTTAAAAAAGGAATAAGATCTTATCGGAATGATGATTACGTTTCTGTATGGTTCGGGAAATTTAAGTCTAAAACTGAATTAGAAAAATATTTAAAAGAGAATTACGAGGGAGGCCCAATCTCTAAATTTGCAGAGGAATTTAAAATAAACTATTACGATCACGATTTTCTGGAAGTGAAATTTTTAAAGGATAAAGGGGAAGTAAGTGAATTGATTGAACCATTGTCATACTCTAAGAACTTTATTGGATCTTGCCTGCAAGATATAGTGGAATTAAATTTACAGGAATCAAATGCTGCTATTCTCTTATATAATTTTTGCTATGATTTAGAAGAAGTCCCCTCTGATACTATGGTGAGGTTTGTAAATTTTTACAAATACCGCTAATTAATCAATATTCAAAGTGCATTTTAATTTCTGTTTCATATTATATATAGATGGACTTTAATCTTTCGCTATATTATTCAAGTTCTCCAAAAAAATTCTATCTCCTTCCAGCAGATACTTTTTTCAGGGAAGGAGATACAATTTTGCATTCCACTTCAGGAGAATCAATTAACGTCCAAGAAGAAGATATCGCCTTCTATGAGGTTACTGCCTCCGAAGCCCGCCCCTACATCGAAAAAGAACTGGATGAAACCATCAGCCGGTTCCGGCGAACCTTTGGATTGAATAATACAAATGAAAACCCTTCTCAGGGAGGATACTCTGCCGAAAAGCTCTTTGAAAGCATAAGCGGGGAAAAGCCTGAAATGGGCCTGGCAAACGCAAAGGGGGTATTAAAGGATTTTGGGGCCGCCCTGAAAACCCTCTGGCAGGCCGCCACCGCCGCTGAAGAACAGGAGGGTGAAACAACCAGAGAAAAAATGAGTGCTATTCGCCGAAGCCTGGAAGAGAAAGGAATAATAGTGAATGAAAAGTTTGAAGAACTGCCTGGAATACTAAGGGAAAAGCACCAGAATCAACAACCTGGCTTACAGGAAAGCACTGAACAATTAAGAGAGGCTTCCGCAAAATTGCAAAGCTCCCTGGAAAAGATCTTTGAGGCCTTTAAAGTGAAGAAGGAAGACGATCACCCAAAAACCGAATGAGGAATTGCATGAACCCAGATGCCCAGGATTGGACATCAAAACGCTAGGCTATGCCTGTCATCTCACTCGCCATCCAGAAAGGCGGCTCCGGAAAAACCACTACCGCCATCAACCTGCCGGCGGCCCTCCAGCAGAAAGGCCACAGCATTCTGGTCATCGACCTCGACCCTCAGGCCAACCTGACCCAGGCTCTTGGTATCCTGGAGGAGCCCGACCGCAGCATATACGATGTGTTCCGGGAGGTGGCGGCGGGCAAGCGGTCCGATCTGGCGGGCCTCATCCAGGAGCGCAGTGGGATACCACTGATCCCGGCCGCCCTGGAGCTGGCGGGCGCAGAGATCGAACTGGTCAGCATCTACGGCCGGGAGCAACTGATGAACCGGATGTTGAAACCCCTGAGGGATCAGTACGACTTTATCTTCATCGACTGCCCTCCGGCCATCGGCATGCTGACGGTCAACGCGTTGGTGGCCAGTGATTATGTGCTGATGCCGCTGCAGGCCGAATTCCTTCCCCTGAAAGGGGTAAAGTCCTTTATGCGCCATTTTGAAAACATCAAAAGAGACCTGAACCCCCAGTTAAAGATCCTGGGCTATGTGCTGACCAAATACGACCGGCGCAAGACCATGAACCGCAATGTGCTGGATCAACTCATGGAGGAATACGGGAATCTGGTCTTTAAAACCCGCATCCGCACCAATATAACCCTGGCACAGGCCCAGGAAAACGGCGTGGATGTTTTTAGCTTTGACCGTAGTTGCAATGGCGCACTGGATTATCTGGAACTGGCCCAGGAGTTCATGGAAAAGATCCGGAACTGAATTTTTCAGCTTGGTAAACAGGATTGTCCAGGACTTGTTTTTTTCGTATTTTTAATGAGATAATAGTTAATCACCAAAATTCCAGTTTTATGAGCCGTCGTTCCCGCCGCCGCCGCCGCAATCCCAGGCAAGAGGAAAAAAAGCAGAAGTTTTTCTCTAAAGTTCACGATACGCCGATCCAGGCCAGTAAGGACCCCTTTTTCCAGCCTAAACTTGTACTTGGCCAGCCCGGCGATAAATTCGAAAAAGAGGCAAATACCGTGGCGGGCAAAGTAGTGAGTAATTCCGCCAGAGGGCCGGCTGTGCAAAAAAATGCCATCAGCAACGTTCAGCCTTACATGACCAATAAGGAGTTTGATGAAAAAGGGACGAATACGGAGCGCATCGAAGAAGATAAAAGGGGAGATGAAGTGGCGATGCAGTCCATGAGTGAGGAAAAGAAGAAGCCGGAGGAGGAGATGGCAGCCGGGCAGTCGATGGACAAGGAGAAGAAGCCGGAGGAAGAGAT
>CAZAXA010000559.1:1103-4255 GCA_964488965.1 uncultured Phaeodactylibacter sp. | reverse complement strand
CTCAACCTGGCTTAAATTGCTGAAAAACAGGCTAATCAGGTCAAACCTCACGTTATGTTACTGAGCACAAGTACGGCCCGTTCGCCGTCACGATCACCGATGCCCGTGGCCGGAATGCCCCGCCCCTTCCTCCTTCCGGAACGGAACCGGAGCCCGCTCCAGCACCTGAGGCGCTTCCCCTTCTACGATGTGGTAGAAGCGGTTGACTGCCATATCCCGGTAAATTTCAACCGTTTGCGCGGCATTCGGCCAGGCAATGCGCAGGCTTCGGATACGGGCGGCCTGCCCCAGGCCAATTTCCTGCTGCAGGCTTCCGGCGCCGAAAGAGCCTCCTGTCCCCACGGTACGGGTGATCCTGCGGGTTGCGCCGCCCGTCCCCTCCGCTTCGAGTTCCAGGCGGGCGCCGATAGCGGAACGGTTGGCGGCCCGGCCTTCCAAAGTTATTCTCACCCAGGCGTTCTGCCCCCATCCTCCCGGGTTTTCAAACAGCACATTCGGGAATACGTCGCCCTCGTAGGCGCCGCCCATTACGGCGTAAATATCTTCATCACCATCGCGGTCCAGGTCTGCAAAAGCGAGGGCATGGCCTTTCTGGATATGGCCGAAGCCGCCGTCGTAGGTCACTTCATCAAAAGACCGGCCTTCGATATTGCGGAACATTCGGTTGGGAATGACGGAGCGCAGGTCCGGCGAGCCATTGCCGATGTAAAAGTCGAGCCAGCCATCGTTGTCGAGATCCCCGAAATTCGAGCCCATAGCGAAGAAAGCTTTGTCCAGCCCCAAAGCAGGCGCCACATCCGTGAAGGTTCCGTCGCCATTGTTGCGATACAGGGCGGCGGGTTCTGCCTGCGGGCTCAGCCCCAGGCACTCGCGCGCCATACTGGTATGAAGCTGGGTCAACTGGCGAAGGTCGAAGCTGGAAACGAACAGGTCCTCCCATCCGTCGTTGTCATAATCCCAGAACCAGGCCGGGAAGGAGAAGAGGGGCGCCTGCAGGCCTGCCTCCCCGGCCTTTTCCTCGAAGCGCCAACCGCCATCCGGGGCGCCTCCCCGGTTGAGATACAGCCGGTTCGGCTCGCCCAGGACAGACACAAAAAGGTCGGGCAGGCCATCGTTGTTGACGTCTCCCCATACCACACCCTTGACGAAGGTCTTCAGGCCGATGCCCGCCTGTTGGGCGATCTCCGTAAAAGTGCCGTCCCCGTTGTTGCGGTACAACTCGCAGGGGTGCGGCGGGCCGGGTGCGGTTTGCTCCTGAACCAGGACATTCTGCCACTGTGTCCTGGACTCGTTCCCGATGAAGAGGTCCAGGTGGCCGTCCAGGTCAAAATCCGCCCAGGCGGCGGTTTGGGTGGGATGGCGGGACAACAGGCCCGCGGCCCGGGTGACGTCTTCGAAGGTTCCGTCCCCGTTGTTGCGCAGCAGGGAATTGGGGATCGTGCCCGCATCGGCCAGCCAGCCGCCGCGCAGGATGAAAATATCGGCGTCTCCGTCATTATCGTAGTCGGCATGGATGGTATTCAGGCCGCCCGCCAGCCCCTGCAGGCCGGCCCTGGCGGTATGGTCGACATATCCGCCCATGCCATCGGCCAGGAAAAGGTGAGGCAGGTCTTTGAGGCCGTAGGAGGTCATGAAGAGGTCGAGATGGCCGTCGCCGTTAAAATCTTCAATACAAAGGCCTCCCGACAGGCCGTTCACGGCCAGGCCCAGGCTCAGGGCGATGTTGGGGAAACGGGGGAAAGTGTTGCCCGGCCGAGGTTCCAGCCCTTTGATCAGAAAATCTTCCGGCACGCTGTCCGGATAGGCGCCGATGGCCGAATAGGCGATATTGAGCAGCCAGCGCGAGCCGAAATCGCCTTTATAGCGGCTGAGTATCTGCTCGTACAATGCAATGGCCTGCCGCGTCCCCTCCTGCCTGGCCTGCACCCCCGCCCCGGCGATGGGCAGGATGCAGGCCTCTTCGTTGTGGTTATCGATGCAGTTCTGCTGTTCCCCGAGGCGCAGGTAGGCGATGGCCAGATCCTCGAAGAGCGGCTTGTTGCGGATGGCAATGATGGTGGGCTTTTCCCCGAGCTCGTCCATGATCTGCTGCAATTCCGCAATGGCCGCTTCCGTCTGGCCGGCCCGCAGCAGTTCCCTGGCGATCATAGCCCGAAACTGAAGCGCGTCTCTGCCCAGGTACTTACCGGCCTGCTCCCGCATCATTTCCGCCCGGCGGCTGTTGAGGAGGTAGTAGGGCCGGGGGTTGGCCTCTGCCTGTTCGGCAAAAGCAGCCAGCTCTTTGGCCATCCGGGCTGTGCCGGCCGGCTGATCGCCACAGCCGGCGGCCAGGGCCAGAAACAACGGCAGCAGCAGCTTTGAAAGTAAAGAAACAGCGGCCGGAGCGCCGCTTTTTTCACCTGATTGAGAATAGATAGGGGGCATAATGCCTTTTTTTGGTTGCATCTGAAATTACTTCAGAGGCAAAATTACACTTATCTTATTGCGCCCGGCAAGTTCTGATAGTCCTCGTTCTGAGGGTTGAGCCGCAACAACTGTTGAACAAGCGGCCGGGCTTTTCCGGTTTCCTTTTGCTGGATGTAAAGCACCGCCAGCGCGTAGAGCAGCGCCTCGGAAGCGGGATCGGCGCCCAGGCCTTTCCGGAAGGCCTTCTCTGCCTCTGCCGGGCGGCCCAGGTTTTGCAGGGAAAGGCCCCAGTTGTAATAATGGCGGGGGTTGCCGCTCAGGCGGGCGGCCTTGCCCAGGTGGGTTTCCGCTTCTGCCAGGTTCTGCATTTCCGCCAGCAGCAACCCCAGCGAGTAATGAGCATCGACGGCATTGGAGTCCAGCCGGATCACGTGCTCAAAGTTCTTTTTCGCCTCCCCGGTATCGCCCTGTGCGTAATATAGGCTGGCCAGGTTGGCATAGGGCCGGGGCAGGTAGGGATCCTGCCGGATGGCCTCCCGGTAGGCGGCGGCCGCCACATCCAGCCTGCCCATCTTGTGGTAGTACTGTCCGCGCATCAGCTGCCCGCCGGGAAAATCGGCCTGGATTTTCAGCACCTCTTCAAATTCCTTTTTGGCCTGTTGAAAGGCGGCCCGCTCTTCCCCCTGGAACAGGCTTTCGGCGATATCCGCCAACTGATAGGCCGCCTGGGTGCGGACGGCGCGGAC
>CAZAXA010000559.1:0-1093 GCA_964488965.1 uncultured Phaeodactylibacter sp. | reverse complement strand
GAGCAAGATACCTTAGCCTGTCTTCTGCCGAAAACCGTACCATGGCGTTGACAGCGGAATAACGGATCAGCGGGTTGTCATTTTCCAGCGCCCCGATCACCTTGCGGCCGGCCTCCGGCCCCGGCGCTTCGCCCAGAATCTCCACCGCCGTAGCCCGGACGATCCCGGGCTGGCTGGTGTCGCCCACCATTTCCATCAGGCCGGGAAGGGCGGCGGGGTCCCCCGCACGGGCGGCGGCGAGCGTGGCCGAGAAGTGGGGGGCGCGTTCGGGGCCATACCACCGGCGCACCGCTTCCGCCGCCCATTCCGGCGGCCTGTCGCTGTGGCAACCATTACAGGAGTTGGGCGTTCCGTACTGAACGCTCAGTCCGGGGCGCGGCGCCCGGAAGCTGTGGTCGCGCCGAAAGTCGTTGCCCATGTAATACTTTCCGGGCATGTGGCAGTTGATGCAGGAAGCGCCGTCGGTATCCTGCCTGTGAAAGTGGTGGGCGGGGGTATCGTATTTTTCCTTCTCGTGGCATTTGCCGCAAAGCTCGTTGCCCACCCCCTTCAGTTCCAGGCTGTGGGCATTGTGGCAGTCGGTGCAGCGGACGTTGTTGCGGTACATCTTACTCTGGAGGAAAGAGCCGTAGACATAGACTTCATCGAGAATCTGCCCGTCCGGATGGTACAACCCGGGGTTCAGGGTACTCGGTATATAATGGTCCATGAACACCCCCGAATGATCGAACACTTCCGAAATCTGCCCGCGTCGGGAATGGCAGCGGGCGCATTGCTCCACCTGCTCCTTGTTGTTCAGCTTAGCAGTGAGGTACATATATGAACCTTCTACCCTTTTTCCCCGCTCGTAGGCTGAAGAACTGGCGTAGGCCATATGTTGTTTGCCCGGGCCGTGGCAGGCTTCGCAGCTTACGTCTATGATCTCCCAACGGGTATTGTAAGCATTGGTTTGCTCGTCAAAGTTTTTTTCCAGGTAAGTGGAATGGCAGTCGGCGCACATGGCATTCCAGGTCATGCTTCCCTTGCTCCAGTGCAGCCAGTCGTCAGTGGCGGGGCGCTCGTCCGGCGTGAGGTCGAACAGCCCCTCGGCGGC
>CAZAXA010000558.1:0-4257 GCA_964488965.1 uncultured Phaeodactylibacter sp. | reverse complement strand
CGCTGGAGTACGATGCCCGCGAGCGCGGCTGGCGCTACACCTACCCTTTTGACTTTTCCGAGAGCATCCCCCTTTCCGCTGAAGACATCATGCAGCTCCGCCTGGCTGCCACTACCCTCGACCAGACCAACCAATTGCCGGGGTTTGAAAATCTCACCGAAGTGTTTGAAAAAATCCGCCGCTCCGTTCGCCGGTGGGTCGACCAGGAGGCCACCGCCAAGGCCATTTATTTCGATCCTATCCCCACTTACGAAGGCAGCGTTCACCTGCCCTTCTTCCTGCAGGCCATCGAAACCTCCCGTCAGGTGGTTTTTGATTATCAGCCTTTTCTCGCACCAGAACCGCGGCAATGTATTTTCGACCCTTACTTCCTCCGCCAGCACCATCAGCGCTGGTACGCCGGCGGTTTCTCCCACGACCCAAAGGAACGTTTTATCCGCACCTACCCGCTGGAACGCATCACGGGCCAGCCGGAATTCTCGGGCCGCTATTTTGACAAGCCCGCTGATTTCCACCCCCCGGATTACTGGAAGCACATCATCGGCATCTTCCGCCCTCCTAACGGCAAAATGGAGGACGTTATCCTGGAATTCAGCTACCTCCAGGGCCGTTACTTTTTATCCACCCCTTTCTTCAGCCCCTATGAGATCGTGGAAGATAACCTGGAAAAACTGGTGGTTAAAATGCAGCTCATGATCGATATTGAACTCATCCGGCGGATCGCAGCCTATGGAAAGGAGGTGCAGGTGCTGGCGCCGGATTCTCTTTCTGAAAAACTCCAGGTATTTTTTCGGGAGGCCTTGAGCCGGTACCCGGCCTAGAGGCGCCATCCCTCTTACCATCCCTAGCCCCTGCCTATCTGGCCTTCCCCTCCCACCCCGCCAGCAACTCCTCCGGCCGGACTTCGAGAAGTTCTGCAATATCAAACAGCGCCTGCAGGCTCGGCTGCTGAAAATTCCTGCACCAGCGGGAGACCGTCCCTTCGTCAACGCCTAATTGTTCTGCCAGCCATTTGCCGGTCCTCTTTTTCTACTTGAGCACCCGTTTAATGTCGGTTGTATTTTCTAGTCGCCATGCACCCGGAGTTACTACTCCAGAGTATTACAATTAGGTAATACGGACAAAAAAAAACCGCCACCCTGACCCTGAAGAAAGTCCCGGAGCACGTCCGCAAGCTGGTGAACTGCCTGAAGGCCAACAAGGGCTTCCGGCCGCCGAAAGGCTACGAGGGGGGAAGGGCATTCCGCAACTACGGTACTTTCGTCAAAATCAAATGAAATGGACAAGAAAGCATTCTTACAACTGCTGGCCGAGGCCTAAGGATTTCCCGATTATTACACACTCAACCTGAACTCGGCGGAAGAGATTATCGAGGATATGAAGGAGGAAGAAGGCAAAGGTAAACTGCCCCTGAAGCCGCTTTTCGACGCCCTGCTGGCGCGGGAGGCGGAGGAGGAGCGGGAAAAAATCCGGGCGTTAGTGGCAGAGCATTTCGAGCTGGGGGAAGGGCGAGGGCCCCATGATAACTTTTCTCCCGGAAATTTGTATTTTTAATAATAACTCCGCCTATGATCACAGATATCGGGCAACTCGACCTGAACAAGCGGTACACTTACGCAGACTACCTGGCCTGGCAGTTCGGAGAGGCGGTGGAACTCATCCGGGGTAAGGTCGTTCAAATGTCCCCTGCGCCGGGCACGGCCCATCAAAGAATATCCGGTAACCTTCACCGCATCATTTCCACTTATCTGCTCGGCAAAAAATGTGAAGTGTTTACCGCTCCCTTCGATGTCCGCCTTCCGCTTCCTCCTGACAAACAATCCGACGACCGGATCGACACCGTCGTCCAGCCCGGCCTCAGCATCATCTGCGACCCGGCCAAAATTGACGAACGGGGTTGCAAGGGGGCGCCGGACTGGATCATCGAAATCCTCTCCCAAAGTACTTCCCAGGTGGATCTGACTGAAAAATACGACATTTACCAGCACGCAGGCGTCCGCGAATATTGGATTGTTCACCCTCATGAGGGCACCGTCCTGGCTTATCGCCTGAATGAACAGGGCCGGTACAAACTGCTCCGCATTACGCCCTTCGTCCGGGGAGAGGAACTACCGGCTGGCATCTTCAGCGGTTTTTCCATCGCCCTTTCCGAGGTTTTTCCGGCCTGAGCTTCCGGAGCCGCCCATCAGCCCACCATTCATCTCTTATTCCTTTACCCCCCTACCTCACTAACGCCACCTCCCCTTTCATCCGGCGCTCCTTATCATCAGTGGTACGGATGGTAGCGTGATAGGTATACAGCCCGGGCGGAGCGGCCCTGCCCCTTATCCTGCCGTCCCAGCCATCCGGCATCAGCCCTGAGGAGTCGTAAACCAGGCCGCCCCAGCGGTTGAACACCTGAAGGCGCACCTCGCTGATATCTTCCCCGCTGAAGACGGCAAAGATGTCGTTGCGGCCGTCATCGTTGGGAGAAAAAGCGTTGGGGATGTAGATTTTGTAGGTGTCCAGGAAAAGTTGCACCAGGCTGTCGCAGCCCTCCGAGGAGGTGAGGGCAGCCTGATACTGCCCCGGATTGGAATAGGCCCTGCCGCCCAGGCGGAAGCTCTCGCCTTCGAATATTTTGGCGTAAACCGTATCTGCCGCCTGGCCGATAACTTCCAGTTGGAGGCGGACGATGCTGTCGCAGTTGTTGGCCGTTTTCAGGGTGTCCACATATGTTCCGCTTTCCGACAGCCGCCTTCCGCCAAACAAGTAGGGCTCGCCTGCGCAGATCACCTCTTTTACCTGGCTGGAACTCACCGGCGCCCGGTGGCGATAGATATTGGTGATGCGGCAGCTTGCCGGCCCCAGCGCCCGCACCTGGTAAGCGCCTTCTTCTTCAACAGCTTCAAGCTGCGGCCCCGTTTCGCCCACCAGGGCCACTCCGTTCCTGTACCATTGGTACTGCAGCGTGTCGCGGTAGGGGATGCTCAGCCCGAAGTTTTCCGAACAGGGATGGTTCAGGGCGCTTATCTGAAAGCCGAACTCCCGCTCGTCGGCCAGCACCAGCTTATCGAAAAAGTAATAGGTGCTGATGTCCATAGGCATAAGGCTGCAGTTGGGGCCGATGGCAATGGCGTGGATGTCTTCGGCGGGGACTACACTGATCTCCTTCAGCTGCCACTGGTTGGCGCCGTCGATCTGCACCGACCCCAGCTGCACCCAGCCGGGCCCGTTGGTTGGGCAGCCAAAATCGGGATTGCCGTCGCCGAAGGGCAGGTTGCTGCAGTCGGTTGAACCAAAAAAGACGATGGAGGTGGGCGGAGAGTTGTTGCGATAGGTGAAGCCAATGTAGAATTCAAAGCGGTAGGCCACCCCCGCCCGGAGCGGGCCCGACAGGCAGGCGCCGGCGTATTCCTTCCAGTTGGGCTGCGGGCCTTCGCCGTTGAACCCTCCCGGCCGGCCGTTGCGGAAGCCCATACAGCCGTCTCCGTCGGGCAGGGGCAGCGGCGGCGGCAAGTCTGGCCAGCCCATCCAGCCGCAGCGGTGCAGATAGTCGGTCGTCGGGGCCGAGGCCTGTATCCAGCCCGTAGCACAGCCCATCTGTGAGCGGCTGGAAGGGCAACAGTCCTGCTCTTCAAAGGAAGGGTTCGGAATGAGGGAAACCGGCGCAGCCACCGGGCAGGCGCAGTCCGGGTCGTTCAGGTCGATCCGCCCGTCGCCATCGTCATCCAGGGCATTGTCACAAATCTCGGCCCGCGCCGGCCCGGCCAAAGGCCCCGGCCGGGCGCCCGGATATAAAAAGGCCATAAAAAGGGACAGTGCCAGGGAGATATTCATAGATAGGGCAGATGTTACTCCGTTAATCGTGAATTCCTACCCGTTCCTGAAATTGCCACAAGAGGTAATCTGCATAGGAATAGCGCTTATCGGCATCCAGTTCTGACAAAGTAGCGAGCGGCATTTCGGACTTTTTCTCAAAAATACAAGAATTAAAGGTTACGTTCAATCTGGCACAGGGATTACTTCGCTAAAACTGAAAATAAAAAGCCCGGGCAACTCCAGCAGAGCTACCCGGGCTTTTCTTTCAGCCGAAGCCTGGTTATTCGATGACAACCATCTTCTTCGTAGCCGTAAATTCAGCCGTCTCAACCGTATAGTACAGCACGCCGGATGCCGGCAGTTCGCTGGACTTGAGCACTATGTTGTTGTAGCCTTTCACACCATCCAGGCGAACCAGGCGCAGTACCTTGCCCGTCACGTCGCTGATGGTCAGCG
>CAZAXA010000557.1:2157-4270 GCA_964488965.1 uncultured Phaeodactylibacter sp. | reverse complement strand
CATAATGGAAAAAACACAAAAAATGCACAGAGCGTTCGAAGCGAAAATCCATTCGCCCTACCAGCACTGTGCATATGGAGAACTTTTCGTCCCGGCATATCCAATTATACCGGGAGCAGGACATCAACCTGTTCAACGGTTGCCATCCGGCCATACCTTTGAGCTACGGGACGAACACCAAGCGGATGCCCTGTCGGTTGGGACCATTGTAAGGACCGTAGTTGGAGCGACCAGCCGCCCGGCAGGAATGTGCATCGTCCCTCCACGAGCCACCGCGCACAACACGGTACGTACCTGACTCAGGCCCTGATGGATTGTTTACCTTTCCCTTAGCTTTACAGGCATTATAGTATCCTGCATGGTACCAATCGTGACACCATTCCCAGACGTTACCGCTCATATCGTATAGCCCCAGTTCATTGGGCTTCAGCCCTCCCACCGGATGCGTTTTCTTACCGGAATTGCCTTCGTACCAGGCAACTTCTTTTATTTCATTGCTTCCACTGTAGCCATATCCCTTCGACTGGTTACCGCCCCGGGCGGCATACTCCCATTCCGCTTCAGTAGGCAGGCGGAAACCGCGTACTTTCGTTACATCATTTGTTGGATTTCCGTCGGTATCCAGTAAATTACCTGGCGCATCATACACTTCCGAATAGCCATACTTTTTATTAAGCCGGTTGCAATATTCGGCGGCATCGAACCAGAACAAATTTTCCACCGGGTTGTTATCGTTGCCCTTAAAGCGAGAAGGATCGGCTTTCCCGCTTATCCGGACATAATCCGCCTGGGTGACGGGGTATTTTCCCATCCAGAAGCCGGACAGGATAACCTCATGCTTCTCCGCGCCTTCTCCCCTGGCATAGGCTCCTCCTTCGATGAAAACCAGCTTTTCGGGGTTTTTCTCTTCGAAGAAGGCCTTTGCCATATCCATGCCGGAAAAATTAAACTTACCCAGGAACTGGCTATCCAGGTGAAGAGCCTCCTCCGCAAGGAAAAACTCCAGTATGGACTTATGGGCAAATTTCCAGTGTCCTTCTCCGTCGCAGGTTAGCAGGGACTGGCCAGTGACTTCTTCAGGGCGCAGGCCTATTCCGTGTTGATCGGCAATGGCTACAGCCTCTTTCTTCGTCAGATACATCCGGTCCTCCGCCCGCCAATTCTGGTAAATGGCAATAGCCGACCGGCGAGATACCTCCCGGAGGTTCCGGGTAAATGCCTTCTGATCTTTTATTCGTTTTCTTTTCTCTGCTTCCCGCAGGAGCCATTTCTCCACCAATGTCTCGTAAATTTCAAAAACAGATTCAAACCTGCGGTTATCTCCCACCAGTAAGTCGATATAGCTGAGCATCATAGGGCGCACAACCAGGTAGCGGGACTGCCGGACAATCCGGGCGGCCCGAATTTTCTTGCTCCTGTTCCAAAAGGCCAGGCGGCCATATTTTTTATTCAGGTACCCTTTCACTTCCTGATTGGAAAAGGGCGATAAGTAGAGTTTATTCAATACGTAGTCACCCTTTCCGTCAGGACGTGGTAATTTGATGTGGTAGGGGTCTTTTTCCTGTCCGGGGAAGTACTGGGTGCGGCAGGTTATCACTACATCGCGAAAATCCCTGGAGGCTTCAATGATCTCGTCTACCCGTTTTTCGAAGGCCTGGGCATCGGTCATATTTGGGCCTTTTGAAACGATATTGGGGTCTTCATCCAGGGCATCCAGCAGCAGTATAGTATTTTTTGCATCTTCCTTATTGATGGAGCTGATCTCCGTCAAAACATTCGTGTAAGGGATCCGAAACAGCCGCATAGCGTATTTGCGGCGCCAGTTGAAGAAGGAATGGTACCGGATATACAGGTTGATCAAGAAGGTGGTCTTGCCCATTCCGGAATCGGCCAGGATGAGGTAAAACCGCTCGCTCTCCTTTTTTTCGTTGAAGGCGATTTTGATGAAAAACGGAATGAGAGGGCTTCTGGAAATACCCGGATTGTTAAACCCCGGCTCGTCCTGCCGGGCGGGGGAGGCGTTCTGAAACTGGGTGGGAATAAAAATGCGCGTAGCATTCCGCACCATTTGGTAGTCAAAATGGGGATGCAGGTCTTTGGCTGCCTTCAGGTC
>CAZAXA010000557.1:0-2147 GCA_964488965.1 uncultured Phaeodactylibacter sp. | reverse complement strand
ATTGTACCGCTTGAACAGGGTTTTTATTCCCCACCCCAACAACCATACCAGTATGGCTACGGCTACCACAGACAGCCCGGCGCTGGTTTCTTTGCTAAGCCCCAACTCTTCTAACCAGATGCTGAGGGGGATTCGTCTAAGGATTTCTTCAATTACCTTTTCCATCGGGGCAGCTTTGGGTTAGCATTCCTGGCCATCACATACGTTGGGGAAAAGATGGCCCATATCCGCTTTAAAAATAGCACAAAAAGAGTAATTGCGCTCAATGTGCCGGATGCGTTTTTTCCGTTTAAGGACGCGCTTGAGTTTAGGGCTTTGGAAAAAAATAACCTACCCATTTGGCTTGTTCTTTTTCCCCTGGGCGTCGTTTTGAGTAGTTTATTTATTTCCAAACCCCTCATTGTATTTCCCGCTCGCCATTCCTCCGGATGCCGCCCTTCCAATAGTGTAAAAATTGAATTACATCAGAGAAAAAACTTGAATTTAAGACATTTTTTAACAAAAAACAGGTTAATATTGAATAAAAAGTAATTATTATATATTTTTATAGCCGGAATTTTATTCATTGTCCCAAAACTGAATCATGGATCATTATGCCCCCATTCAAATGAAGCAACCTTTCCGGGCCTTTCCTTTCGCCAGCTTCATCCTGCCCCTGTTATTTTCATGCTTTATTGGCTGCGCTCCCCGGCAGGCCTTTTGCCTGAACGGATACAATTCGGGAAAGCTCGCCGACACCCTTCCGGATGGCCGCTACCTTTGGGAAATGACCGAATACGAAAAAACCATTTTCTACGGAGACCCCATGGAAACAGAAATAGAACGGCAGTGGCGGCTCAGACAAGCTGAAGAGATGGGGTTAAACGACATACTGCTGACCGCCTCCGAACGGCTATACCTTCTGGGCCACAGATTCAGCCTGGCTTTACCTTCCTCAAAACTAATGTCAGGAGCAGCCGTCTCGGATGACCTGGGCAGGCAGGGTAAAGAAGCAGGGCAGCAGCTGATCAGGCTAAAGGATGCTACGCCTCAGATAGGGGAAGCGCTTGGGTTTACTATCCGGGAGGGTAAGGTAGTCTTATCCGGCAGGGCAGTTGCTCACGGCAGGTTTGACTTTGTCATTTCAAAAAACGGCCACCTTTGCTTGGGAACAGGGCACCACACTTTATCGGAAGGCACACAGGGCGTACTGGCTGCAGGGCAGTTAAAGATTTACAACGGACAGATTACCAAAATAAGCAATTGGTCCGGGCATTATCAGCCTTCCCTTGAACAATCCAAACATTTTCCCGATCTTTTGCGTAATTTGGGTTTAAACGTTTCCGGAGCGAGATTTCAGCTATACAACCGGGAAGGACAATTAATTGAAACCATAAGGCTGCCCTAATGAAAATCAGCGATCAGACAAAAAAACTGGCGGAGCAGTTGTGGCAAAGGTCAAGCCAGGAGGCCCGCTTTTACCCGGTTGACCGGCCCTTTCTGGAGCCGTACCTGGATCAGATAAAAGCAGTGGATCCGGCCGGGTTTGTTAGCCACAACCTGACTGCCTACTCCGGCCTATTCGCTACCCAACTGCTGACCTGCCTGCCGGAATTGTGGGAAGAGCTTTCTGTAGATGATATTTTAAAAATCATAGAAAGCTTCCACTCGGAACAGCCTTTTTACAGCTTCATTCTCTTTACCTACAAATACCTTCAGGTGGATATGCTCCATTTGATACTGGAATCCCCTAATGTCTCTGACCTGAAAAAGCAAAAGATAAAAGGATTTTTAAAAGTACAGTACCCCAACCTGATCCTTCAGGAAGACGAATTGGAAGATTTTGAAGAAAATAGCCTTGGCATCCATTTAGACGATTGGGTGTACGCCCGCCAAAAACTGCTGATGGACGAGCGGGTGAAACCGGCTAAACAGGCTTTGGTGGACCTGAAGGCGGAGGTGGAGAGCCTTTGACTCAAAATCCTTAGATAGTATGATCTCTTTATTCGCAGAAAAAGATAATGAACAGGCCACGCTGGCGCTTTATGAAATTTTGGAAGGTATCGGCCTCCCGGATAATGTCAGCATAGCCATCAACAATACCCGAGATGCGGAAAGCGGCGTCCTCCGCGAAGACGGCAAGGCAGTGGATATTTCGCTGGCCAATT
>CAZAXA010000556.1:0-4271 GCA_964488965.1 uncultured Phaeodactylibacter sp. | reverse complement strand
TATAGACAAGCCCCCAGTCGATCAGCGCCCTGATATTCATATTGGCGTTGCCCCGGGAAATCTGCAGCTCCTCCATGATCTCCTCGGCAGAAAGCGCTTCCGAAGAGATCAGCAGGAGGGCGTGGATCTGGGCCATCGTCCGGTTGATGCCCCAGCTTGAACCCAGTGCGCCCCAGGATTGGATGAACTTGTCTTTTCCTTCTTTAAACTTCATTCGGAATGGGTATTAACACCTCATCTTACATAAAACATGATGGGTTCTGTGAAGTTTCAAAAATTACTGAACCGACAAAATAAATAAAATTACCGGGCATTTGTCAGGGCGCCCCAAAAACAAATTTTCTCCGCCGAAGGGCCGAAAAGGTTCAGGAAGCTTTGTAAAAAGGCGGTTTCACTACCGTTGCTTCCAGCTTTTTTTTGCCGGCGGCGATATAGGCCTTCGCACCCGGTTCGCTGAATGCTGTGCGCACATAACCCATCCCTATGGGATAATCGAGGGAAGGCGCCATGGTTCCGGAAGTCACTTTGCCGATCTCATTGCCCGCTGCATCTTCTATGGGGTAATCGTGGCGGGGCACGCGCCGCTCTTCGGGCAGGATGAAACCCACGAGTTTGCGGCCGACGCCTTCCTCCTGCTGCCGGGCGAAGGTATCGCGGCTGATGAAATCGCCCTTTTTCGTCCTGGTGATCCAGCCCAGCCCCGCTTCTATGGGCGAGGTGCTGTCGTCGATGTCATTGCCATAGAGGCAGTAGCCCATTTCAAGGCGCAGGGTATCGCGGGCGCCCAGGCCGATAGGTTGAATATCATAGGCTTTGCCCGCTTCGAAAACGGCATCCCAGAGTTGTGCCGCTTTGGAGGCGTCGACGTACAACTCGAAGCCGCCGGAGCCGGTGTAGCCGGTGGCGGAAATGAGCACATTGCCGATCCCGGCAAAGGTTCCTTTTGCGAAGGTATAATACTTCATAGCTTTAAGATCTACCTCCGTAAGGGCCTGCATGGCCTCGGCGGCCAGCGGCCCCTGCACGGCCAGCAGCGCCGTCTGATCGGAGATATTGATCAGGCGGGTGTCGAAGGTATTGTGGCGGCTGGCCCACTCCCAGTCCTTGTCGATGTTGGAAGCGTTGACCACCAGCATGAAGGCCTGTTCGCCGGCAGCGCACATGTCCTCCGGCAGGCGATAGACGAGGCAGTCGTCCACGATGCCTCCCCGTTCGTTGGGAAAACAGGAGTACTGCGCATCGCCGATCCCGAGCCTGGAGGCGTCGTTGGTGGTGATCTTCTGTATGAGTTGGAGCGCTTCCTTGCCCCTGACGATGAATTCTCCCATGTGGGACACATCGAAGACCCCCACTTTGTTTCTTACCTGCTGATGTTCTTCCCGGATACCGGCGTAGGAAATGGGCATATTGTAGCCGGCAAATTCAGCCATACGCGCGCCCAGGGCAATGTGTTTTTCTGTTAAAGGCGTATTTTTCATACTATGGTTTTATCTGGTTTTATTCGATAGTGATCTCCTGGATGCGGTCTCCTGCCTGAATCTGATGCACCACATCCATCCCTTTGCTTACCCGGGCGAAGATCGTGTAGTTGCCATCGAGGTGCAGAGCAGGCGAGTGAGTGATGAAGAACTGGGTGCATTCCGTATGGTTGCCCGCAGAGGCCATCCCGACATAGCCTTCCCGGTCGTAGTGCAGGCTGGGCAGTTCGGAGCGGATGGTATAATCGAGGCTGCCGTAGCCGTCGCCCCGCAGGCCGCCGCCCTGTATGACAAAATTGGGGACGACGCGGTGGAAAACCTTATCCGCGTAAAAACCCTGGCGGATCAACGCCACAAAGTTGGCAACCGTAGCCGGGGCGGCTTCAGGCAGCAGTTCCAGCTCGATATTGCCCCGGGGCGTGACGATCAGGGCCTTTTTCCCGCCGGCCACCTGGTCGACCATGCTCCAGTCGATGGGGTGGTTAAATTCCGGGGTCAGGGCGGCGGGTTCCGGTTCGCCCCTGAGGAAGGCCAGGGTTTTGCGCAATTCGTTATAGGTTTCGATCTCTTTGGGGAGTTCCAGGCGGGCCAGGGCGGTATCGAGCAGGCTGTAGCTTTCGATATAGGCCTGGTAGTTGAGGCCTTTGTTGCGTATAGCGACGGCGGCGACGGCGATCATGGCGGGGTCGCCGGTTTGCATAGCTTCCAGGAACATGCCCAGCAGTTCGCGGCGCACCTGCCGGTAGCCTTCGCCGAAGAAGGCCCGGAAGCCCTCGCGGTTGCTGATGGCGGCCAGGGCCTCCATGGTGGCCGTCCGGATGGCGGGCGTTTCTGCCCGGAAGCCTTCGCGGTACATGTAGCGGTAGTTCCAGCCGAATTCGCTGAGCGCTTTCAGGACTGCCGCTTTTTCGTAAGGAGAGTTGGCGCTGCGGAAACGCTGCCGAAGTTCCGCATTGAGCGCATCGCGATACTCCACGTAGTAGGCCGGCAGGTAGCGGTTGGCAGCCTGGTACATGCCAAGCTGAGCCTGCCAGGAAAGCGTATCCTTAGCCGTTTGCCAGTAGAAGGCGGCCTCCTCAGCGGCGCCTTTTTCCAGGAAGAACTGTACGGCCTGCTCAGCAAGGTGTACATTGCCGGACTTTAAGGCCTGCAGGGCAAGGGGCTTCACCCGGGCATAGTCAAAACTGCCCAGCGCCCGGAGGATGTTACAACGCACCCGGTAGTCTTTCTCTTTGCCGAAAGCATCGAGCAGGGCCGCCAGGGCAGCCTCTCCTCCTGCTTTTCCCAGAGCCGCTACCAATGCCATCCTGATGTTCGGGTTCTCTTCGGAAAGGGACGATCCCGCCAGCCCCGGCGCCTCGGTACTGTCGATTTGGATGTTCCGGGCGCGGGACAGGTAATTCGCGGCAATAAGCCGGACGTATTCGGGGTATTTTTTATCGGTGGCCATGGCCAGCATGCGGGCGGTGCCTTCCGGCAGCGTGATATCGCGCAGGGCGTATCGGTAAATGCCCCAGGCCTGCCCTTCCAGCAGGAGCGTATCGGTGGGGCGGTAGGTGCTTATGGTGCTCAGGGCCCTGAGGTTTTCCTCCGTCCCACACTTACCTATGGCTTCCAGTATGGCCCGGTTGGCCATCCAGTACATGCCGCTGGTATCCTCCCGTTCGAAAGCGCGAAGGAGCAGAGGCTCGCCGGAAGCATCGCCCGCCTGCCCGATGGCATAGGCGGCAGCGGCGCGCACCTCGTCGGAGGGGTCGTTAAGCAGCAGGGCCAGGCTGTCGTTCGAGCCGGCGTCCCGAATGGAGGCGAAGGCCATAGCAGCCAGATACCGGTAGGTGGGATCTTCGTGGCGGAAGAAGGGATACAAGCTATCCCGGAGCTGCCGGTCCTGAAAATCGTGGATTTTCCGGAACAGGGGGTCCGAAATGAGGACGTTGATCTCTGTCGGCACTTCTTCTGAGGGGGGCACACAGCCCTGGAAGAACGACAGGCTGAGCAGTAAGACACCTAAGGCGATTTTCCAGTTCATGGAGTAAAAATAAGACCTTCTTTGACAAATCCTGTGGAAAGTGCGCCCTGCGGAACCAATGCGGCCAGAAAGAGCAGGGGTTTCGCAGGGCGCACTTTCTCTGTGCCACAGGATTTGCCAAAGAACCAAATAAAAAATGCAAAGAGTTGCCACCTACTGAAAGTCTTCACCCGGCGCTGAACCGCGAATCTCGTCGCCAAACATATCGTCGCTGAAACCCTCATTCTCAAACTCCTTATCGTCGAGTGGCAGTGTAGACTTTCGGTATTCGTTGCAGTTCATCTCGATGCCGATGTCGCCGGGAGGACGGTGGAAATGAGCGGTAGCGTCATAGCCGTAGTCTTCGGAAGCTTCCAGCCGCTTCAGGAAGTCCCTGAAGAACGGCTTGGCCATAAAAGCGCCCTGGCCATAGGCCAGAGACCGGAAGCGGATCCAGCGGTCTTCGCCGCCCACCCAGGCGCCTACCACGAGCGTGGGCGTGATGCCCATAAACCAGCCGTCGACGTAGTCGTTGGTGGTTCCGGTCTTGCCGCCCACTTCGCTCCTGATGCCGCCCAGGCCGGTGGCGGCATATCGCAGCATCTCCACCATCACGTAGTTGGCGTTGGCGTTGATGGCCACCCTCTCCTGCGGGAATTCTTCATAGAGCACCCGGCCGTTTTTGTCTTCGATGCGCAACAGGTAGATGGGCTTGTTGTAGATGCCGTTATTGGCGAAGGTCGTATAAGCGCCGGTCATCTCCATATTGGTCAGGTCGGTGGAAC
>CAZAXA010000555.1:0-4279 GCA_964488965.1 uncultured Phaeodactylibacter sp. | reverse complement strand
TCCGATGCGCCGGCCATCCTGCTCATCGACGAGATCGACAAGGCCGACCTGGATTTTCCCAACGACCTGCTGTTCGAACTGGAACAGAAGCGCTTCTTCGTGGAGGAAACCCGGGAGGAGATCACCGCCGAGTATCCGCCTCTGATCTTCATCACCAGTAACGATGAAAAGGACCTGCCCAATGCTTTTCTGCGGCGCTGCGTATTTTTCTACATCGACTTCCCCGGCGATAAGCTGTTGCTGGACATTGCGAAGGCCAATGCCCAAAACTGGGCGAAGGAATACAAAAAGGCCATGCCGGACGAGCTGGTCGAAACCATCGTCAAACGCTTCCGGCAGCTTTATACCGACATGAAAAACAATCCCAATACCGACAAAGCCCCTTCCACCAGCGAGCTGATCGACTGGCTGAGGGTGCTCTACTACCAGTTCCTGCAGGGCAAGCTGGACGCCGACGGCCTGGCCAACGGCGCCTTGCCGCACCCGGAAGTGCTGCTGAAGAGCCTGGATGATTACAAAGCCCAGACGAACAAATGACCATGGAACAGGGAAAATCCATCCATAGCCTGGTTTTCTACCACTTCTTCCATCGCCTGAGAAAGGAACTGGGCATGGACCTCGATGCGCGGCAGTACCGCAATTTCCTCCATTGCCTCCTGCTGGGTAGGGCGAAAGGCAAGGAAGGCCTGCTGGAACTGTGCAAGGCCATGTGGCTGGCCAGGACCCGGTACCGGAACCAATTTGAAGAGTTTTTCGAAGAAGCTTACCGGAGCCTGCCGAAGTACTGGGCTTACCTGTTGGAAGAGGCCCGGCGGCAGGAAGGGCAAAAAGAAGTGCAGGAAACAGCAGGTAAACCCACCAGCCCGAAACCTGCTGCGGAGCCCCCGAAATTACAGGTAGAGGAACTTGCCGGGAAGCCCGCCGAGGCGGCTTCGCCGAAACCGGCGGAGCCGGAAGTACCCACCGCGCCAGACTGGCGGGAGATCGAGTTGTCTTTTGACGAGGGGGAAGAGAGCGAAGGCAGCGTGGCCAAAGAGGAGCGCGAGGCGCCTTCCCAGCTCGACACGCCTTTTCTCTTTTCCGAGCAGAAATACCTGCCGTTCCAGCCGCGGAAGGCCAAGCAGTCGTGGCGGCGGCTCAAGCAGCAGAGCGTACGGCAGCCCACCGAGGAGATCGATGTGGAAGCGACGGTGCGGGCGCTGGCGGGCAACGGCTTTTTCTACCAACTCGTCTACGAGACGCGCAAGGTGGGCCGGCAGCATTTCGTGGTGCTCTTTGACCACGGGGGTTCTATGGCGCCTTATCACTACCTTTTCGAATTTTTCGAGACGGGCCTGAGAGAGAGCACCAGCTACGCCGAGATCGAAACGTATTATTTTACCAATTATCCTCCTTATCATGTCGGGCAGGCGGGCCTTCCGGAGTACCGCTTTTTTGCCGGTATGGGGCATACCTATTCCGTAAGCCTGAGCAGCCTGTTTGCCAAATGGGAGAAAAATACGGCAGTGCTCTTCCTCAGCGACGGCGGCGCGGCGCATCCCGGCATCAACCCCGAACGCGTGCAGGTAACTATGGACCTGCTCCGCCGCCTGGAAGCCAAGGTGGAGCGCCTGCTCTGGTTTAACCCCCTGCCCCGGCGCTTCTGGGCGGGCACGGCCGCCGCCTTGTTTGCCACCCGCATCCCCATGCTGGAATGCACCGAGGCAGGCATACTGGAAGCGGTGCGGTTGATCAGGTAATGGCTGATCTGGTTGTTGGTTGTTGGTTTAGGGGCTGCTCCGATAAGGCAACGATCAACAGGCAACTGACAGCAAGCAGTTAAAAAAATCCTGGTTCAGATATTTTCTCAACGCCTTTGCTAAATCACACATTATTTCATTAATTCACGCATCCGCTCATGCCAACCATACAGGCCCGCGACAAGATCGACACCAGCCGCCTGGAGCGTTTCCTGAAGCGCTTCCCGGAGGAGGAATACCTGTTGCTGGCCTGCCATGCCGCCTTCTTTGTGGCCCTGACGCCCGGCCTGCTCTACCGTTTATGGGTCAACTTCCGGCTGGATGAAAAGGGAGAGCCGTTGAACATCCCTCTGGACGCCGTTGCCAACCTGCTGAATTCTCCTCTTTGCCAGCCCTTGGGCCATGGCGTTTACGAGTTGCACGAATCCCTCTGGGCGCCGTTGAGACGCTATCTCCTTTTGCATCCCCGCTTCCAGGGCATGCGGCAGTACAAGCTGGCGAAGTTCCTGCTGGCTTATCTGGATTACTGCACCGATGAGCTGCCCTCTCCCGCCTTCGCGGAAGCCCAGCGCTGGACGGCCGAGGCCTACCTCAACCCGAAGATGGCCGCCCAGCGCCTGCTGGAGGCTTTTTCCGACAGCGTGGACGGCAAGGTGGCGGCCAGCGCCGTGGAGGTCTTCCTCAACTGGGTCAGCGGGCGCGCGCAGGGCAGGGAGGACGGCGCCGGCATCAACCCCCTGGCGGCGGCGGAGCGCCTCGTCGAAGGCATCCGGGACTACCAGAAGGGCAACCGGCAGGCGGCCATGGAAACGCTGCAGGAGTTGTCGAAATACATCAAAACCGGCGGAGAAAAAGGGGCCTACCGCACCAAAGTGCCGGAGGAAGTGCTGGCCCTGCTTAGGCCGGAACCGGCAGAAGCGGCGCCCCACTCCAGGGGCAAAGTGTACGCCCTGCTGGTGGCGGTTGGAAGGATTGCCTCCGGGCAGGCCCCTGAACTGGCCGGCCCGGCCAATGACCTGAAACGCATTCAGGAAGAGCTTCAGGTATTGCTGGAAGGCAGGGCGCCGGAAGTCCATATCCTGATGGATCACGCCGCCACCAAAGCGGCCGTCATGAAGCATTGGCAGAATATAGTGGGGCAGGCTGGCCCGGAAGACCACCTGCTTTTCTACTTCAGCGGCCATGCCGAGAATAAGGAGAGGCAATACCTCATTCTTTACGATTATGAAGACGGGGGCATGGCCAAGGCGAAAAGCGCCCGGCCGGCAAGGAGGGGAGTGGTTTACGAAGAAGAATTCAGAGAAGCTTCCGCCTCCTGCCCGGGCTACATCACCCTGGTGCTGGATACCCATGCCGGCAGCGAAGGCTGGCTGGATCTGGAAAATGAGAAAAACGTGATCCTTTCCGCCACGCTGCCCGGGCAGATGTCTTATGAGCAGCGCTTCGGGGAAACCTCTCATGGCCTGTTCAGCAAAGCCTTGCTGGAGGCGCTGGGCGCAGGCCGGAGCCGGAGCAATAAATGGGTAGTACGAAAGGCCGGGGAATGGATGAAGGAGAACTTCAGCGGGAACCAGGCGCCCATTGTGCTGGGCAGCCGGGCGGCCCTGCGGCGGCCCTTGCTCGGGCAGGGGCTGCCGGAGCGGCCCGGCGCCGACTACCTGATGGACCTGCTTGCCGCCAATGGTTACCTTCCCAAAGGGGCAAACTTTGACCTCGCCGCCCTCATCGAAACGAGCTGGGCAAACTTTGCCGGCAGTTTTTCCATCGAGGAAGAGCTGGACTTCTCGCGGGAGGCGGATGTGGAAAAGGCCATTGTTTATCTGGAGAAAGCGTATTTGTTCAAAGGGCAGAATGGCCTGTCCGTAGCCGTACCCGGCATGCCCGATGCAGAGCGGGAATTGTTCCAACTGGAGTTATCTCTCGAAGAAGCGCTGGGCCTGCCCGTACACATTAACCGAAAAAAGCAGAGCGATGGCGATCCGGCAACCCGATAGCGAATACAACTACCAGGAGCATTTTGGCGACAGCCGGCTGATCCTGCTGCCGATCCACGAGAGCCGGATCGGGGAGGAGGGCTATGAGCAGATGCTGCGGGATGCCTGGCATTACGCCGAGACTTATGATAAGATCCTGGTCGGCGTGCTGGAAGCTTATTGTGCGTATGAGAACCATCCCATACTGGGCAGGATACCCGTAGTGCCCACCGGGGAGGCGGGCAGCGGGAAGGCGCCGCGGCCGCTGGCCCTGTACAACAGCCGGGAAGAGGCCTGGCGGGCGGTGGCGCGGGGGGTGGCGGAGTTGCTGGAGCCATACCGGCCCTTTTTTCAGCAGGGCATTCAGGGCAGTGTTTTTTTCGATACAGAGAAAAGCGCCTGGTGTTTCGATAAAGGGCGTAAGGATGGCGTGTCGGCCTGGCACCGGGAAGTGCGGCTGCAGGCCGGGCCCGGTTCAGTTGACTTGCCCATAAAACGCGTGGAAGCGGCCAGAACCTATTTCGGCCGGCTTGCCGGCTTTGATCCGGAGCCATCGGAAGTATTCCA
>CAZAXA010000554.1:0-4285 GCA_964488965.1 uncultured Phaeodactylibacter sp. | reverse complement strand
AATGGAAGTCGCGCCGGCCTTCAGCAGGTCGTCGGTAATGTCGGTGATGCCCAGGGCCTCGAACTTTTCCCGCAGGCACTTAACGCAGTATGCGTATTGGCCGGCGGAACTTTCGATGAAAGCGGCAATGTCCTGCTTCGTTGCCGGGGCCTTGGGCTGGATTGGGCTGGCGTAGCCGTTGGCAGGGGCAGGGGCCTCGCCTTCCGGCATGATGCGGCTGATCAGCCATCCTGCGCCGGAATCCTTGGCTTTCAGTTCAACTACTGCCCCGGCCCGAAGGCCGTCGTAAATGCCCTTGGCGGCGGGCTTGGTATAGGTCTTGGTTTGTGTGCCGTCAGCCAGGGTGATGGCGCTGATTTTTTCCAGGCCGTATTTCCCGGCCTGTTCCTGGACTGATTCTATGGTTGCGGTAATCATAACTTCTCGTTAGGGTGAGAAAATTTGTTCATATTGTAGTACTCATACAGGCTGGCCACTTGTTCCGGCGTGTACTCCTCCGCCGGAAGTTCGCCGGCCTGCTGTATCTCTCGGATTTCGGCTATCCAGGAATCATCAGGCCATTCCGGAGCGGTCCCGGTAGCCTTGAAGTAGGCAGCCAGAATGGAATCGAGTGGGTGAAGCCATTCCAGGAACTCCTGTTCCGTATATCTGTAGCCCAGGTGCCGGATTTTTCCGTCCTGGCCATACTCCTCAATTTTTCCGGCCTGGAACAGCCAGCCCAGGAAGCCGGCGGCGGGCACGTCCACCCACTGGTAATTCACCTGGACAGGGAAGGAGCCCGCCTCGATTTTTCTGCTGTAGTCGGCAATTATTGGCCGGCTGGCGAGGGCGGCTTTCGTGGCCTGGGCCTGCTGGATCAGGGCCTCAGCCTGGCTTTTGATGCTGGCAGCCGCCTGCGCCAACCCTTGGCGCATGGCACGGGCAGCCTCCTGGTAGAATGCTACGTCGTCCTCGATGACGTTCGGTGCTGGCTTGCTTTTCTGGTTTTTTTTCATAATATTTGCATTATTGTTGTTAATTTATTGGCTCGGAATGCCCCGCCCCGGCGGGGTTTTTCTTTTTATGCCGGCGCCGGCTCTGCCTGGCTTTCCAGCCTGGCCGCCGTGCGCAGGATTGCATCCTCGAGGGCAGGTATCACGTCCTCCCCCCGGAGGTACTTGTATAGAGTAGGCCGGCTGATCCTTGCCATCTGGCAAAACTCAACCTTGGATACCCAGTCCAATGCCTTTATTTCTCGTCTATTTCTCATGCCAACAAATGTAAAACATTTTTCAATAACACGCAACCTATTGCAAATATTTTTTTATAATTATATATTTGGAACATTCAATAATTTCTGAAAACACAAAACAATGAAAAACATAGTTGTGGATGACGGCCTGCACACTAAGATTAAGGTGAAGGCCGCCCTGGCTGGCAAGAGCATGGGAGAAATAGTGGCTCAGGCCTTTGAAGAATCTGAAAAGAAAAAAGATGAACAACAACAGTAACCTTCCCACCCCTTACCGGCCCTGGCTGGCGTGGATGCGCCGGAACCGCCAGCAGATAGTTACGGGCTGCCTGGCGGCTGCCGGCGGGGGGTGGGTAGCTTTCTGGCTGGCCACCTCCGGCCTGTGGTATTGGTGCTTCCGGCTTGTGGCCCCATGCATGGTGATCGGCATTACTATCCGGCTGGCCTGGAGCGCAATAGAAAATGATGCTCCACATCCGGAGCCGGGATGGCAGGGCGAAGAGATGAGCCTGCCATCCCGCGGCAGTTCTCTGGTGCATGGCAACCCTGCTGGCGATCCTGAGAAGTATCGCGCCCGTGATGTGTTCGACGAGCGCACCGGCCTCCAGGCTGATGAGCTTAACCCGGAGTGGGTGGCCAACGAAATAGCCAGGATGGACAGGGAGCGGGCATTGGGCCGGAAGACGGGGCCGGCATTTGAGGTCGAAGATTAATTTTCATTGCCGGGCTGGGGCCTGGCGAAAACACACACAAATGAATAACATGGACTTGAAAGGCCACCTGGCAAAACACATACCCATACTAGATTTCGTCAATTACATCTGTTTTCTCGGGCTGAGCCTCACCACCCTGTACACGGCTGACGTTACAGCCATGTCAAAACTCAGCCCCATCATGGGCAGTTACGCGCACCTTGCCCCACTGGCTGCTCTGGCTATTGCCCTGTTTGTGGCGGCCTTATTCGACGCTGACCTGAGAAAACATTTCGTGTTGGCCTGTGGTATATTCACTGCATCTGACTGGAAGCAGGCACGGGCAGCGGCCAAAAGCATGGCGTTTTTCGTCCTGTTCCTGGCTGTCGTAAGGCTGGCCCTGTCCGGCGGCGCAACGTTCATTTCTTCCGTGTTCCTGGCTGACGGGATGATAGAGGATGGCGACACGGCCGGCCTGGAACAGATGCTAAGCGAAAAAGCGGCCACGAAACAGGCCCTTGCCCTGGAACTAAGCCGCCAGGTTACGGAGGCCCGCGCAACGGCGGAGCGCAACGCCGAAAATGTAGTTAGCAACGCGCTTGCAGCCGGCCCGGCCAGGTGGCAGCAATTGTATGAGAGCCGCAACGGCTGGTTTCTGGCTGGAGGGCCTGACGCAAGCCGGGAGAAAAACCCTGAAATTGTGGCCTACCTGAAGCGCATCGCAACGGCCGAAACGCAGGCGCAACGCATCCGCAACGCAGGCGAAAAACAAGCTGAAACCCTTATTGCAACGCAGCGCAACGCGTTGCAACGCGAGCAGGCGGACGCCGACTTTTCGGCAATAGTCCGCATGAAGGAAAGGCAGGCCGAAAAGGCCGAAGAAACCGAGTGGCTGGTCAGGGTTGGCCTATGGGTGGCCGATATGGTAATGGCAATATTCGCCATACTTTCCTCCATTTTTCTTGCCGCCGCCTTGAAATTCCAGCCGGATTACGTAATATTCAGGGAGGAAACCAGTGCATTGGCCATTGTGAAGGAGGCAGTTCTCTCGATATGGCGCATTGTGAAAAGTTATGGCGTATGGGTGGTGTCTATGCTGGATGGCAAGGCTGAAAAGGTGGTCGATAGCATCGGCGCAACGGTTACGATCAACGGGCGCACCGTTGCGATGCAACGCCGCAACGTTACCGCAACGTTACCGCAACGCGCCGATGAAAACGACGATGAAAGCGACACTGAATCCAGCCAGGATACAGTTGCTAACTGCGTTTCACGCGATTACAACCTGGTTGCGCTAGAATTGCAGGCAGCCCTCGCCAACGCCAGGGCGTACCGAAGCAAGATACAGAACGGGAAAGGCAACCCGGACGTTAATGCCAGGGGCCTTGCCAAGTGGGAGGCGCGTACGGCCGAATTGCAGAAAGAGCTTCAGGATTATAGTAGGTAATTCTCACAAGTATGTTTGTTTTCCCCGCCCGGCCCTGGCAGAGGGGCCGGGTTTTCAAAAAGTAATTCCGCCCTGCAAATAACCGGGGCCGCTTTCCAGTTTGCATTCCTGGAAAACTGGAATGCCCTTTGGCCCATTAACTTAAAAAGCGAACCATGAAAAGTAAAGCCGCTGGCATCCTTATCCTTGCCGCCCTGGCCCTTGCCGCCTGTTGGTATTTCCTGCCGGCGGCAAGGCCGGCAGAGCCATCTGTATATGATGATACGCAGTACCGGCAGTGGACGCCGGCGCAGTTGGACAGCCTATGGCTGGAATGCGCCCGGATGAAAAAAAGGAAGCCATAAGCGCCTGATTAAGTTCTAAGAGGTTGTTACCATGCCCTGCCCTGGCCTGAGCGCCGGGGCAGGGCTTTTTATTAACAAATGTTAAAGTTACCAAATAGGATAAAAATACTTGCTCAAAAACTTGCGCGGTATTGTCTTTTATGGTAACTTTGAAGTATTGAATAACTAAAAAAACAGAAACGATGAAAACACAATCAGCAATCAACACCGGAAACGGATTCAGCGCCCGCGTTGAAATAGAGCACCTGGAAAACGTCGGATGGGACTTTTCCCAACTGTATGAAGGAGTTGCCGCAGCACAGCAAATGAGCTTGGAAGATGCCGAAAAATGGGAGAAAGAAAACTATCACGTTCGCCTGTACAACAACGGATACGGAGTTCTGTGGATTCCTTCCCACAATACTCACGGCGACACTGGCGACAGCGAAGACCCAGGCGACGCGGAGCAAGCAGAGAGGGATGTTCAGGAGTTATACAATGCCGGGCTGTTGTGGGAAGTAATGGAGGGGGAATGAGGCGTATGAGTATTAGAGTTCAGTTCTTTCAGTGTTCCATCGCCCGACTCGCGGGC
>CAZAXA010000553.1:0-4318 GCA_964488965.1 uncultured Phaeodactylibacter sp. | reverse complement strand
CACCAAATCAATAACAAACAGAAGACAGATGAAGGTTAATGGCACTTCCAACTGGTCGGAGACCGAAGCCGGGCAACAATTGCAGGCAACGCTAACCAGTGAAAAGACCCTGAAGGCCCTTGACCACCTCCTGCAGCGCATCGACACGCTGGAGAAGGGGGTCGAACGCCTGAGCGCCCTGCTGGAACAGGGCCCCGGCCTGGTAAGCATGGCGGCAGATATAGCCGATGACGGCTACCGCCGGGCTGCCGCACACGGTATAGATATCGAAGAGCGCCTGTCCAACGCCCTCCACCTGGCGGAGAAACTGACCGCCCCCTCCATGGTTGAAAAGATCGGGAGCCTGCTGAAATTTGCGGATCAGGCGCCGGGCATCGCCAGCATGATGGCGGATATGGCAGATGAAAGCTATCGCAAAGCCGCCGAGCGGGGCGTCGACATCGAACAGCGCCTGGGCGCCGCTCTTGCCCTGGCCGAACAACTGACCGCCCCAGAGATGATGGAGCAACTGAGCAGCCTGCTCAAGCTGGCCAGCCAGGCTCCCGGCATCATAGCCATGGCCGTGGATGTCGTGGATGAAGGATACCGGCGCGTGGCCGGCAACGGCTTCGACCTGGCCGCTTTGTCGCAGAAAGGGCTTACGGTGGCCAGGCGGACCGCAGACCTGGTGGATTCCGAAGAGTTTGAAGCGCTGCTCCACAGCGACCTGTTCAACCCAAAGACCCTGGACGTTCTCTCCGTAGTCAGCGGCGCGCTTACCAGGTGCCGGATGGACCCACCCAAAAAAGCCGGCGTGTTTAAGCTGCTGGGCGCCCTGGGCGACCCGGAGATACAGAAGTCCCTCGGCTTCCTGCTTTCCTTCGCCCGCAACTTCGGGCGACTCTGTAATGAAGTGGTAGAAAGAGATCTGCAAAACAACAAAAAACAATAAGAAATGGCACACCATGAAGTATTGATCGTCGGCGGCGGCACGGCCGGAATTACCATTGCCGCTATGCTGCGCAATAAGCCCAACGCCCCGGAGGTCACTATTATTGAACCTGGCGAAAAGCATTATTACCAACCCATCTGGACGCTGGTCGGCGCCGGTATCTTCCCCCGCGAGGTCTCCGAACGCAACGAGGCGGACCTTATCCCGCCCGGTGTCGCCTGGATCAAGGATTACGCCGAGACTTTCCAGCCGGAACAGAACGCCGTCACCCTGCGCAGTGGCGAGCAACACACCTACGACTACCTGGTGGCGGCCCCCGGCATACAGATCGACTGGGGCAAAATCCCCGGATTGAAGGAAGGCCTGGCCAAGGCCGGCTCCGGCGTCTGCAGCAACTATTCCTATGATACGGTCAATTCCACCTGGGAGGCCCTCCGGCAACTCAAAAAAGGACGGGCTGTCTTCTCCGCCCCGTCCACGCCCATCAAGTGCGGCGGCGCGCCCCAGAAGATCATGTACCTGGCTGCCGACTATCTCCGCAGGCACGGGCTGCAGAACAAGGTAGAGGTCGTATTCGCCACCGCCGGCACGGTCATATTTGGTGTGCCCAAGTACCGGGCCACGCTGGAAAAAGTAGTGGAACGTTACGGCATAAAAACGGATTTTTTCCAGGAACTCACCGAGATCAGGCCCGATCAAAAGGTGGCCGTGTTCGAACACCGCCAGACGGGCGAAAAGAAGGAAATGGCATACGATATGCTGCACGTCACCCCGCCGCAGAGCGCCCCTGATTTTATCAAGAAAAGCCCTCTGGCCAACGAAGCCGGCTGGGTGGACGTCGATAAGGAGACCATGCAGCACACCAAATACCCGAACATCTTCTCCTGCGGCGACGCCAGCAGCCTGCCCACCTCCAAAACGGGGGCGGCCATCCGCAAACAGGCGCCTATCCTGGTGAAGAACATGCTGGCGGCCATGAACGGCCAGGAGATGGAAGGCGCCTACAACGGCTATACGTCCTGCCCGATCGTGACCGGCTACGGCAGCCTCATCCTGGCGGAGTTCGACTACAACAACCAGCCCATGGAGTCCTTCCCCTTCGACCAGGCGCAGGAGCGCTACAGCATGTACGCCCTGAAGGCTTACGCACTGCCGCAGATGTACTGGCACGGCATGCTGAAGGGGCGGGAGTTCTGACAAACACTCCGGCAAGATTTTTCCGATAGAATTTTTTTGAGGGCAGCTGCTTTGATGTGGCTGCCTTTTACGTATCTAATCAGGCGCTCCTGGTTTTGACGCCACCAAAGCACAAAGAGCGCCAAATCCCACAAAAATTTAGTGCAGCTTCCAAGGGAGGCGGTTCTTTAACAGTCTACCCCACACACGCAGTGTCGGGGAGGGTAAAGCCCAAAGCGCTCCTGGTGGTCTGTCAGGTACAAATTGCCGGGTAATCTATGGCGCCTTTTCCGCCTGCTCTGCGTTGGAGACCGGAATGCCGCCCCATCATAACAATTGGACCCGCCGTCGACGCCGGCGTTTTTGAGAGCCCCTTCCCCGTGGGCGCCCGGGACGCCCTGGCTGCCAAACCGCTGGGCCTGAGCCCTAAACCGGCCGCCGGATACCTGAGGCTGGAGCTGCCGCAGCCTGCCCAGTTGGAGTTGCTGGACGCACGGGGCAGGCTGGTGCGGCAACTGGCGATGCGGGGCGGAGGGGAGCGTGTACGCCGGGAAGTTTGTCAAACGATAGGTTCAGTTTCCTGAGAATGTTGTTTTTTCGCCGGCCCAAGTCCTTCTGACTCCCCGAAGGAAAGAACCGGGCCGGCCGCCTAAAACTACTCTTGCATATCGTCCGTCGCCACAGTTCTTCGCCATAAGCCGTCGGCCGTAGCTCTTGGAGCAGAGCCAGTATTCGGCAGTTGGTGAAAGCGCCGGATGACAGCGTCCGCATGTTCGTCGGCACGAAATCCGCGTTATCCGCCCGATCCGCGTAAACCTGCGTTCCATTTTCTATTTTGCCCGCCTCTCCAATAAATAATTACAAAAATTTCATATCTTGCCCATCCTTCTGAAGAGGTTCAGCCCTCCATATAACACCCACAGCCCGAATTGAACAGGTTTGCGATAACCCTTCAAGTTCACAGGCAACACTATCTCCAGCCCCGGTTTTGATCGATCATTCACATACCATTCCAATCCATAGCCACTATGCGATCAATCAAAGCTTCGCTCGTTACCCTCTTTCTGTACTGCGCCAGCCTGCTGCCGGCGCAGGCGCCGACCGTTCAGGATTGCCTGGGCGCCATTCCGGTCTGCCAGCCGGTATATTCCGAGAGCCAGTCCTTGTCGGGCGACGGCAATTACCCCAATGAGGTCAACGTGACCATCAGTTGCACCAGTTTTGAGGACCACTCCATCTGGTACACCTTCACCGTCAACGAGTCCGGCAATTTCGGCTTCGTCATCACGCCCAACAACCCTACGGATGATTACGACTGGGCGCTGTTTAACATCACCAACGCGGAATGTGGGGACATTTTCACCAACCCCAGCCTGCTGGTCAGCTGCAACGCCTCCGGCGGGACGGGCTTCGAGCCCAACGCCTGCAGCGGCGCCACCGGCGCTACCGGCGGCTCGCCCTACGACATTCAGGGCGCCGGCTGCTACAACAACCCGCCCGGCTTTGACGAAGGCCTGTCTCCCTTCAATGACCTCATCCCGGTGACTGTCGGCAATACCTATGTGCTGATGGTTTCCAACTGGTCGGCCTCGCCCTTTGGCTATACTATTGATTTCGGCATTTCCGATGTCGGCATCTTCGATTTCGAATCGCCGGAACTGGAAACCCTCAATCTGCCGGAAGACTGCAACGACGCCGCCATCACCTTCACCTTCAACGAGAATGTCGATTGCAGCACCATCTCGGAGGCCAATTTCAGCCTCACCGGCCCTTCGGGCGAGAGCTATAGCCTGTCCCTGGCATCGGGCATCTGCGATGCCGGCGGCGATTACGACCATGCCTTCTCGCTGGCCATTTCCCCGGCCCTGGTCGATTCGGGCATGTACACCCTGGAGGTCATCTCCGAACTGCCGAACCCCATTACCGATGTGTGCGGCAACCCCCTGGCTTCCGGCAGCCATCCCTTCCTGCTGGATTCCCCCGGCCTGCCGGCCGTTGACCTGGGCGCCGACCAGGGCATCTGCGACGGCCAGGCAGTGACGCTCGACGCTGCCAGCCCGCAGGCCGCCTACCTCTGGCAGGACGGCGCGACGACGCCCACCTACACGGCCACGAGCTCGGGTACTTATTCGGTGACCGTCACCAACGCCTGCGGGCAGGCCTCCGACGCGGTGGCCATCAGCCTGCTCAGCGGGCCGCCGGCCATAGAAC
>CAZAXA010000552.1:0-4327 GCA_964488965.1 uncultured Phaeodactylibacter sp. | reverse complement strand
GCGTTTATATCTGGCATGTCGGCGTTGAATTCACTGACGGCGCCCGGGAGGAATTTACCGGAAATACTACCCTCATAAAATAAAGAACTATGCCAAAGACAACTTTTACATTACTGATCATCGGACTGCTAACGGGCTGTGGGCAGGGCCCTTCCCCGGAGGCCGGGCATGAGGATGGCCCGCCTGCAGTTGCTGAACGTGCTGAATACGCCATCGCGATCCATGGCGGCGCCGGCGTCATTCTCAGGGAAAATATGACGCCTGAGAAGGAGAAAGCCTATACCGATGCCCTGAATGCCGCCCTGGATATCGGCGAGCAAATCCTCCGGGAAGGAGGCAGCAGCATGGACGCGGTAGAACAGGCGATCGTTTATCTCGAAAACTCGCCTTTGTTCAACGCCGGTAAAGGCGCCGTTTTTACCCATGAGGGAAAAAATGAGCTGGACGCTTCCTTTATGGATGGCGCAACCCGCAATGCCGGGGCGGTGGGCGGCGTTACCATAGTGAAGAACCCCATCCGGGCAGCCCGGGCGGTGATGGAGCATTCCGAACACGTGTTGCTCACCGGCGCAGGAGCAGAACAATTCGCCCGGGAACAGGGGCTGGAGATCGTGGAGCCGGAATACTTTTTCACACGGGATCGCTGGGAATCCCTGCAACGCGCCAGAGCTGCCGAGGATCAATCGGCCGGCAGCCTGCCCGCCAATCCGGACAATAAGTACGGCACGGTGGGCTGTGTGGCCCTGGACAGGAACGGCAATATCGCTGCCGGAACCTCGACCGGCGGCATGACCAACAAGCGCTACAACCGCTTCGGCGATGTGCCTGTCATCGGCGCCGGCACCTATGCCAACAACGCTACCTGCGGCGTATCCTGCACCGGCCATGGAGAGTTCTTCATCCGCTATGCCGTAGCCCATGACATCTCCGCCCTGATGGAATACAAAGGGCTGAGCGTGGAGGAAGCTACGAACTATGTCATCCATCAAAAGCTCATGGAAGCGGGTGGCAGCGGAGGTTTGATCGCCGTGGATAAGATGGGCAATGTTTCCCTTCAATTCAATACGCCGGGTATGTACAGGGGCTATGCACGTCCGGGAGCGCGGGAGGTGGGTATTTTTGCCGCTGAGTAAGAGTATGTTTGGATGTGGTGCTTTTACCCCGAAGAGGGGCCCCTTGGGGCAGCCAAAATAGCCTGCCCCGCACACGCAGTGTCGGGGGCCGCCTCCAAACATCTCTAAGGGAAGGAAATACTCAAAATGCTTTTTGCAAGATAATATTTGTTATTTTAACGTGAGGTTTGAGGTTAAGGCTGAGGCTGAGGGTGAGAGATGGCAGCCGCAATCCTGGCATTCTCTGGCAAGTATGCCTCATGCTTGGTTTGCCTGAGACTCCCAGCCTTCAAGGTTCTCAACCTTAACCTTAACCTTAACCTTAACCTCAGCCTCAGCCTCAGCCTCAGCCTGCCTCAGTTCGCTGAATGGCAACACATCCAGGTCAAACCTCACGTTAAAATCCCCATGATCTGCTAAACGCAGGGTCATTTCACCGCCTCCGCCGCCTGTTTCGTATCCGTAAACTGCTGAAACGCCACGATTTTGCCGTTCTTCAGCGTCCACAAATGCGCCGTCTGCGAGTCGATTTCCTTGCCTGTCGCCTTGTGCTTCGCTTTGTACCGCAAGGTGGCCAGCACCATGTTGTTCGACATCTCGTGCAGTTGGATGTCATTCAATTTCCAGTACTCCCACTCTGCTCCGATGCGGGCGAACACGCCTTCCAAAACTCCCTGTGGGCCCCGGTAAGGATTGCGGTCGGCGTATGGAAAACCCTCGGCCTCGTTCCAGACGATGTTGGCATCCATGGCAGCCAGCACGCCAGGGATGTCGCCCGTTGCAAAACCCTTGTACAGCCCGTCCACGACGGCCACGTTGCCCGGCGCCGACACGACGCCCAGTTGCGACAACAGCGCCATATTGTCCATGAAATCCCGCTCCTCGGCAATGCGGCCGTCAGCACTCATGCGGACGATGGTACTGCCACTGATTTCGACCCTGTTGCCCGAGGCCGGGATGCCGAAGAAATCGCCTGTGTGTTTGCCCTTGAAGGTCCAGTGTTTCACTAATTGATTACCCTCGCCGAAGATGTTGTTGATGATAAATTCGATGTCGGAAAAAGCCGAGGTCAGCGCTTTGTAGTAAGCCGCCATGCCCTCGATACCTACGATATTTTCCGGCTCGGCATGCATGACCACGTCCTCGGTGAAGTGATCTTCGTTGAAAAGTTCGAACCGGCCGGCGTTGATGATGGCGTCCCAGGCCTCCGTGTACATTTTGATGTTGGCGGCCACTTTGGGGTCGGCATGGTTCAACACTGACTTTGTCGATTGCGCTTGCAGCGCCATGGCGCAGCCGAGCAGGGCTGCGCAGAAAAGTAGCTTTTTCATAATTGAAAATATTTTGATTTAAAGTTTAAAGTGAAATTTATTCCATGAACAGGGGAATCAGGGTACACGATATAAATCTCGCCGAACAATTATTATGACTGGGTTTCCTGGTGGAATGGAATGGTTTGGGGTTAAGCGGCGGCATGCCTTCGAAGCATGCCGCCACTAACCAATGATGAATGAATACTTGACTTCCATTGACGTATTGGAAAATATTGGCGCCTGAATCATTTAGCCCTTTTTACAAGGAATAATTATGCAATGGCACACTCGCAGGTTTGAAATCCATTCCCAGGTCTTTTTTTGCCAATTCACTGCTGTAAACTATGGTAGGTTTACCGGCCGGCGGTTGCTGGTTCAGCATCAGGGAAATATCGGAAATCCGGTAGCTTTCGCTGGATAGCAGGTAATTCTTGCCATGGATATTATTGGTAATGGCCGCTTTGTAGGTGGCCTCGGCAACGTCCGCAACATCAACCAGCGCCCAATTCACATCCATGTCATAAAACATCTGGATGAAAGGATTCGGGGCAATTTTATTTTTGAATAAAAATTGTATGCCCATCGAAGTGGAATCTTCCCGTTTCGACATCGCCTTACCCATGACGCCCACCGGCGAAACGGTGGTGATTTCAAAACCTGGATCTGGATGATCGGCGATGAATTGATCGACGGCCCGATTGGCAAGGAACTTCGCTTGGGCATACGGGTGGTTCTCTTCACTGAAGTAGAAGGGATCCGTTTCATTGATTGTGTCGCCTTCGGCCTTGCCGGCCGGCAATTGCGGGAAGTTGGTATTCATAGCCGCTACTGAAGCGATGAACACCACCTTTTTCACGCCTGGCGTTTCGCCGGCCACCCGCAGGAAATTTTCCGTGCCTTTGATGGTGGGGTCGAGCAGGTCCCGTTGCACGTCTTCCACCTCCAACTGAAAGGGCGTGCCGCCGTGCACGAGGATGTCGCAGCCTGCGGCAAAGGCTTTCAACTGGCCGAGATGCTGAACGTCCAGGGGGACGAGTTCCATGTTTTCCGCATGGGGCAACCCGGACAGGTGCGCGTATTTTTCCTGCCTGGAAATGTCCATGGCTGATACTTTGACGCGGAACCCGTTTTCCAAAAATTGTTTCGTGATGTAGCTGCCGATGAAGCCGGCGCCGCCGATGATACCTACGGTTTGCATGATGTTGTTTTTTTTTGTTTGAGAAAAGTGCGCCACCCGAGGCCTCCACGGCCTCAGGAGACACAATTGCAAGATTTAATTCCCGGCTTCCTTCATAGCCGCCCGTGCTTTCTCAGCGCCCTGCTTCGAGCCTTCCATGCCCAGCGCCACCGCCCGGTCGTAGTATTCCGCCGATTTGGCGTAGTCCTTTGCTACCAGGTAGTACTCTCCCATGCTGTCGTAGGCATTAGGTTCTTCAGGGGACAGTTCGATGTATTTCTCAAAAGCGGCTTTGGCTTTGTCCATCTCTTCGAGCGCCATGTAGCTATAGCCTAAGGAGTTGTAGCCGCCGCCGTAACCGGGGCGCAACTCAAGTAAGCGCAACAGGTGCTGGACAGCCGCCCTGGGGTCTTTGCTGATCCAGGAAGCGGATATGGCCGCCAAATCGCAGGCCTGGGCCGTGTTGGGGTAAGTGGCAGTCAGGGAGGCCATGAATTTGGCAGGATCGGCTTTTGGGTCTTTGTTCAGGGCTTGCAGGGCTTTGCGCACAATCTGCTCGCCTTCGTTGAAGCCCGCAGGGTCAATGGCCAAAGCTGGTTTGATGAATGCTGCGGCTTTTTCGTACTGCCCAAAAGACGTTTCCGCCAAGGCGAGATAGGCATAGGCCATGAAGAAGTTGGGGTCTGTTTTCACGGCTGCTTTCATCCCGTCGAAAAAGCCGGGGA
>CAZAXA010000551.1:0-4333 GCA_964488965.1 uncultured Phaeodactylibacter sp. | reverse complement strand
GGCAGGCCGTCTGGCAGGCCGTTTTGACGTCGTTGTCGCGCAGCCTGCGGCCTTCGCGCTTGGCAGCCAGCTTGCCCTCCTGAATGCGCTGTACGCAGAAGCTGCACTTTTCGATCACCCCGCGCGAGCGCACCGTCACGTCCGGGTTGAGCACCATGCGGGTGAGGTTGTCGGCGCCGAAGGGCACGCTCTCGCCGTTCATCGGCACCTCGTTGGCGGCAAAGAGGTCGGCGGTAGTATAATCCAGCCAGTTGAAGCGGCGCACCTTGTAGGGGCAGTTGTTGGCGCAGTAGCGCGTACCGATACAGCGGTTGTAGGTCATCTGGTTGAGGCCTTCGGAGCTGTGGTTGGTGGCGGCCACCGGGCAGACGTTCTCGCAGGGGGCGTTGTCGCAATGCTGGCACATCATCGGCTGGTAGACCACGTTGGGGTTCTCGAAGTCCCCGTAGAAATAGCGGTCGATGCGGAGCCAGGCCATCTCGTGGTGGCGGGACACTTCCCGCTTGCCCACTACCGGCACGTTGTTCTCCGCGATACAGGCCACCTGGCAGGCGCCGCAGCCGATACAGGCGTTCAGGTCGACGTGCATGATCCAGTGGTGGCCCTGGCTGTAGAACTGCTCGTTGTACTTATCGTAGGGGTACAGCGTTTTCGAGTTGAGGTTTGCCGCTTCCGCCCGGTGCTCCTCGATGTGGCGCGCCAGTTCGGGCAGTTCGCTGAGGTTGCCCTGGAAGATGATGGAACGCCCGGTGATGCCTCCCTGGTAGCCTTCGCCCAGCGCCATGGCCGTCTTTTCGTCCACGTTGATCACCTCTCCGCTGCCGGGATCTTCAGCCTTAAGGCCCATCGCGTGGTGGTACTGGACGCAGGCGAACTCCTCATCCACGCCGACGGGGCCCGAGATGTTGTCGGCCGTGGCGTAATATTGTACATTGTCGTTATCGTCCAGCGACAGCCAGGGATAGGCATTGGCGCCGATATTATTGCCGACCGCCCGGCCCATGATGCCGGTCTTATCGCGGCCGTAGCCGATAGCAAGGGCCAGCGTGCCGGGCATCTGTCCGAACTGGCGTACCACTGTACAGGCGCTCTCTTTGCCGCCAACCGTTACATTGACCTTATCCGCCTTCCCTTTGGCCTCATCCGGGTTCAGGCCCATGAAGGCCTTGTAGCTGTTGCCGCCCTCCCAGGAAACGGGGATGGCCAGGTAGTTGCCCCAGCTGCAGCGATTGACCGGGTCCGGCATTTCCATCAGCCAGGGGTTGTTGGCGTAAACGCCGCTGCCCATATTGACCGTCTCGAAGAAGGAAATTTCCAGGGCCTCCGCGTTGCTGTTGGGCTGGCGGATGCGCTTGGCGGCTTCATTCACATCGCCGGAGAAGGCCACCTGAATGCTCAGCTGCGGCAGTTCGAAAACGCCGTCGTGCAGTGTGCTGTCCCAGAAAGCCTGGAAGGTGGCGAAATTTTTCTGCTGCGGGAAGAAATTCTGCTCCCAGTGCCGGCGCAGGTATTCGTAGTAGAAGTGGCCGGTTTCTGCCATGGCCTTTTTCCAGAGGGGGCTTTCGCCTGCCGGAGCTTCAACGGCGGCAGTATCCGGCATGGCGGCAGTAGCGTCGGAAGCCAGGGCGTCGACGCCCGCCCAGCGCAGGAGGCTCTCCTCTGCCTGCCGGGTGCCGTGGCGGCCCACATTGGCAAAGATGGGCGCGATGGCCGGCTGAATGAGGCTGTAGTGGCCGCGCTTCGGCTCGGCATCCCCCCAGCTCTCCAGGTAATGGTGGGTTGGGGTGAGGTAATCGCAGAGGTAGGCCGTTTCATTGGGCGCCCCGGCGAAGGATACCTTCAGGGCTACCTTGGCGCAACCTTCGCGGAACTTATCCGCATTGGGCAGGTCGTAGGCCGGGTTGGCGCCATCCATGACGAAGAGGGCGTCGACCCTGCCGCCGTTCATATCGCGGATGAGGTTCTGAATGTCCTTATCGATACCCTGGCGCTGCAGGGAAGCGTTCGTGAAGTCGATGGTGGCGCCGTAGCTGCCCAGCATATCATTGATGGCGTTGACCAGCACCTGCTCGCCCACCTTGTTGGAGCCGGATACGACCAGGGCCGCGCCGCGGTGGCGCCATAACTCATCGGCCACCTTCTGTATTTTTGCGGCTTTATCTTCCGAAAGCTGAGGCCCCCGGGCGGCGCCCAGGCCTGCCTTGCCGGCAAGGGCGTTGTACAGGGCCAGGATGGCGGCGCCCTGCTCGGAGGGCCTGACCATGATGCGGTTGTCGGCGTTGGAACCGGTAAGGCTCACGTGGCTTTCCACCTGAATATGGCGGGACATCTTCGGGTTCTTCACATCCGTGATCTTCCGGCCCTGGGCGTACTGCCTGGCGTATTCCACCGGAGAAATCCAGGCGCCGAGGAAGTCGGCGTCGAAGCTGACGATCATCTGAGCCTTATCGAAGTGGTAGGAAGGGACGACGCCCTGGCCGAAGCTCTGCTGGTTGGCTTCCAGGATAGCCGAACTGGAAACGGGGTCATACATCACCACCTCGGTATTCGGGTATTTCGCCTTGAAATCCCCGAACACCTTCTTCGTAGTGGGGCTCATGATGGTATTGGCAACGATGCGGATGCGGGCGCCGGCGTTCAGCTTCCCCATGATCTCCTGGTCGATCTCCGCCCAGGAGGGGCCTTTCTTATCGCGGTTGGCCGGCAACTCGATCGTCCCTTCCTTCACGCGGCAGGGGCCGTCGAGGCGGCTGGTGTCGTAAAGGCTCAGCACGCTGGCCTGAGCGCGGGCGCTGGTAGCGCCGCCGGTGACCTTAGACAGGCTGTTGCCCTCTATCTTGATGGGGCGGCCTTCGCGGGTCTTGACCAGCACGGCGCAGTAGTCGCCGCCCTGCACGAAGCTGGAAGCATAGTAGGCGGCGATCCCCGGCACGATCTCATCGGGCTTGACCACATAGGGGATGGCGCGCTTGACGGGAATGTCACAACTGGCGGCCAGAGTAACCGCGCCGATGCCGAACCCGAGGTATTTCAGAAAATCGCGGCGGCTGCTGGCGCCGTACTCTACGATATCTTCGCCGTTTATGAATTCCTGCCGGGCGCTTGCCTGGTATCCGGGCGTATTGGCCAGTTGGTCTGTTCCGATCCAAACACCGTTATGCTTATTTTTCATCGCTATTTTTTTCACGTTCAAATGGGTGGATTGGCATGAATTAATAGTGGCATTTCTGGCATTCCAGGCCGCCGATCTCCTCGACGGTCACCTTATCGCGTTCGCCGCGGGCGATCTCGTCGTGGTAGTTCTCATAGGCTTTATAATACTCATTGCCGGCGAACTGCACTTCCGTCTGGCGGTGGCAGTTGATACACCAGCCCATGGAGAGGGGCGAATATTGCTGGACCACTGCCATTTCTTCTACCGGGCCGTGGCATGTCTGGCACTCCAGCTTGCCCACGGAGACGTGCTGGGCGTGGTTGAAGTAGGCGTGGTCCGGCAGGTTGTGGATACGGACCCATTCGACCGGGCCCTGTATCTTGTCCTTGGTCTCGTTGGTCAGCGAACTGACGATGCCTTCCCACTGGTCTTCGACCAGTTTCTCCCCCGCGGCATCCAGGCTTCCCTTTTCCCTGGCGTAGGTGTCGCCGATCCACTTTTTGAAAATCTTTTCAATATCCGCCCCGGACATATCATCGTAGTTCTCGATGTACTTGTCGGTATTCGGATCCCAGCCGATGGAAGCGTAAATCTTGCTCAGCTCGGCGGTGCCGTAAGTGGAGCCAACCTTGATGGCGGCGTGGCAGTTCATACAGGTGTTGGCTGCGGGGATGACGGAATGCTTGGAGCGGCGCGCCCCGTCGTGGCAATACTGGCAGTCGATCTTCTGCAGGCCCGCGTGGGTGGCGTGGGAAAACTTGATGGGCTGCTCCGGAGCGTACCCCTGCTGGCGGCCCAGCATGATGGCGTTGTTGACGGTCGTATAACCGCCCAGCACCACCAGGGCAAAGACCACAAAAGCGATCAGCCCCTTGCTGGTCAGAATCTCCACCATGCTCTTGCGGTGCGGCGGCGCATTGCCTTCCCGCACCTGTACCATATAGTTCAGGTTGGCCACGATGCGGGCCAGCACTACCGCCAGGATGGCAAGGATGAACGCGAGGGCGATAAACAGGGGCGTGTTGTTCGGTTTCTCCGGCACTACGGGAACCGCTCCCGGCCCGCCGGCAGCCTCTGCCTTGTCCTTACCGGTGTACACGTAATCGACATAGGCGAGGATGTTGTCGATCTCCTGGTCGGTGAGGTTGAAGTTGTTCATCACCGTGGGCTTCCACTCGT
>CAZAXA010000550.1:0-4354 GCA_964488965.1 uncultured Phaeodactylibacter sp. | reverse complement strand
CTTGAGGTGATATTCGTAAATGGCCCTCAGCGAGCAGGTGGTTGCCGAGGCAGGCGCCCGGGGTTCAACCGCTTGAAAACCATCCGGGCTGTACGTTTTTATCTGCTCCAGGCGGCCAATCAGGGTGCCGGCTTCCACTTCCGCCAGTTCATAAGCGTCGAGGGCGCGCTGTAAGGAGGCATTGATATTCTCCCCTCTGCGTATGTAGATATCAAACCAGTCAGACGGCTGAAAACGATTGGCCAGCCCGCACTGGATCAGGCTGGTCTTGCCACTTCCCGACGGCCCGTATACGAGGATGCAATTGGCCTGGTAAGCCATCTCATAAAGCGCTTCTACTTCCTCGGCCCGCCCGAAAAAGATGTCTTTATCCTGTTTTCCATAGGCATCCAGTAATTTGAAAGGGGACTTGCCTGCCATTTCGTTTTCATTTTTTGGATTGGCCTTTTCCGTTCTTCAACGCAAAAGCTAAGCTGGAGCGGGGACAGAAGGGTTCATCCTGGGTTGAAAGCCGAATATCTCCGCTCTGAATTTTTCAAACTGAGCAAACACTTCCTGAAAGGCCTGCTCGTCGATGGCCATGGGCGGGTCGCGCCGGTCGTTCAGAAAATGAAAGACATAAGCGCCGTCCTGCTGGTAACTGTACAGGTATAACTTGGCGCTCTTTTCATTGACGAGGGAGTTCTTGTCCATCAGGAAGGGGGCCAGGCTGAGGTAATCCTTCACCTCGCCTCCCGCCGTTTTCATCAGGAGCACACATTTGTTGTCGGTAAAGTTGCTCAATACGATATCTCTGGGGTGCGCCCCAACGGTGGCCACCGTGAGGGCCTTGTCGAGCGCGATCTGATTGTGCCGGTACTGCGGGCTTTCATGCCGGTTCTTAATGACTTCGATATTCTTGATGGCCGCCAGCTTGTACTTGGCCAGGAAAGCGAAATTCTTCAAAAAAGCTCCCAGATGGGTTTCCGCCTGCAGGCAGAGGTTTTTGACATTTTCCTCTTTTACAGCGCCGCTCAGCAGGGCCAGGTTGAGCTTATCCATAAAGGAAACAGCGCGGAACACTTCACCATCCTCCGGCCCTTCCCATTGTGCCTGCTCCAGTTCCGGAATGAAACAGGGGATGTCGTGTTCGCTAAAAAAGGCCAGCAGAGGGCGAATCAGCCGGACATAGTCGAAGGATGGAAAGCTGCTGGCCCGCAGGGTGAGGAAACTGTTCAGCTCGCCCAGGTAATCTTCGCCGATCTTCAGCTTGGGGTTCTTATACTTTTCGTCCCAGAGCTGAGAAAGCAACATAAAAAACAGGAACTGCACCGATGTCCGGTAGGCTTGCACAAGCTGCAACAACCGCTCCCGGCTGAATAATTCCAGTGGGTGGGGGCCCTCCGCCGGGCCGCTCTTGCAGACGAGCTTACGCAAATCTTCCCCGATAGGCGTGGGAAAGGCGTCGACAACGGCGCGCTTGATGGAGGACTCGCTGCGCTCCTCCTTTTCTTTGCTAAGCTCGTAATTCAAATCCCGGCTGTATTGCACAAGTTCCAGGCAGATCGCCGAAATGAGGATGTCATTGACCCGGGTGCCCGGCTGTATATCCGGACCGAACGGAGGAAATTCCGGCGCGACATGCCGGGGCAAACTCCAGTCAAGTACCTCTTCAGCGCCTTCGTTGATGTACAGGCCCCAGGGGTTTTCTTCCGCTGTTTCAAAGGCCGCTCCCCGAAAAGTACTAATGGAAGGGTGTTCTTCGTACTTGGAATCCAGGAAGGCCCTGGCCATATCAAAGGCGTGCTGCAGGCTGTAGTGGATGGCGAGATAATAGTAGAACTGCTCGGCAAACTCGGTCGCCATCGCATCCTGGATGGCGGAAATGGTGGCGATAACCGCCCTGACGCCCGCATCGAGCAACAGCCGGACCTGCTCATGAGTAGCGCAGCCGTTGAGAACGACCAGCCTCAGGTTTTCTTGCTGGCCCAACAACTGCGCCAACCCCCTCGCCTGAGCGCCCTGCGTAGTGGCGTCCGCCTGTTCTAACTGCAGTTGCCTCCCCCCGGCATGTCCGCCGAAATGAAAAACGGCGATGCGGTTGTCGTATTCGCGGAAGACTTCGAAAATGTCGTTCAGGGAAGCGCTGGCTTCCACCTCCAGGTTGATGGCGCCGCTGCCCTCCAACGGACGCAGGGAACGGGATATGGCCTTTCTTTCCCGGTTCAAGGTAGGCAGATAATCGTCCCGGTCGTTGGAAAAGGCAAGATAGACTACTGGGGCCTTCATAATTGTTGGTTTGAGGCGGGCGCTCAATCAACAATCTCCTGTTTTAATTTAAACATCTTGATTGAGGTTAAGGTTAAGGTTAAGGTTAAGGTTAAGGTTAAGGTTGAGGCGGCCTGCCCTGTAGCGGGGTGCACATGGAGGTTGAGAAAAATACTTTTTTCCGGGGACTGTTCAATAAACCGTGCTTTTTTGAGGCTACCCGCCTTCGCACCCGGCCGGGTAAATTTCACTCCTTCCTTATCTCCTCCCCTCACTGCCGGATGATCCTTATGCCGGTTCTTCCGCTGCCGCCCATTTCCCGCATGCGTTCTTCCACCATTTTATCATACTCCTCTTTGCTGATCTTTTTGCCTTTGGCGGGCGCTTCGATTTCCGGAGCTTCGCCGGCCATATCCACCCCGATGGCCTGATAGAGGCGCCGCCCGTTGTCCACATCCGCCATCAGCACGGCGCCGGGCAGGCCGAAATAGGGGCCCGGGCCGATAGGGGCCGGGATGGAAGGCGCAAACCAGGCGACGACTTCCTCCCCATCCTCATTGGTGAAAGTGGCCTTTTGGCAGGCGTAGCCCAGGACGGACTGCTGTTCGGGCAGCACCTTCCACTCCGGAGCCTGCAGTTCCGTTTCGATCAGGAACTGCTTGCCCATGAAGTCGCGCAACTCCACCTGTTTGTTTTCCGAAAAATGGCAGTAGGACTCGCCGGCGCCCCGCCGGATGCGGATAGTCACCTGGGCGCCGCCCTCTTCGCGGTTGATCTCGCTTTCGTCTTCTTCAACAGGCTTGTAAAGAGATGCCTTTCCGTCGTAGAGCAGCGCCACCCTGGCGGTTTGCCACTCCGGGATCATGGCTTTGTGATCCTCCTGTTCCGGCGCCAGGCCGCGGTGCAGGTTCACTTTTTCCTGGTAGATAATCTTTCCCGCCGGCTGGGTGAGGGCAGACAGAGGCAGCGCCAGAGCGCCGAGTAATAACAGTTTTTTCATGGCAATTGATTTTTCCCTTGTTTGGCGCCTGTCTGCCAACAGGCAGGGGCTCCAAAACACAGGATTTGTCAAAGAATCATTTCTTTTTGCAAAGAAAGGCCGAATGGCTGCCCGGGCAGGTTAATTTGCCTTGATTTAAGGTTAATTAAGGTTAATGAAAGCGGCATGGTACGAACAGGAAGGCTAATTTTGTACTGAGCCTGGACTCTGCATTTTCAAATGATATACGCAGGGCCAACTCTGGTTTTGCGGTATTGTGGTGTTGCGGCCATAAAACCGCAATGCCGAAACATTTTCCCGGCTCTGAAAGAGACGGGCCATAAAATCCAAAATACCTCAACAGCTACCAATATGCGCCACCACCAGCTCGCCCTCCCCCTCATGCTGGCCAGCATCCTGCTCCTGCTGGCTTTCCAGGGTTTTTGGTTGCGCAAGGTGTACAGCGAACAATACGAGCTGTTGCAGAAGGAATCAGGCCGCCTCTTTGCCAAAGTGGTAGTCAATGTGCAGGACTCCATACTGCAGCGCTGGCTGAAGGAACAACTGCCGGGACAACGCGACAGCGTCCGGGTATCTCTCATGCACTTTGAGGGAGCAGAGGAAGGGAAACGCTTTATCGAACGGCGGGGCACAAAAGTGCTCTTCCGGGACAGCGCCGCCGGCCTCCCTCCGGCGGAAGGCAACAAAACGGTAAAAGTCGTAGTCGACAGCTTCGAGCGCCAGGCCTGGCTGCCCGGCTTCCTGCAGTCGGTCATCCTCAGGGTGCAGGTGGAAGACAGTGCCAGCGTTCTCCACCTTGCCGGCCTGGACAGTATCCGCCTGGATGAGCGCATCGCCGCAGTTTTTGGCGATTCCCTGGAACAGTCTCTTGGCCGCCTGCCCTTCACCGTCCACGGGAACGGCGAACGCCCTCCGGCCGGCGCCCGCTACCTGGCCACCCAGGAGGCGCCGGGCATTTTGCCGGGACAGCCTTTCTATCAGGCATTCCTCTACAGTTATGTGCCCTTTCTGCTGAAACGGATAATGCCTCAGTTCCTCTTCGCCCTGCTGTTGTCATCCCTGACCATCGCCGCCTTCGTGCTGATCTACCGCAACCTGAAGCAGCAG
>CAZAXA010000549.1:0-4361 GCA_964488965.1 uncultured Phaeodactylibacter sp. | reverse complement strand
ATTCAGGGTATGCCTTGTATTGTTAAAACCTTCATGCGTTTGGCGAAAAACGGCCAAAAAAGGCCAATTTCGGGCCATTTTGGGCTTTGATATAGCGATATCTATATGCATAAAAGCGAAAATGAAAATAGCTGTTAAATTGTTAAACTGTAATAGCTTTTAAACCAGCTTATACAAAAATATGAACATATTAACCTGGTGCGCAAGGTTTGTATATTCCTGTTTCGATATCATCCCTTTTTTCAAAGAACTTGCCGCGAGCTATAAAGATAGGCAAGGCCAGCCACATTGCCTAATCTGTCAAAGGATTATTTGGAGCAAGCGCTATCGCTATACCAGGCTATATACGATGAAAGCCCCCATCAGGCCGAGCAGCGCCAGGCTGCGTTTCAGTTCCGGCGGCCTTTTGCGGTAAAAGAGCGCCGCCAACGCCAGCGCCGATGCCAGGAATGGCAGGAACCATGTAAGGGGCTGGCTGCTCACGACCAGGGCCGCCAGGCCGGCCGTCACGAACAACAGCCACAGCAGGGTATAGCGCAGGGCGCGCCCGGCGATGGCCTTTGCAGGCAGAGGTTCTTCCCTGCGGAACAACACAAAGGCCAGCAGCAGGATCGCCGCCAGGTAGGGCAGGGCGTGGAGCAACAGGCGCTTTATGGGCGTGATGAGCAGGGCGGATATGTCGAACTCCGGATCGGGCAGGGCTTCGAAGTATGCTTCGTCAAAAGCGGCGGCAAGAAGGGCCTCCCGGCCTTCGGGGGAAAGGCCCTCCGCGGCGGCGGCATCCTCCAGGCTGAGGTAAAAGCCATGCTCCCGGCGGTGTTTCAGAATGCGTTGGGCATCTTCATCGCTCAGCCCCGGAATGGTGGCCAGGTCCTCCAGTTCTGCCCGGTTGAGGGCAAAGGTATAGACCGGGACGGTGGCCGCCCCGAAGGCGTCGAGGGCCAGCAGGCGGTGCTCGTGGCCCTTTGCCATGAGCCAGATGTCCGGAGGAAGATCGCGGTGGCTTTCGCCAAAAGCGGCCTGGAATATCTGCTCTACCGCCTCCTTTTCATCGGGGAAGCTTTGGCAGTAGCCTTCCAGGAAATCCAGGGCCTGGGCGCTGCCGGAGTGTTCGAAGGTGACGAAACCGTGCAGTACGGCGAAATGCTTGAGGAAGAGGTTCTGCATGGGGCTGAAGCGCTCCCGCGGGTTGTTGATCTGCCGGGTGGTATCGTAGAGGAACTGCCGGTAGAAGGCCGGCTCGCGGTAGGTTTCGGCCAGTTTGCTCTCCAGCAGCCGCGTAAAGAACAGGCTGACGACGCCTTCGGTGGCCAGCGCCTGAGGGCGGCTGCGCGGCTCGGAAGACAGTACCAGGCCGCTGTTGCGGTAGCTGAGCCGGTCCTCCGGGCTGCCTTTCCTCAGTACGCCGCTTTTAAAACGGGCCGTTCCGTCCATAGCCCGCTCATAGCGGTGCAGGTCTTCCAGCCGCTGGTACCACAGTATCATGGTGGCCTTGTAGTAGGCCAGGCGCAACGGCAGGCGGAAATCATGCTCAAACCCCCGGATCCATCGCGGTTTTTTCTCCTGCACCCGCCGGATATCGGCAAAGACCTCCGCCTTGAGGCTGTCGTTGGGTTCGAACAGGCGGGCGGCATTTTCGATATGCTCGGCGAAGCCTTCGTTGAAGGCGATGCCATAGTCGGTTATCACCGGGAAGTAGTGCATGTCCACGCAGCGTGACTTTTCCTCAAGCAGCGAATCGGAACTCAGCAGGCGGTAGATCACGTGGCCCATCTCGTGGGGGTACAACTGGGTGAAGGACGCCAGCCTGCCCTGCGGGGATGCAACCGTTTTTTCTATGATATCCAGGTAAGGCGTATGGGGCAGGGGGCCTGCTCCCTGCAGGTAGAAGCCGAAGCGGGCGTAACCGCCCTGATTTTGGGTCAGAGCCAGGTAGGCCGGCTCGATGGCCCGGCGTTCTCCCTTATTTTTGAGGTAAATCTGGGCCAGGAAATACAGATCGATGATCTCCCGGGCGAAGGAGTTGCCGATGGCCTTCAGGGCAGCCCGGTGGAGCTGCGCCGTATCCGGCACGATGGCCATTTCCGGCAGGCTGTCAATGGTTTTGCCGGTAGGGCGGAGGATGACGACCTTGTTGAGGCTGTCGGGCAGTACAGGCTGGGACAGGGCCAGGAAGGGGAGCAGCAGGGCCACATAAGGGAGTAATGCCTTCATAAGTGCTGTTTTGAGGCATTAAATTTCATCAAGCTGGAAATATCGGCCCAATATTTCGGATCAAAAGCGGGGAATTTCTGGCCGGCATAGCTGATGACGTTCATTTGCAGGCCTTTTGCCGTGGGCAAAAACATGGATCATCCCGAATTTTGGGCGCCTGGCTGGATAGAACACGGATGACGCAGATTTAGCGGGTTTTCGCGGATCGCCCGGCGAGGGCAGCCGATCCGAACAAATCCGCCCGATCTGATACATCCATGTTCTGTTTTAAAAATTCGGGATGACTCATGTTTCATACTCCGGCAGCGTGTGCCTACCGCAGAACCGTCACATCCCCCTTCCTCTCCTGGGCAATATCCCCCTGATCAGTTTCAGCGATGAAGCGCAGCGTATAGAAATACACCTCATTGGGCGCGGGCTCGTTCTTGTAGTTGCCGTCCCAGCCCGGGGCGTCGGGGTCGGCGCCTTCGAAGACGAGTTCTCCCCATCGGTTGTAGATGCGCAGGGAATAACTTCCGGCCTTGATCCGGCAGTTCTTCTCTACCGGCCGGAAGAAGTCGTTCTGCGAATCGCCGTTGGGCGTGAAGGTATTGGGCATCGCCAGCATGCAGGGGCAGTCGGCATCGGGAGCATAGTCGACATAGGTGGAGAATTCCGCCATGCAGGCGCCGAGGGCGACCTCCACGGAGATATTGGCCGGGATATCGGTTTTTTCCACGACGTAGACGCTGTCTGTCGTCCCGTCCTGCCACAGGTAAGTAGCGCCTTCCGTGCGGGCGTTGAGGGTCAGCGGGAAATCGTCCTCACAGGCGAGGGTGGTATCGCCGAAGGGGGGGATGGACAGGCCGGGGATTTCCACGTCTTTCGACAGGGTGTCCGCCCCGCAGTCGGCAGCGATGAGGGTAATCGTATAGACGCCGGGCGAGTTGTAAACGTGGACGGGGTTGGCCTCGGCGGAAGTATTGGCGGCGCCCGATGCCGGGTCGCCGAAATTCCACAGGAAGCTGGCGCCGGAGGAGGAGGTATTGGTGAAACGGGTGGTGTCGCCGGCGCAGCCCACAGCCAGGCCGAAATCCGCTTCGGCGGAGCAGCGGTTGGCGTACTCCATAAAGCTGTTCAGGAAATAGCCTGCCGGCAGCAGCGGCTGAGAGAGCACGGCGCCATCGGCCAGGGATACGGTATAGAGGCGCGCCTCGTCGTTCCCATCGCGTCCGGAAAAGGTATAGGCCTGCCGGCCCTGGCTGAGGCTCTGGCTGAAGATGAGGTAGCCGCCCGGCGCTATGGGCCCGGAAAGAGGAATGGCCATGGCCGCCTGCGGGTCCATGCGGGCGAAGCTGCCGCCGCCGAGCAGGCCGTAGAGCTGGCCGTCGCGGCAGTTGTATTCCATATTCCGGAAGGAAATGTCGTCGCCTATATCGGGATCGGCCAGCACCTGGCCGTTCTCCGTGCTCACCGAATACAGCCGGAAGCCGGCGCCTTCATCGCTGATGAAGAACAGGCGGTTGCCGTAGGGGTCGACGGCAGGCGTGGTGAGGTCGATCACCTGAGGGGCGACGGGGGCGATGGCCGTCGCCTGCCCGGTTTCCGGGTCGATGGAGGCCAGGTTGTTCTCCTCATCGATGGTGTATAAAAGGCCGTTCCGGCAGTGGTACTCCAGAAAGGTGGGCGTGATATTCAGGCCAACGGCGCCAATAGCCTCGCCGGTGTTGAGGTCTGCCGTCACCAGTTCCTCGCCCTGGGAGGGGCCCGTAGTGATGAAGAAAAAGCGGCCGCCCTCATTGTCAACGGCCACCGCCCCCGGCAGGAGATTTCCGGCCAATACGGGATTGGGAGAAAGGGGCGTGCTGATGCCGGTATTGGGGTCGAGAGTGGCCAGCCGGCCGTCGTCATCCAGAAAAAAGAGAGCGCCGGCGTTCTGCCCGAGGGCCTGCGACAGGCTCAGGGCCAGAAGGAATAGTAGCGTTAGGTTCCTGATCATCGGGATTATTGGTTTTGTTTTTCTTTTCAGAACTGCAAAGGTAAGGATAATTGGCGGCTGGCGGCGTTAAACTTGCCAATTTCATACCCGGCTGCGGGTAAACCGCCTGGGGCCCGCCAGGGTGCGGCTTATTTCATCAGTCGCTACGCTCGTGTCCCGCCGCGCCCTG
>CAZAXA010000548.1:2470-4366 GCA_964488965.1 uncultured Phaeodactylibacter sp. | reverse complement strand
GTATGTTTCAATCCCACCCTGATCCAATTGCGAGCCGTTCCAAATCTATATATTTCCAGCTAATAATCAAAGTTTTACCCAATTGTCAAAGAACATTTTCGGGCAGTTTTTGCCGTCGGCCGCCAAAAAGCGAATTTTATCCAGGGATCGACGGCAGATTGCCTATAGGAAATTATCCGTCGTCATGCGCTCCAGGCCGATGACCTGCTTGTCGAGCCAGCGGGAGTCCCGGCTTTTGAAGAGGATCAGGCTATCTTCCTTCTTGTCCATCAGAGTTTCCGCTTCCAGGATCATCTCCTTTAATTTTACCGGGCTGATCTCGCCTTCGAAAACGGAATTCTGTATCCAGTTCAGGTAGCGGCGGCATAGCTTCAGCATTTTGGCCACCCGCTTTTCGTTGACGTCATATACCGCTATCACATACATATCACCACCATATTTTAAAGGGTTTATAGGGTTGGTCACCGATCACGTGCTTGACCAGCTTGTGGCATTCCAGGCGGATGAGCTGCCGGTTGCTGACCTTTTTGTTTAGCTTTCGGTGGTCAATTGTTTTGGACAGCCTTTCGTCCCAGAAGCGGGCGAAGGTTTTGGCGCCGCTTTCCTTCAGCAGGCAGCGGTTAAGGTCCCAGCGGAAGTCCGACTCCTGAAGGATGCGTTTGTTAAGCAGGGCGAATACCAACCGGTCTACCAGGATGGGCTTGAAGACCTCCGCCAGGTCGAGCGCCAGGGAATAACGGCGAAAGCCTGGCTCATGCAGGAAGCTGATGGTAGGGTTCAGCTGGGTATGGTAGATTTGCTTCAGGCACTGGGTATAGCACAGCATATTACCGAAAGAGACCAGCGCGTTCACCTCGTTCTTTGGGGGGCGCTTGCTGCGGCCCGCCATGTCGAAATCCTTGATGATCTCATCAAAGGCGGCGTAGTAAGTTTGCCGGATGTTGCCCTCCAGGCCCATCAGCTCGAAAGGGGAACCGGCATCGGCCAGGCCTTGGCGGTAATGCTCAATAGCGGTAATGCTCTCTTCCAGCTTGCGCTCCCGCTTGGCGTAGTAACGCAATACGCGCAGCATATTGAAGGAAGCGCCATCCAGCAGGGCACGGGCGATGGGTATCCGCCGCCGCCGCTCGAGATGGGCGCGCGTTTGCGCCACCTGCACCTTGCCGGCCAGCAGGTAATCGCGGGGCATGAAGGATCCGGTGTAGTGCTCGTAATAGTTGAAGAAATGCAGGCAGATGCCCTGCTGCCCCAGGAAGTTGAGCAGGGCGCTGTTGACATCAAGCGCGCCGAAGACATACATTTCTTCCACTGTCTCTACCGGCAGATAGCGGGGCTGCCCCTCGCGCCCTTCTTCGTCGACGGGCGTAAACTTCAGCGTATTGTCGCGGCGCGACAGGCGCCCGGGATTGAAGAGATAGTAGGGTTTTTTCATGATTTATTCTTCTCCTACATAACAATAATCATAATACGAACACCGCCGGCATACCGGCTTATTCAACACCGGCGGGCATTGCTCCTGATCGAGAATGCGGCCGATTTCGGCCAACCAGCGCTCTATTTCCGGCCCGTCGGTTTGCGGGTCGAAATCCACCCAACTGCGCTCCCGCAAGCGGGGGTACTCGATCAGCCCCCGCGCCCCCTCAATGCCGTTGCGGTGCAGGATGTACAGGTAGTATTTGACCTGCGCCACATGGGCGCCTTCCATCTTGTCGCTCTTCTTGGTCTCGTGCACCGTCTTCGTCTTCGGGTCATAATAGTCGATCTTCACACCGTCGAGTTCCACCTGCCGGTTGCGGCGCGCCCGTTCGCCGTAAGCGCTTTCACCGATCAGCTTGCCTTCGTAGACGACGTCGGAAGTATGCTCCATGCGGATGCCGTGGTGGTGAAGCCACATTT
>CAZAXA010000548.1:0-2460 GCA_964488965.1 uncultured Phaeodactylibacter sp. | reverse complement strand
ACGATGGCAAACGTGATACAGGTTGACTAAAGTGGCATTTATGGTGTGCATAGCGTTTTCCTATTTGACATAAAATGAATCTTCTTCGATCAGTACCGGGTCGATCAGGTTGAGGTTGATGCGCTCCAGGTGGGCCTGAACGAAGACCGGGTGCGAGCCGAACCATTCCAGTACTTCATCTCTTTGTATAGGGCTTTCCAGCATATGGGAAAAAATATTGTAGGAACTGAATTCATATTCCCTAAAGTCAGAGCACAAGCCGTGCAGTTGCGCATTGGTATGTATGTAAGGGACGAGGTTGGTGAGGTAGTTATAGCTATCCACTTCGATACGCCTGAAATTCTTTTGAAAAAGAGAACTGGTGCGCCCTTCCTGTTTTTTGATGGCCTGGGAGTAGCCAAGGAAAAAACGCCTGAAGCGCTCGCTGACCCAGAGGGCGGCTTCTTTTTCGCGACCGGCCTGGTTAGGGACGCCATCCCTCTTACCAGTACCGCCTGCAGGGATGGCGTCCCTTTTATTCTCGATAACAACCGCCTCCTCCTTCACCTTCACCAGAATATGAAAGTGGTTGGGCAACAGGCAGTAGCAGTAGGTATCTAAAACAGGCGACAGGTACTCCAAGTACTTCCGCAGGAAGTAGCTGTAGTTGCGCTCCTGATAAAAAAGGTTGTCCCCGTTGTTGCCCCGGTTGAATACGTGGAAAAAACGGCCGGGTAAGAGGGGAGGATAATATTTTTTTGGGTTCATGTGGTAATTTCAGTGACGCCAGTCCTGCATTAGGGCTGCCCCCCCTGGCGAAGTTAAAAGATGCGGCTATCCGCAGCGTCCAGTTTTTCTTCCATCAGGCCGGCTTCGTAACTGTAAAACTCCCTGAAATCGTCTATAAACCGCTTATAGGATGGGAGGCTATTATCTAAATCGAAAAACCGCGTCAACTGAATTTCCTTTTGTTCATTCCAAAAGATGGAAAAAGTAAATTTAGCCAAAATCCCCTGCAGAATTTTTTTGCTGATCCGCTTCCCGAAGAATTCCATGTCTTTCTCTTCCCTTAAAAAATGGCGATAAAGGCGCCATACTTTCACTCCGTCAATGCTCTGCGGATCAGGTTCGCATACTTTATTTTCAACTAAAAACTCCAGCTCCTTTTCATCAAAAATGCTTTCTATTTCATCCTCTTTCTGCCCTTCGATCAGTACGGGCAACTCCATGGGCACAAAAATGGAAATATTGTCTACATCGATGAGCTGAAAATCCCTGTCAACTTTGCCGTAATCCAGGCTGTGCAAAGCCGGCAAATAACTGGTATTAAAATTATCCATGCCTTCCAGGATATTCATCCTGTCTACTGCCAGCAACACTTCGTTATAGAGAAATTCGAAGTCCTTATTTTCCAGTATCTGCCGGTGCTGTTCGATGTTGATCTTATCCCGGCTTATCTGGAACCTGAGGTCCCGGCGGTAAAGCATCCCCGGCTCATTGGCTTTGAACAAGAAAACTTGGCAGGAATCTTTTTTCACGTTGCGGTTGATGCGGCCGGCAAGTTGTTCGTCAGAATCGATCAGAGAAATGTTCTTGAACCCCAGGTCCATATCGATATCGACACCGGCTTCTACGACCTGAGTGGTGATCAGGAGAACCTTCATTTTTTTATCAGCATTGCGCTTGAGGAAATTAATGATCTCCCGTCGGCGGGGTTCCAGTATGGTGCCGGATAACACAAATACGAAATCAAAGAAGGGTTCCCTGCCCTCGCTTTCCAGTTCCAGTTTAAAGGCCGTGGCCGACTTCTTAAAAATGAATTCTATCATGGTGAATACCCTCCCTCCATGATTTGCAGCATATTCTTCCGACTGTTCTATCAGAAAACCGGTAAGTTCAGGCAATTCCATAATCCGTTTTGTATTGGAATTGCTGTCATCTTTAAGCAGGTCAAACTTGAAATTTACTCTGCGCCGGAAATTGTCGTTCCGGAAAAAGCGGCGAGGCTCCGGGAGCAGGTCGACAAATGCGGCCCTGTTCTGCAGGCTTATGTTCAAACGATCGATCCGAGGCAGGGTTGCCGACATCAGGATAAACCTGATATTGAAATACTGGCTGTACTGCTCGATGAAATACATCATCTTATCCCACTCCAGCGGCGGGTAGGATTGTAACTCATCGATGATGACGATGCTGTCGGCCAGCCGGTGCATCGGATAGATCGCATTCTTCTGCTGTGATTTCAAAAACCCAAAGAAACGGATGTGGGTTAAAAGGCAGACAGGGAAGTGGGCGAACTGCAAGTGAAGGTCATTTTTCCATTTGCTTCCGTACGCAGCCTCCTGTTCCCGTTCCCATTTCGGACTGGGATCAGCTGGCGGTTGGCGATCTGGTTGACGGCTTCTGCACACGAACTCTAAAATGGTATGAGGCCAAGATCATGGAAATCGACAATTCCAGTTCCCCAGACAACCCTCACGG
>CAZAXA010000547.1:0-4371 GCA_964488965.1 uncultured Phaeodactylibacter sp. | reverse complement strand
GGCGGGGGTTAGGGGGTGGATTCAAAATAAAATTCGAGATCGAAGATGTTAAAATTCTGAAATCGACTTTCCGGAGCAGCCTCACCAATGCACGAAATCACCCCACCTTCTCCAAAAACTCCTCCTCCGTCATAATCTCCACCGTGCCCAGTTCCCTGGCCTTTTTCAGCTTCGAGCCTGCCTTTTCCCCCGCCACCAGGATATCCAGGTTGCTGCTGACGGCGCTGACGTTCCTGGCGCCCGCGGCCTCGGCCCGGGCCTGGGCCTCTTTGCGGCTCAGCGTCTGCAGTGTGCCGGTAAAGAGGATGGACTTGCCGGCGAAGGGGCCCTCGCCACCGGCGGCTTTGGGCAGGTCGTCTTCGGTTTGTTTCATATTGACGCCCAGGGCCTCCATCTCTTCGAGCAGCCTGATGTTGTGCTCATTGCCGAAAAAGGCGATGATGTTTTCGGCCACCACCGGGCCGATGTCCTTGATATGGGTAAAATCCTCCAGGGCCCAGTTCCGCAGTTCGAGCACATGGCCTATCTCGGCGGCGATGATCTTCGAAACCTTCTGCCCCAGGTGGTGGATGCTGAGGCTGTGCAGCAGGCGGTGGATGGGGTTCTGCTTGGCCTTTTCCACCGATTCTTTCAGGTTGGCGGCGGATTTCTCGCCGAAGCCCTCCAACTCAGCTATTTTATCATAATCCAGGCGATAGACATCGGCGAGGGTGCGCAGCCAGCCCAGCTCGTAGAAGCGTTCGACGATGGACTTGCCCAGCCCCTCGATATCCATGGCGTTCTTGGAGACGTGGAAGATGATCTTCTGCAGGTTCTGCGCGCCGCAGACGCAGACGGGGCAGCGCCAGGCGGCTTCGCCCCCGATGCGCGCCAGTTCCACCGGCTCGTCCGTATCGTTGACGGGGCAGTACTTCGGGAACTCGATGGGCTGCTCCGAGCCGTCGCGCAGCTCGTCCATGGCCTTGACGATGTAGGGGATCACGTCGCCGGCCCGCTCCACCAGCACCATATCGCCGATGCGCAGGCCTTTCGATCTGATGAAGTCTTCGTTGTGCAGGGAGACCGAGGAGACGGTCACTCCGGCCAGTTGCACCGGTTCTATTTTGGCCACCGGGGTGATGGAGCCGGTCTTGCCCACCTGGTATTCCACCCTCAGCAGGCGGGAGGTGGCCTGCTTGGCCCTGAATTTGAAGGCGATGGCCCAGCGGGGGTGGTGGCTGGTGGCGCCCGCCCGTTCCTGCAGCTCCCGGCTATTGACCTTCACCACCATGCCGTCGATCTCGTAGGGGTAGCCGTCGCGCTTTTCCTGCCAGGCGTGGCAAAAGCCGACGGCCTCTTTGATGTTCGCACAAACCTTGCGTTCCTCTCCCGGGGCAGGCGTCTTAAAACCCAGCCGGGCCAGCGCATCCAGGCTTTCCTGATGGGTGGCGAAGTTGGCCAGCACGTCCCTGCCCTCTTTATCTGCCGCATAACCCAGGGTGTACATAAAGGCTTCCAGCCCCCGTTTGGCCACCTCCTTAGGGTCCTTCATGCGCAGGCCGCCGGCAGCGGTATTTCGGGCGTTGGCGAAGAGGCTCAGCCCTTCCTCCTCACGCTCTTCATTGATCCTTTTAAATACGTCTTTACGGATGAGCGCCTCTCCGCGTATTTCCGCCTTGTAGATGCCCATGCCTGCAAAATCTGCGCGCAGTGGAATGGAGCGGATGGCGCGGGCATTGTTGGTCATCTCCTCCCCGACGGCGCCGTTGCCGCGGGTGGCGGCCCGCACCAGGCGGTTATCTTCATATACGATGGCGATGCTGCCGCCGTCGAACTTGGGCTCCACGGCGTACTCGATGTCCTGCTCTTCCGGCATATTGAGGTAACGCTTGATCTGCGCGTCGAACTCGAAGAGGTCTTCTTCGTTGTAGGAGTTGGCAAGGGAGAGCATAGGTATCAGGTGCTCCACTGAGGGAAAGTCGCTGGACAGGTCCGAAGACACCCGCTGCGTAGGGGAATCGGGCGTCGCCAGTTCGGGGTGTTCGGCTTCCAGCTTTTCCAGCATTTTGTACAGCTGGTCGTATTCCGGGTCGCTGATGACGGGGTCATGCAGAATGTAGTAGCGGTACTCGTGGTACTCGATCAGGCGGCGCAACCGGCCGGCCTGCTCCTCCGGCGATTGCCGGAACAGCGCGCCTTCACCCGTGAGGTAAGCTTTGGACAATTCGAAAAACGAGCGTTGTTCTTCCTGGCTGTACATTTGGTGGGTTCGTTATTCGTTGACTGGTTGATTGGTTGACTGGTTGATTCGGAATCCGCTAAGTAAAATGCTTCAGCATGATCACTTCCTTCTCGGTCAGGTGGCGCCAGCGGCCGCGCGGCAGGTCCTTTTTGGTCAGGCCGGCGTAGTAGACGCGGTCGAGGCGGACAACTTCGTAGCCCAGGTGTTCGAAGATGCGCCGCACGATGCGGTTGCGGCCGATGTGCAGTTCGATGCCCACTTCGTTCTTTTTTTTGCCCTGCACATAATCTACCGCGTCGACGACGGCTTTGCCGTCTTCCAGTTCCAGCCCGGCGCGGATCTTATCCAGGTCGGCGGCGGCCAGGCCCTTATCCAGTATGACGTGGTAGAGCTTTTTCACCTTATGGCCGGGGTGGGCCAGTTTCTCTGCCAGCTCGCCGTCGTTGGTCAGCAGCAGCAGGCCGGTGGTGGCGCGGTCGAGCCGGCCTACGGGGAAGACCCGCTCCTGCACCTTACTGCCGATCAGGTCGAGCACGGTGCGGCGGCCCCGCTCATCCTTAACGGTGGTGATAAAATCTTTGGGTTTATTGAGCAGGAGGTACACCAGTTTCCGCTCCGGCCGGATCGGCTTGCCCCGGAAGGCGACCTTGTCGCTTCTCTGCACCTGGTAACCCGGTTCGGTAACTTTCTCTCCGTTGACGGCCACCTGCCCCTCCTTGATGTACTCGGCGGCCTGCCGGCGAGAGCATACCCCGCAGTGAGCGACATACTTGTTGAGGCGCATGCCTTCTACTTCCTGCCTGTTGGGCAGCGGCCGGGCTTCCTTTTCCCGGGGTTTGGAAAAACGCGGAGCGGGGCGCTGGCTGCCGGGCCGGCGCCGGGGGCCGCGCGAAGGGCGGCGGTTCTTATCAGGTGGTTTGGGCATGTTATGCGTTGTCATTTATCAGCCCCACCCCGGCCTTCCCCAAAGGGGAGGGAGTAGCCTCAACGTTTGCTGTAAACGATAAGCCTACTCCCCCTCCTTTGGAGGGGGCAGGGGGGAGGCCTTAAAACGGTATATCCTCGTCATCGTTCATTTTCGAAGGACGGGTGATGATATTGGATTGCGGGCTCTCCAGGGCATTTTCCGGCAGCGCGCTGAAGTCGGGGTCGTCGAGGTCGGAAAAGCGGGCGTATTCGTCGGTGAAGCGCAGCTTGATGGTCTTCAGCGCTCCGTGGCGGTGCTTGGCCACGATGACTTCGGCAACGCCTTTGAGGGATTGCCCTTCTTCGTCTTCGAGGATGTCATAGTATTCTGGCCTGTATATGAAGGCCACAATATCGGCGTCTTGTTCGATTGAATTGTGGACAATGATGTTGTTGGCTACGAAGTTGTGGACTCCCGCTATGGTTGCATCATAGACGTCTTCTTCGCCTAAAGGGGTAATGCTGGCTATTTCATCCCAGAATATGTCAGATCGGGCAAGTTCAGCCAGGTGGTCATCCTGTAGAACCTGATTGATCCGATTTAGCCGTTCTCTGGAAATCCCGTTTTTGTAAATACTTGAGGAATATTGGAGGTTCATTTCCCGGAATACCCTACGCCAGCTTAGGCCTTTATTTTTTATTGCAGGTTCTATTAGCAAACGCCACGCCTCTTTGGGAATTACATCGTTATTGGGATTCACTTCAACAGACTCCAATGTATCTATTAATTCATCTTCAGATAAAGGGTTGTCAGGATTTTCGGTTTCAAGTTTTCGAGGCACTGCGATACGGTCGCCAACTCTTAACTTTTCCAGGGGAGTCCACCCTTCCAATTTTAAGAAAGGATGATTACTACTTGCTTTGATATGCCTTCCACTCTTAGTACGGATCTCGAAAACTTCTTTGCGCCCCGAGTAGAAAGCCTTAACCAGGGAATGGCCGCCCAGTTGGTAATTTTTTCCAAGAGCAACTAATTTCATTGGCTTCTGGACAGCGCGTTCGGCCAGTTCTTTGATACTGATCAGCCTTCCGGTCCCGGCATCCTGAAGAAAGGTATCTCCAGTCAGGCAACCCGACTCTCTCAGGTCCGACAGCTGCGGCCGCTTGGTCCCTCCCCGCACCTCCACTGCGCGGCTGAGCTGCGACAGGGCGACGACCGGCACGTTGAGTTCGTTGGCCAGCCC
>CAZAXA010000546.1:0-4376 GCA_964488965.1 uncultured Phaeodactylibacter sp. | reverse complement strand
CGCCTCCGACTACAACCTGCTGACCACCGCCCTGCTGCCCCACGGCGACCTGGTGGCCGGCGCCAACATCCAGCTGGCCAGCCTCGACCACGGCATGTGGTTCCACCGCGATTTCCGCATGGACGAGTGGCTGCTCTATGCCATCGACAGCCCCAGCGCTTCAGGAGCGCGGGGCTTCACCCGGGGCAGCATTTTCGACCGGGAGGGGCGGCTGGTGGCCTCGGTGGTACAGGAGGGGCTGATGCGGCCGGTTTGAAACAAGTTTGATTATTTGTATATTTATACGCTTATTGATCAATCATCGTTATGGCTGTAAAAATCGAAGCCTGTCATTCTCCTGCCGGAGACCGATACAAGAATAACGAGCTATTCCTGCTTGATGATGAAATACTCATCAGGCCAGCTAACGCTACTTTCAAAATAAGCGATTTGGTGGTATGATCACTCGAGTATAAGCGCCTCATCCTTCCTCAGCGCCTTGTACCTCCCCTTCCCGAACTTCGTTCCGTTGAATTCCACCTTGCCTCGCAATTCCTCCTGCTGCTCCTCCGGCAGCTGAATGAAATCGCTGCACTTTTGCGAGCAACACTGATGGTATTTCTCCGCACATTCCTCACACTGTATGAAGAGAATATGGCAGGCGTCGTTGGCGCAGTTGACATGCGTGTCACAGGGCTTGCCGCACTGATGGCAGCGGGCGATCACCTCCTCGCTGATGCGCTCGCCCATGCGCTCGTCGAAGACGAAGTTCTTGCCCCGGAACCGGATGGGCAGGCCTTTCTCGCGGCACTGCCGGGCGTACTCGATGATGCCGCCGTCGATCATGTACACCTTGCCGAAGCCCTTGTGCAGGTAATAGGCGCTGGCCTTTTCGCAGCGGATGCCGCCGGTGCAGTACATGATGATGGGGTGATCCTTCTTGTCCTGCAGCATTTCTTCCACCAGAGGCAGGGCCTCGCGGAAGGTCTCCACATCCGGGCAGATGGCGCCCTCGAAATGGCCGACCTCGCTCTCGTAGTGGTTGCGCATGTCAACAACGATCGTATCGGGGCCTTCCATGAGGCGGTTGACCTCCTCGGCGCTGAGGTGCTGGCCCCGGCGGGTGACGTCGAAGCTCTTGTCGTCCAGCCCGTCGGCGACGATCTTGTCGCGCACCTTGATCTTGAGCTTGTAGAAGGATTTGCCGTCGTCGTCCACCGCGATGTTCAGGCGGGCGCCGTCGAGCCAGGGGATAGAGTACATATCCCGGCGGAAGGTTTCGATCTGACGGGTGGGCACGGAAATCTGCCCGTTGACGCCTTCGCCGGCCACGTAGATGCGGCCGAAGACGCCCAGTTTGCTCCAGCGCCGGTAGAGTTCATCGCGGAACTTATGCGGGTCCCCGATCTGATGGTAGCGGTAAAAGGAAAGAGTGGTTCGCGCTTCGCCGCTCTCCAGCATACGGCGCTTCAGCTCGTCGCTGTTGACGAGGTTGTACAATCTCGGCATTTTAAATGGTTTGGTACGTTAAGCAATACTGGACAAGTTGCAGGCTTGTTGAGCGCAGGCTCGGGCTGCCAACTGTACCTGCCATGAATTTCTGCATGGCTGAATATTTCAGGGTGCAAAGATACGGCTATTTTCCTGCATCGGAAAGAGGCATCGGCCAGGAAACCTTCAAACTGTGCGGCACGGATTACGCTGAGCCAACTCAATAGCGTATATTTACGTTCCGAATAAAAAAAGAAGAAAGTCATGAAATTGTGGTTACTCATTGTATCGATGGTATTGGTTGCGGGGCATACCTTTGCCCAGGGCATCGAATTTTTTCACGGCAACTGGCAGGAAGCCCTGGAAGAGGCCAAAAAGCAGGAGAAGGTCATTTTCGTCGACGCTTACACCACCTGGTGCGGCCCCTGCAAGCGCATGTCGCAAGAGGTTTTCCCCAATGAAAAGGTAGGGGAGTTCTTCAACCGCAACTTTATTAACATGAAGCTGGACATGGAAAAAGGAGAAGGCCTCACCTTCCGCAAAACTTATCCGGTATCGGCCTTTCCCACCCTCTTTTTCATCAATGGCGATGGCGAGGTGGTCCACCAGGCGCGCGGCGCTCAGGATGTGGACGGTTTCATTCAGCTCGGCCAGAAGGCGCTGTCCCTGTCCGATAACAGCGCCCAATATGCCGCCGAGTACGAGAAGGGTAACCGCGACCCCGAACTGGTTTTCAAATACGTGCGGGCGCTGAACAAGGCCGGCAAGCCCAGCCTGCGGGTCGCCAACGAATACCTCGACAGCCAGGAAAACCTCGATACGGAGTTCAACCTCCGCTTCATACTCGAGGCAGCCACCGAAGCCGATTCCAAGGTCTTTTCCATGCTGGCCGACAAGCGCGAGGCCATCGAAGCGCTGGCAGGCGCCCAGGCGGTTCAGGAGCAGGTCTACAGCGCCTGTCAGGCCACTGCCCGCAAAGCCATCGAGTTCCAGCATATGGATTTGCTGAACGAGGCTGTCGGCAAGATGAAGCGGCACTATCCTGAGAAGGCCGAAGCTTTTGAGCTGTCTTCGCAAATGGATTTCTACCGCAATACCGGCGATGCCAAAAATTACGTTAAGGCCTGTAAAAAGTACGCCAAAAATATAGCGGCCGGCGATGTCGATGAGCTGAACAGGTTGTCGAACGATCTCGTCAACCATTTCAGCGGCGACGAGGGCGCTATGAAGCAGGCGGAAGCCCTGTCAAAAGAAGCCGCTGATAAAAGCGGGCAATACCAGCATTTGCTCAGCTATGCCCAGGTGTTGCTGCTGAACGGCAAGCCCGGAGAGGCCCGCCAGGCGGCGGACAAGGCGCTGGAACGGGCGCGCGGCGAAAGCCCGGCAGCCGTGATGATGGTGGAACGTTTTATGCAGCAAAACGGGCTGTAATACAATTTTTCGGCGCCAACTACCGTCTTTTAGCTTTATTCACCTCAAAATCAAAACTATGCGATCCCTGTTATTTCTGATGACGACTCTGTTTTGCGCCTCCGGCCTGTTTGCCCAGGAGCAAGGCATAACGTTTGCCGGCGGCAACTGGAAAGATATGCTGGCCAAGGCCAAAGCGGAAAATAAAGTCATCTTCATGGATGCCTACGCCACCTGGTGCGGGCCCTGCAAGATGATGGACAAAAATGTATTCGCCGAAGCTTCCGTCGGGGAGTTCTACAATGAGCGCTTCGTCAACGCCCAGATCGATATGGAGGCCGGCGAAGGCATAGAACTGGCCGAGCTGTATCAGGTCAGGGCCTACCCTACGCTCCTGTTCATTGACGGCGACGGCCAACTGGTGCACCGCGCCGTCGGCTACCACGATCCCGAGCAGTTCATCAAACTTGGGGAAACCGCCCTCGACCCTGGCCGGCGGCTGGCAGGCATGACAAAACGCTACGCCGATGGCGAGCGCAGCCCGGAATTTCTGCGCGAGTATGCCATTGCCAGCCGGGACGCCATGCTGCCGGATACCGAAGAGGTACTGGCCGCTTATCTCGAAACCCGGGAAGACTGGACGGATGAGGAGACCCTTCAGCTCATCTTTGAAACGGCGGAAAGTGCGGACTCCAAACTGTTCAGCTTCATCCTCGAAAACCGGGCCGCCTTTGAAGCGCTCTATGGCGAATACAACTTCGCCTCCAAAGTGCAGGGCATGATCATCAATTCCCTGGACCCCGGCGCCGCTCCGGAGGAGATTTTCGGCAAAGTGGATGGCCTGTACCAAAAGGCCTTCCCGGAAGAGGCGGAACCGATGTCGGCCAGCTTCCGCATGAACTATTACCAGATGACCGGCCAGATGGAGAAGTTTGCCGAAACGGCCGTCGCTTATTACGACAAGTACGGCCAGGATGACTCCATGGAGCTGAACAACGTAGCCTGGTCCTTCTTCGAGAACGTAGACGACCCCAGGATGCTGGAAAAGGCCCTGAAGTGGGCGGAGCGCTCCGTTGAACTGGAAGATGCCTACTACAACAACGATACCGTGGCCTGGCTTTACTTTAAGCTCGGCAAAAAGAAAAAGGCCAAAAAAGCGGCAAAGCATGCCATTGAAATAGCCAGAAAGAATGGCGAAGATTACTCCGGCACCCAGGAACTGATGGATCAGCTGAAATAACTAGAGTCTCTCCCGGTTTGTGCAAAAAACCAGATGGGATTGACAGGTAGAAAACGAAGGCTGCGGCGGGGATTGTGCGATAAGTATAGGCAGACAGGATTCACCCTGTGAAGTAGCTTGCTATACTTCACAGGGTGAACAGGATTTTCAGGATGCATACAACGTTGTGGCGCAATTCACTACATCTTGTAAATCCTGATATACTTAACGGCAATAGGTTTTCCCGACACTGCGTGTACGGGACAGGTAGTGCATA
>CAZAXA010000545.1:0-4394 GCA_964488965.1 uncultured Phaeodactylibacter sp. | reverse complement strand
GGTTTTCTCTAACTGCATATCCGGGATCTGCTGTAGCGCCGTCACCGTCGGGTCATCCGGCTCTCCATCACCGTTGGCGTCATTATCGGTAGGGTCGCCGGGGTCATCGGAGGTGTCAGTGACAGGATTTCCAAAGGGGTCTTCCCCATCGGCCGTCGCCTGGTTGGTAAAGCTGCCGGCGTCCAGGTCGGCCTGGGTAATGGTATGGGTGGCCGAACAGGTGGTGCTTTGGCCTACCCCCAGAGTGGTCGACACGCAAATGATGGGGCCGTCGGCGCCGGGATCGCTGACGCTGAGGTTGCTGATCGTCACATCACCGGTATTGGTCACGGTGATGGTGTAGTTGATCACATCGCCGGCGTTGAGCGTCATGTCCGGCCCCAGGTCGATGGAAATATCTTCTTTGGTGACGCTGATGCTGCCGGAAACGGGGGTTACGATCACTCCGTCGCCGTCATCTTCATCGCCGGTGACCGGGTCGTCATCGTTCTCTACGATCGTATTGCCGTTGGTATCCACTCCATTGCCAGGAGTAGAGTCGACATCCGACCCATCGTGGCTGGCAACTTCCGCCAGCACCGTATAGGGGCCGCCGCCCGGGACAGTGGCTGTTATCTGAAGGACAATAGTCGATCCACTGGCCAGAGCAGGCACGGTCCAGGTTCCGGTACCTGGATTGTAACTACCGCCGCTGTCATCACTTACCCAGGTGAAACCCGGAGGCAATGGCACATCTACAATGATGTTTTCCGCGTCGTCGAAACCGGCGGCATTATCGAGGGTCACAGTGAATAAGACCTGATCTCCCGAGGAAGGCATGGCATTATCCACCTCAATGTCAATCGATACGTCAATGCAACGGGTGGAAATACAAACGTCCTCAGTCAGGAAACCGAAGGGCGGAACCGTCGTCTGGCCGGGGTCAAAATACGCCCAGTTGAACTGCTCCACATTCTCGATGGTGGGCGAAGAGTCAAAGTTGGGGTCGGGGTTGACCACCGTGATGACCAGGCCGTCGTCGCCGGCAGGGAAACCGCCGTTGGCCGGGTCGTACTCAAGGTCCCACACGATATTCGGGCAGAAATTATCCAGGTCGGCGCCGGGATCATCCACGCTGAAGCAGACCTGGAACAGCTTGGTCCAACCGGTGGTCGACACGAAAATGGGCGTCGCCCCGCTGTTGGTCTTGGAAACAGAGCCGTTGACGAAGGTGGCGGTGGGGTGGGTGAAATTAAACAGGGTAGGGCCTGCGCCGGCCGCCAGGTTATTGGCAGGCGGCACGTAGGGGTTGGCGCCGCCGGCGCCGGTGTAGCCGCCCTGGAAATCCCGGGTATTGATCAGCGTGAGCTGGCCCTGGTCATAGAAAAAACGAAGGTTGATACCGAAGATCTCCTCTCCGGGCGTATCGGACTGGAACTCGACGTCCAGGCAGTATTCACCGTTATTGCAGTTGTATTGCGGATTAGCAAAGCGGGCCGTGATCACCGGCTGGGCCGAGAGCTGGATACCCAGCAGTAGGAAAAATAAGGGGAAGAGGGCTAAATACCTGGCCTTTATAACACTACGGATAGAGTTCTTCCACTTGAAAATGGGTAAGCACTGATCCATTTCTAAGTTCTTTTATGTTTGGAAAAGAGGTGTCGTCTCATTGTTCAACATTGTGTTTACACAACCGGCAGGGCCTACCGGTTGGCCAGGGTCATCTTCCTCATCCCTGAGGTGTAATCGTCAGTTTTCAGCTGGTAGAGGATAACGCTGGACTGGCCCATCCACTCCTGGCGTTCCAGCTTCACGGCATTCAGCCCGGCGGCATAATCACCTTCGACCACCTTGAGCAACCTGCCGGTAACATCGTAGAAGCTCAGGCAGGCAGGCATGGCCTCCGGAAGCATGAACTCTATCCGGGTGCCAAGGGCGAAGGGGTTGGGCTGGTTCTGGAACAGGGCGTAGCCCTTTTCGTCAACTGCAAGGTCGTGGCCGGAAGACAACAGGCGGGCCAGCTGCAGGCAGTGCTCGTCGAACGGGCTGCCGTAGGGCATGGCCTCGTCGTTCTCATACTGCCAGTTGAAGGGTTCGCTTTCCACAATGGTGGGGCCGGAGATCCGGCGGGAAGCCGGGTTCTGGTTCAAAAAAGTAATGACCAAACCATCAGAACCGGCCAGGAAACTGCCGGCGCCAGGGGTGGCCTTCAGGTCCCAGATCACGCTGGGGCAAAACGGCGCCTGGTCATCAACCGATTCCGGCACCTTGAAATTCAGCCGGAAGGCCTTCGTCCAGTAGGCGCTGTGGAGCTTCATCGGGGAGCTCTCATCCTGCAATTGAATGGCGCTGTTCACAAAGGATGCCTCAGCATCGAAGTTGAACAGCTCCAGGCCGCTGGCAGGGGCGCCCTTGCGGGCACTGGGGGGCGCCCCCAGCGTGCCGTATCCGTCATGAAATTCGTCGAAGTTGAGAAATTCGAGTTTGGAAGCATCGTAAAAGAAACGCACGTTCATGCCAAAGAGGAACTGGTTCTCCTGGCCGGACCGAAGCTCTGCATCCAGGCTGTACATCCGCGTCTCCTGGTCAAATTGCGGATTGGCAAAACGTGCATATACGCGATCCAGGCCCTGGGCAAAAATCTGAGCGCTGAACCCCAGGATCAGGCAAAAGGCAAGCAGCGTATGGAGCATCGATCTGATTTTCTGAATATTCATCTTGTGAGTTTTTATGATTTTCTAATTGGTATTCAAAAAGTGAATAGGCTGGCATTTTTTTAGTATAGATCATTCTCCCATTTAGGGGCTCCTTCCGTTGTTCGAGCCCCCTCCGCCTTCGGCGCCTCCCCCGAGGGGGGAGGATATTCTCCGATCTGGTGGGTAGAGGGAAAACTGATAAATTAGTATTATTTCGCCTGGCTACTCAAATTGTGGATTGGGCGGCCCTGACCAGGCTCGCGCTTTCACGCGAGCCTGCGTCAGGGGCCACTTACAGGCTCAAAGATTAATCTCTCGGTACACTGGTAAACTTGCCGTTGTTCAACTCCCACTGTATGCGGTCGTTGAAGTTCGTATCGCCGTTCAGGTTGTAGTCGCCGATGCGGTACCTGGCCAGGTCGCCGTTCTCACCCTCCCAGTAGGTGCGGTCATCGAAGTTGATGTCCGTATCAGACTGGTTGGACAGCGTCTGGTTGCCGTTGCCGGCGTGCATCGCCCATACACCGGGCAGAATCTCCTTCTGGCCCACGAAGCCGAAGCCGAATGGATCCACGAGATAGCTCTGCTGGGTGCGGAAGTCGTACGTAATCGTATTATTCACGATGTCGATCGGTTCGTGCGACATGACGATCAGGTGGTTGCGGTGCTCGATCACCAGATAGTAACTCTGTTGCGGATCGAGGGTGCAGCAGCTGAACTCGTCGACAAACTCGATGCGGCCATCGCTGTGCAGCAGGGCGGCAGCCTGGCAGATCGGGCCACCGGTTCCGTTCGGGTTATCTCTCAGCGACACCAGCACCCAGTCGGTTACCGTCGATGGATAACCGGCGTCGGCAAACATCGGGTCGTTCATGGAGTCGAAGTTGTCGCCTTCGGTTCCGAAGTAGTTCCAGGGCGCGATGCTGTAGGGCTGGCCGGCCGGCGTGTACGTGTTGCCGAAGAACGGATCAACCAGTAACTGGCCAGGCAGCAGGCGCAGGCCGTTCAGGTCGGTGCGCATCGGCACCGTATAGTTGACCAAACCGCTCGGGTCGATGGCCGCGCCTTCCAGGTATACCCATGTTTCGATGGTTACGCAAGGCAGGGTGGTCACCGTCGGGTCATCAGGCTCGCCGTCCTGATCCGGGTCGACATCCGTTGGATCGTTCGGATCGTCAGAATCATCACTTACATCCGTTCCGTTCGGGTCCTGGCCGGTAGCGGTAGCCGTATTGGTTACGCTTCCTGCGCTGATGTCGGCCGCCGTGATCGTATGGACAGCGTTGCAAACCATGCTCTCACCCGGCAGCAGCGTGAATGGCGCGCAATCCGTCACCCCGCCGTCAGCGTTCGGGTCAGTCACTACAATATTGCTGATCGTTACATCACCGGTATTCTCGACAGTGATCTGGTAGTTGATCACGTCGCCAACATCCAGAGTGTTGTTGGCGCCCAGGTCAACCGTCCCAACTTTCTCAACCTGCAGCTCGCGCTTCAGGACAGTCAGGCCGATTACTGCTGGGTCACAATCGCCATCGGAATCGCATATCTCGTATGTCAACTGGTCCGGGCCGCTGTACCCCGTGTCGGGCGTATAGTCGATCGTATCATCCGTCGGGTCGTTCGGCGTGCCGCCGTCGTTGACCGTGGCCGTACCATTTGTCGGCGGAGTGATGATCGTGATCGAACCCGTGCTCGGGCCATCGCCGCCGAAGTCGT
>CAZAXA010000544.1:0-4399 GCA_964488965.1 uncultured Phaeodactylibacter sp. | reverse complement strand
GTTAGCAAGAGCACCAAAATGGCCAGCGGGAGTAAGAACCCGCCGGTTTGCTTCATTTGGATAGGGACGGAATGATCCATGATTCAGTTTTGGACAATGAATAAGCTGACGGCTATAAATATCTGTTTTTATTTCCGTTTAATCAAATTTAATGTGTTTTTTACGTTTAAAAACACGTCAATTCAAGTTTTTGTTGATGTAATTCAATTGTTATACTAACTATTGGAAGGGCAACATCCGGAGGAATGGCAAGCAGAAAATACAATAAGCTCAAGCGCGTCCTTAAACAGAAAAAACGCGCCGGCAAATGGCTGGCCGAAGAACTTGGGGTGGACGAAACCACCGTTTCCCGATGGTGTCAGAATATAACGCAGCCCAGTGTACAGACCCTATTTGATATTGCTGAACTGCTTCATGTTGAACCAAGTGAATTATTGGTGAAGCTGGATAATGATAAAAGCTAATCCGATATCCCGATTCTGCGCAACAACACCCTCCAACATCCGTACGATATTTCATATATTTACCCAACTCTAACCCCAGGTAAACAGACGGCAACCACCCCATCGGAGTAAAGCGGCCTCAATGGGGAAGCGCAGGATCATAACCATACCAACAACCCAATATGTCCGGCAACAAGAACCCAGAACAGATTGCCAGGGATCGCATAGACGTTATGCTCTCAAAAGCGGGATGGAGTGTCCAGGATAAAGACACGCTCAACTGGGCGGCCGGGCCAGGTATTGCCATCCGGGAATACCAGACATCCGGGGGGTGGGCGGATTATATCCTTTTTGTAGCCCAACAGCCCGTCGGGCTTATCGAAGCCAAGGCAGAGGATAAGGCGCAGTCGCTTTCCACTGTCGAAGAACAAACGGAAGGATACCGCACGGCCAAACTCCGTTATCTGGATAACGGCCCGCTGCTCTTTGCCTATGAGTCCACCGGAGAGATCACCTACTTTACCAACCATCGCGACCCCAAGCCACGGGCCAGAAGGGTATTTTTTTTCCACCGGTCGGAGACATTCCGGGAATGGCTGAAGAAAGGCCAATCCTTACGAGCGCGGTTACACAATATCCCCGTACTCAACCCCGGCCAGTTGAGGATTTGCCAGGCCGATGCCATTACCAAACTGGAACAATCCTTCCGGGAAGCGCGGCCGAGGGCATTGATCCAGATGGCCACCGGGGCCGGCAAGACCTATACGGCCATTACCTTTATATACAGGCTCCTGAAGTTTGCCGATGCGAAGCGCGTACTCTTCCTGGTGGACACCAAGAACCTGGGGGAACAGGCCGAACAGGAGTTCATGGCATACCAGCCCGATGACGATAAGCGGAAGTTTACGGAACTGTATAACGTCCAGCGCCTCACTTCCCGGTATATCGCACCTGATAGCCAGGTCTGTATCTCTACCATCCAGCGCTTGTATTCCATTCTGAAGGATGAAGAACTGGATGCCAGGGCCGAGGAAGAAAACCCCAATGAATCAGGCTGGCAACCCAGGGAACCGGCGCCGGTGGGGTACAATGAGAAGGTACCCATCGAGTTCTTCGACTTCATCGTGATCGACGAATGCCACCGCAGCATATACAACCTTTGGAAACAGGTACTCGACTATTTTGACGCCTTCCTCATTGGCCTGACGGCTACTCCCGATGCCCGTACCTTTGGTTTTTTCAATGAGAATGTGGTGTCGGAGTACACGCATGAACAGGCAGTCGTCGATGGAGTGAATGTGGGCTATGATGTTTATCTGATCGAGACCAGGATCACTTCAGGTGGGGCAAAAGTGGAAGCCGGCGAGTACATTGAGCGCCGGGAAAAACTTACCCGGAGGACACGCTGGGAAATGCTGGATGAAGATGAAGAATACTCCGCTTCCAAGCTAGACCGGGATGTGGTAAACCCCAGCCAGATACGGTGGGTCATCAAGACCTTCAAAGACAAATTGCCGGAGATATTCCCCCATCGGGATGAAGTGCCCAAGACCCTGATATTTGCAAAGACTGATAGCCATGCAGAGGACATTATCCGGACTGTCCGGGATGAATTCGGGGAAGGCAATGAGTTCTGTAAGAAAGTGACCTATCAGGCCAAGGAAGACCCCAAATCCATCCTGGCTCAGTTCCGTAATGAATATAACCCCCGGATCGCTGTGACGGTGGACATGATCGCCACTGGCACGGACGTCAAGCCTCTGGAGTGTCTGTTGTTCATGCGGGACGTCAAAAGCCGCAACTACTTCGAACAAATGAAGGGCCGGGGTACGCGCACCCTGGGCGAAGACGACCTCCGGAAAGTAACGCCGTCGGCCAGCCATGCCAAGTCCCATTTTGTGATTGTGGATGCGGTGGGCGTGACCAAAAGCCTGAAGACGGATTCCCGCCCATTGGAGCGGAAGCCCTCGGTACCGATGAAGGATTTACTGGGGGCAGTGCTGATGGGCCAGAGGGATGAAGATTTATATACTTCCCTGGCCAATAGGCTGATCCGCCTTGACCACATGCTATCGGATAAAGAACGGGAAGAATTTAAGAGCGAGGCCAACGGCAGAACCGCATCCCAGATCGCCAGCGGCCTCCTGGCTGCTTATGACCCCGACCGAATCGAGGATAAGGCCAGAGAACTACACGGTATTCCAATCGACAGGCGCCCGGAGGAAAACCATTTGCAGGATGCCCGGGAGAAACTCATAGAGGAAGCCAGGGGCATCTTCTCGGGGTCGTTGAATGACTACATTGAAAATGCCCTGCGCGTCCACGAACAGCTTATTGATACCGTTAACCGGGATGAATTGAAACGGGCCGAATGGGATACCTCCAGCGGTGAACGGGGGGCCAACCTCATTGAAGGCTTCAAAGCGTACATTGAGGCCTATAAAGATGAAATTACGGCCTTCAGCATCTTCTATGAGCGGCCTTACCACCAGCGGAAATGGACATATCAGATGGTCAGGGAAATCCTGGATCACCTCAAACGGAATAAGCCCAACCTTGCCCCTTTACGGGTCTATGAGGCCTACGCCGGCCTGGACAAAGTTCAGAAGGATCAGCCCAAATCGGAATTGATCGCTTTGGTATCTTTGCTGCGGCGGGTAACTGGCATGGATGAAACGCTCGACCCCTATGATGCCAGAGTGAGGCGCAACTTCCGGGATTGGGTCTTTGGAAAGCAGGTGGGGCCGGTCAAGTTCAGTGAAGAACAAATGGAGTGGCTGTATATGGTCAGGGATCACATCGCCGCGTCGGTGTCCATCTCAATGGATGACCTGGACTATTCTCCTTTCGATGCCCAGGGTGGCCGGGGGAAGATGTACCAGTTGTTTGGGGATGGGATGGGGGATATTATGGATGAAATGAATGAAGCGTTGTCGGCATGATGGCCGAAGAAAGCAACAGGGAGGATAAAACAATACTTTTTTAAACTCCAACAAATACTTGCTTGTTAACACATGTTGAGTTATTTTTGGAAAAACCGCCAAAACCAGTAGCATGGTGTTAGAAAATTCTCTGAAAATAGGCAATGGCATCTATACGGTGAAAGAAATTTCACGTATCCTCCGCCTGCCATATCCCAGGGTAAACTCCTGGCTGCACCGCTACTGGGATGGGAAGCTGGGCGGCAGCTATTCCCGGAACTACTCCTGGAAAGTGGATAACAGCAAAGCCGTAGGGTTTCATACGCTGGTGGAATTCTATGTGATGGTGCAATTTTCCGAGGCCGGAGTGCGGCCAAAACAGGTGCTCAAAGCCCACCAGGAATTGTCTGCCATTTACGATACGCCCTTCCCCTTTGCTCAAAAAGAAGTATTGGATGGCATACATACCGACGGCAAAAAAATATTTTTAGAGACTCCTGAAGGAACCATCAGCTTAGACGGAACCCGCCAGTTCAACCTGGAATTTATCCGCATCTTTTTCCGAAAGCTCGATTTCGGAAACGATGAGCTTGCCACCCGGTTTTACCCCCTTGGCAAAGAGAAAAGCATCACTGTTGACCCCAGGCGGCAGTTCGGCCACCCGGTTGTCGGCAATACCAATATTTACCCCGAAACCATTTATAACCTTCACAAGGCCGGCGAACCACCCGCCTTCATCGCTTTTACCTACGAGATCAGCGAGCAGGAGGTTATGGATGCCGTTGAATACTGTAAGTCAGCAGCATGATTATATATGTGGATGAAAACATGCTATCTCGGCCTATTGGATTGGCGTGATCGTTTTAAAACAAGCAGACGGCCTACGAGGAAAGATTTTATCATGTTCTTAGTAGAACAGTATGAAGAGCAAATGGTAGGTATTGGGTATCAACCTGCGAGAAGGATGCACCAAATCAGGTCAAACATAAAAAACTTGCCCCTTTACTATTTGGCATTTTATTCAAAGCACAAAAG
>CAZAXA010000543.1:0-4403 GCA_964488965.1 uncultured Phaeodactylibacter sp. | reverse complement strand
CGTCCGGGCCATAGTAGCCGTGGTGCATGTGCTCGCCCCAGCTGTCCAGCCAGAGGGCGGTGGAGCGGTCGTAAAAGTTTTGTATGCGTTGGTTGAGCGTGTTCATTATTCTCTTGTTAAAGATTTTCCAGATTTCGAAAATCTGGAAAATCCAGCTCAGATATCTGGTGCGTTCCATTTTCCAGCTCAGGCCAGGTAGATCACCAGGCCGATGATCACTACAATAACTACCAAAGCCGCGATCTGATACCCATTCAGCCGCTCCCGGTACTCCTCCGGCACATCCTGCTGGCCTCTGAAGGCCCGCCGCAGGTAGCCGAACAGGGCCGCCGGGATGAAGACGAACCCGGCCAGCGAACCGATCGCCAGCCGGCCACCCAGTTGAAGCCATCGGCCTGCTGTCATTTTCTCCGCCGCTTCCTCTACAGGCTTATGGCCGGCCCCCGGCGACAGGCCCGCCTGAGGCTTGGCCCCCGAAATGGCGATGCCGTATTCTCCTCGCCCCGTCACCCAGTGTGGTTTCACATAACGCACCTTAATATCCTGAAAGCCCGCCTCCCGGAACCAGTGCAGGTACTCTTCTTCCCGGGGAAACAGCATCCAGGTGTTGGCGATGAAGCGGGCGATGGCGTTCTCCGGCTCCAGCGGGCCGATCATCAGGGCGATGCCGCCCGGTTTGATGACGCGGTAGGCCTCGTTGATGCCTCGCTGCGGGTTGGGCCAGTATTCTATGCTGCCGGCGGAAACATAGCGGTCGAACACATCGGCGCCGAAGGGTATGTTCTCAGCGTCGCCCAGTTGGAAGGTACAGCCTTGCAGCGTAGCTTTCTTCTTTGCCTTCGCCATCTGGTGCGGGCTCTGGTCCACGCAAGTCACCCTTTCCGCAGCCGCCAGGCGGACGATGCCCTCGGTGGTGAAGCCCGTCCCGGAACCGACGTCGATGATCTTGAGGCCCGGCTCCTGAAGCTGCCCAAGTTCCAGCGCCTCGTCCCGCATGCGCTTTGTCCAGAAGAGCGGGTTGACCAGCTTATCGTAGAAGATGGACAGGTAGCGGTAAAACCAGTAAGCTTCCTTTTTGTGTTGGATCAGTCGCATGGATGATGATTCAAGCCAATTCGTGGGTAATCGTACTCACCGGGCAAATATCCTCGCATAGCAAGCACGCGATATCACAGGGCCGGCCCACAGCAATCGTATCAAAGGGGCTGATGAAACCAGCTTCCTGCGGGCAGATGGCCACGCAGGCCCCGCAGTTGATGCAGGCATTCCAGCCGATGGTGAAAATGACGGGTTTTCTGTTAGGCATAGGTGTTCAGATTTTCTTGTATTCGGAATGAGGGCTGAAGTAGCTGGCCATGGTTTGATAGAGCAAAGCATCGCGCTCCCGGATGTCCGTTTTCCGGAAAATATCGGTTTTGACCTCGTACAGTTGCCACATCTTGTTGCCCAGTTCTTCCAGCCAGCAGTTCTGGTAGCCTTTCAGGTTCCGGGCGGTGGGTTGGCGCCCGCTGTTCAGAAAACCAGCCAGAAAGTTGCCGGCGATGCGCCCGCCGCTCAGGGCAGTGTGGATGCCGCCGCCGGTGATGGGGTTGACGTGGCGGGCGGCGTCGCCCACCAGGATGAGGTTGTCGGCGTACTGCGTGCGCAGGGGCGCGGCCAGGGGTACTCCGCCGCCCTGTATCTCCAGGATGCGGGAGTTTTCAAAGCGTTCTTTGAAAAAGGACTGCTTGATGAATTTGTCAAGGCGCCATTGTGCGTTTTTATCCGTCATGGTGGAGATGACGCCCAGGCCGATCTCGGCGTAACCATGCCCTTTTGGAAACACCCAGGCGTAGCCGCCCGGCGCCCACTCGTGGCCGGTGACGATCTCCAGAAGCCCTTCGGTTTCTACCTGGTCGACGATGAACTGCAGGCAGCTGGCCAGCTCGGTGATCTTGATGTGGGTGCGCAGCCCCGCCCATTTGCCAACCTGCGACTGCAGGCCATCGGCGCCGACCAGCACACGGGCTTTTATGGTTATCTGCTGATTGAACCGGCGCAGAAAAACCTCACAACCGCCGTCGCCATCGGGCCGGTAGCCCAGCCCTTCCGTTTTGAGCCACACTTCCACGCCGGCGCGCTCCGCCTGCGTCATCAGGTAGCGGTCGAAACGGCGGCGGTCCACTACATAACCCAAGGGCTTCTTCCCTTCCTCAGAGCCGTATTCTTCCGGTTTGAGCCGGCGGTAATCGATGGTAGTTTTGTCTCCTTTTTCGTTGTAGATACTAAAGCCGTATATTGGCTCATGTATGAACTCTGCATCAGGCGTAACCCCCACCTCTTCCAAAGCGTGGCGGCTCACTGCGCCCGAGCATTGTATGGGCGCGCCCAGTTCCTGGCGCTTGTCTACCAGCAACACTTTCAACCCCTGCCGGGCTGCGAAGCGGGCGGTGGTGGAACCCGCAGGCCCGGAGCCGATAATGACGAGGTCGTATGAAGGAGTTGGCATACACAGTGTTATTTTATACCAATGATTGAACCCTAAACCATGGGAGTAGTTCAGGCAAAAACGGTTTTCCTGCCAAAAGGTATTCTTTTTCTGTGAACGTTCCCCTGAACATTTACACATTTAAACGTTTACACCTTTACACACTAAATCATGCAATCATGTGGAAAGAAGAAAACAACCGGCTCAAAGCCACCTTCAAATTCAGGGATTTCACCGAAGCCTTCGCCTTCATGGCCGAAGTGGCTTTCCATGCCGAAAAGATGCAACACCATCCGGACTGGCATAACGTCTACAACACGGTCAGCTTTGCATTGAATACGCACGATGCGGGAGGTAAGGTCACGGAAAAGGACCACAAGCTGGCCGAGGCTATTGATAGGGTGTATAAGCGGTATCAGTAAGCAGATCGAACGCGGATCAATGCTGGTTTGAGGTTGGGCTCAAAGTGCCTGCATCCAGGTGTTTATTTATGCTTACTTTTGCAGGAAAACCGAGCCTATACCAAAGACCTATGCAACGCACCTCCAAACTGCCTAACGTCGGTACCACCATCTTCACCGTCATGTCGGCTCTGGCCAATGAGCACGGGGCCATCAACCTGTCCCAGGGCTTCCCCAACTTTCCTTCCCCGGAGCGGCTGTCCGATCTGGTTTGCCAGTATATGAAAAAGGGATACAACCAGTATGCTCCCATGGCGGGCGTGCCCGTCCTCCGGGAACGACTGGCAGATAAGGTGCAACGCCTTTATGGCACAACCATCGACCCCGATACCGAGATCACCATCACCGCCGGCGCCACCCAGGCTATTTTCACCGCTATCGCCGCCTTTGTCAGCGCCGGCGACGAGGTGATCCTCATCGAGCCGGCCTACGACTCCTACCGGCCCTCCATCGAGGTCAACGGCGGTATCCCTGTGCCCTACGAGCTGAGTGCGCCGGACTACCGGGTGGACTGGGAGGAACTGGGCCGGCTGGTAACTGCCCGCACCCGCATGATCATCATCAATACGCCCCACAACCCCACCGGTACCATTCTGAAAGCAGAAGACCTGCAGGCTCTGGAAAAGCTCACCGCCGGCGCCGGCATCCTGGTGCTCAGCGACGAGGTGTACGAACATCTCCTCTACGACGGGCAGCAGCACCAGAGCATACTGCGCTACCCCGGCCTGTGGCGGCGCAGCCTGGCCATCTATTCCTTTGGCAAGACCTTCCACAACACCGGCTGGAAGATCGGCTACTGCCTGGCCCCCGCCCACCTCATGGCGGAATTTCGAAAAGTACACCAGTTCAACGTCTTCTCCGTCAACACCCCCATGCAGTACGCCCTGGCCGACTACCTGGCCGATCCCGAAACCTACCTGGGCCTGAATGATTTCTTCCAGCAAAAAAGAGACTTCTTCCTCAGCGCTATGCGAGGCTCCCGCCTCCGCCCGCTGCGCTGCGAGGGTACCTACTTCTACCTCTTCGACTACAGCGCCATCAGCGACGAGCCGGACACGGCATTCGCCAAACGAATGACCACCGAATGGGGTGTGGCAGCCATTCCGGTTTCCGTATTCTACTCCAATGGAAGTAAAGACAAGGTGATCCGCCTGTGCTTCGCCAAGACGGAGGAAACGCTGGAGAAAGCAGGGGCCTTGTTGAGAAAAATCTGACCGGTAACGAATAATCCCTTGGTGTAACAGAGGTTACGATAAAATCAGAATAGTCAATCTTGTTGTTTGTTGATTGTTGTTCGTTGTTCGTTGTTCGTTCGGGGCTGCTCCGTTAGGGCAACGAGCAACAAAAACCCAAAAACCGGTAACGAGCAATCCTCAATACGCCCTCTCATCCCTCCCCTCCATAAAGTTCATCAACGCCCGGTTGACCACCCGGTTGCCGCCGGGCGTGGGGTACTCGCCGGAGAAGTACCAGTC
>CAZAXA010000542.1:0-4403 GCA_964488965.1 uncultured Phaeodactylibacter sp. | reverse complement strand
CCCATCATTGCCGCCACCCTGTACGCGCTGGTCAATAAGGGGTTGGAGTGGCTGTGATGGGCGCCTGTCAGGGTTTGAAAAAAGCAGATGCTTTCCTGCAGCCCCTGTAAAATGGCGGGCTGTCACACCCTCTGAAAATAGATCGTCATCGGATACGCCCCCCCGTAGCCATCCGGCATGATGAAAGTGATGCGCATATTCTGGTTGTCCAACTGCTCGATCGTGCCGTTGCTGTTGCCCCAATAAGGAGAGGCCATGGTGATGGCGTCGCCATTGATATAATAGCTCTGATGCTCCGTACCCAGCGTACTGTACAGCTGGGCGGACCCGTTTTCGTAGAAAGTAAAGGTATAAGACAGCAGGTCGAGCGACTGCTGGTATTCGGCGCCCATCTGCCGGATGGAAACGCCGTTGGAGCGCAGGTCCGTCACCCGCCACGAACCCAGGATGAGGCCGGCATTGCCTGTGGGCGCCGGCGGGTTTTCTTCGTAGGGTTCGGAATATGGAGCGGCCTCTTCCTCCGGAGGAGAGGTTTCCTCTGTTGTCACATCGGAAGGGATATAACCCTCTTCATAGCCGGCATCCTTCTGGTAGAGGATGATGACCAGCAGGGTTGTCGCCGCCAGGGCCAGGCCGGCGGCCCACCAGCCCCAGTTGCTGCGCCTGGCCCGTGGGGGCGCCGGCGCCGGCCGCCCCATGGGGCGCGGCGGCGCCTCCTCCTCCATAAGGCCCGAGGTGGAGGGCGTATGGGCAACCGGGCGGGCCAGCCGCTGGCGGCACACCCGGATGAGGTCTTCGATCTTGGGGTCGTCGCCGGCGCGGGCAGCCTCGTTGAAATACTGAATGGCCAGGCGGTAGTTGCCCTGCTTCATGGCCTCCTCGCCGTTCTGATAATGCTGGAGGAAGGTGATGCCATTGGTACAGACATTGATCTGCTGTTCGATGTACTCATAGTTGGGGGCAAAGCCTTCCATATAATAATGAAGGCTTTCGCGGTACAGCTCGCGGGCCTCCTCCAGCTGCTTCCGCCCGAAGAGCCCTTCCGCCTGCCTGATACGCTGCTGGAACTGCCGCTGGATATCCTCGCGCTCCGCATCTTTCTTGGCCAGTTCTTCCAGAATCTGGCGGCGCTCCTGATGCCTGGCCTGCAGGGCGTCCAGCCTTCGGCTGGCTTCTTCCAGGTACTTGCCCTCGCCGGCATACTTCTGCAGGTAATTCTTGTAGGCCAGCTCGTTGTCCTTGGCCCTGGCGCTGCGCCATACATCTTCTTCCTTCAGGGCCAGCAGGCGGCGCTCCGCCTGGGCGGCGTACAGGCCGGCGGGGTAATATTCCAGATAATGCTGATAGTCCTGGACGGTATCCTTCTCCTGCACATTCTTCCAGAGATCCGCCTCGCTCACCTTGAGGTGGAAGATAAATTCACCGCCCTCATCGGCCGAATTCTGGATGCGGCCATCTACCGGAGACTGCCGGGCCTTGCCCGCGACGAACTCTTTGACGTACTGCACCAGGGCCGTGGTGTTGACCGCCCGCTGGGTATTGCGCTTGAGGTAAGTGATCAGGCCGCCGGCAAAGGGGCTGTTCTGGCCGGGCGCTCCGTCGGAGACCGTCTCCAGCCGGCCCGAGCTGACGATGCGGCGGGAACGAAAGTGTTCGTCGATCGAGGCGTTGCGCTTTTTTACGACCAGAGAGCCGGAAAAACAGGAATCGATGATCAGCAACAGGTGGTGCGCATCTATGGCGTTGATGCGCTTGATGATGTTGGAGTTGGAAATGAAGCGGTCTTCCGCATCGGTACGGGCGTCGACCGGTATCCAGTGCCCTTCGTCGAAGTCCTCATCATAGTGGCCGTGGCCGGAATAATAGACCACCAGGTTGTCCTGCGGCGTAATGCGCCGCTTGAGGTCCCGGATGGCGGCATAGATGTTGGCCTCCGTGGCCTGCTCGTCGAAGAGAGCGGCCACATGCTCCTCGTCAAACTGGTACTGCCGGGTGAGCACCTCGATAAGGCCTTTGGCATCCCTGACCGCATTGTCCAGCGGCGTCCAGTGCCGGTACTTGTCGATACCGATAGCAAGCAGGTAGTTGGCGCCCTGGCGGGGGTCGTAGTCCTGGGGGGAGTTTGAAAGGTCGATACCTCGTTCCATATTTTTGGGATATAATTGTTAGGTGTTTGCCGGGGTCAAAGTAAATAGTATAGCGAATTGTCTGTTTATGCAGAAGTACCTGACAGTTGATGAAAATTTTCATCAAGGGGGTTAACTTTCGTCAATGATCCTGACGATATTCACTTCGATACCTTCCATTATTGAGATGTTCTTGTTCCATTCCGTTATCTGCCAATCCTCGCCTTGCCGGGCTATCATTATTTTTCGGGTGTCAGTAAATATCCATATCACTTTGTCTACGCCAAAATTTAACAATTGAATTGTTTTCCAAACTTCAATCCAACTTCATTGGAGATAAGTTGATATTTCTTCAGATCGATCAACCTGCTCAGCAGGATGATCAGCTGTGTGCCGATCATAGTGTTTCTTCCAACTTTCTGAGTTTATGCCCGAGAAGCGGGAATATAGATTCCCGCGTAGCAGCGCAGGAATTTATATTCCTGCTGCTCTGCCTAAGATGCAGAAACTCAATTTGTGAGGAGATTCACTACAATGCCTGCAGATAACCGCTACCCATTAGCTCGTCAATTTGTTTGTCCCCGGATAAGTAGCCCTTATACCCTTTATAGTAGATCGGCTTTCCATCCACCATCTCATAGACCAATACTTCCGGTATTGCCTTCACTGCGCTTTCCATTATACCGCTGTTTTATTATGGAATCGTATTGTGTAAACAAATTTAAAGCTTTACAGCTTCAATTCCTAGCGCCTCAATATATGCGCCATTGCACTTACTTAAACGTCGGCACAGCGCTGTACCGCTCCACGAACTCCTTCATCTCGTCCACCATGCCCGGCGAGCCGATGGCGATGGTAATGCGTTGATGCAGGTGCTCAACCGGCAATTCCAGGACGCGTTCCAGCTGGCAGGTGATGGCCTTGCCGCCGGCCTGCTCCACGATATAGGACAGCGGGTTGCATTCGTAAACGAGGCGCAGCTTGCCCTGCGGGTATTTCCGGGTATTGGGGTAGAGGAAGATACCCCCCTGGAACAGGATGCGGTGAATGTCGGACACCATGGAGCCGATGTAGCGCAGGCGCAGGTTCAGGTCGGAACAGTGGTCGATGTAGCGCCGCATCTCCACGTCGAACTTCAGGTAGTAGCCCTGGTTGACCGAGTAGTAGTTGCCGCGATCGGGAATCTGAATGTCCTTATGGGATAAACAGAACTCGCCGATGGAGGGGTCCAGCGTGAAGGCATTGACGCCCCGGCCGGTGGTGTAGACCAGCAGGGTGGAGGTTCCGTAGAGGACGTAGCCGGCGGCCACCAGCTCGGTGCCTTTCTGGAGGAAATCCTCCATCTGCGCCTGCCCTTCCGGGTCGCTGATCCGGCGGTAGATGCCGAAAATGGTGCCGACCGATACGTTCACATCGATATTGGAGGAGCCGTCGAGAGGGTCGAAGACCACGACATACTTGGAAGTCTTGCTGGCCAGCGACTGAATGGGGATGAAATCCTCCAGCTCTTCAGAAGCGATGCCGCAACACTCCCCGCTGTTCTTCAGGCAGTCGATAAGCTTTTCGTTGGCGTAAAGGTCGAGCTTCTGTACATCTTCTCCGGAGACGTTCTCCGTGCCGGCCTTGCCGAGGATGCTGACCAGCCCGGCCTTGTTGACCTCGCGGTTGACGATCTTGGCGGCCACGCCGATGTCGCGCAGCAGGCCGGTAAGTTCGCCGGAGGCGAATGGAAAATCTTTCTGGCGGCGGATGATAAATTCATCAAGGGTCACAATTCGGTTCATGAGTGGCTAGGTTTGTAAGTATTTACGTATAATGTTTCAGTTTGTTTTCGAGGCATAAATATAAGGGTAATGGGGCAGAAATGAAGGATAAAAGTGTATCGGTATATCAGTGTATCGGTGTATCAGCCTCCGGGCCATGAGAGCCCTCAGATAGACCAATGCACAAATACACTTTTTCCTCCCCTTTTCAACTTATCTTTACCCCGCCGGTTAATAGAGTTGTATCCGGACAAAAGAAAGACCCGAATTGCTGTGAAAGAACTAGCCTATATCAATAAATTTTTCCTCCGTTATCGCTGGCGTTTCCTGCTGGGGCTCATTTTCGTATCCCTGTCCAATTATTTCCGGGTGCTGCAGCCGCAGATGATCCGGGAGGCCCTCGACCTGGTGGTGGAGAACATCGGGCTGTTCGGCATGTTCCAGGGCTTCGGCATGCAGCCGGAGCTGTTCAAGGTGCTGGGCAAGTCCCTGCTCTATTTCGGCCTGCTGGTAC
>CAZAXA010000541.1:0-4426 GCA_964488965.1 uncultured Phaeodactylibacter sp. | reverse complement strand
GGAGCCGGAAGAGAAAAGCGTTCTCCATCCGGCCGCTGAAGAGACATTCATGTTCATGGGATTATAATTTGTTAGTAGTAGGTCGTATCACAATCCTTGTGATGCGACTTTTTTTTTGGGAAAAGGGAGAAGCATTAATTGATTGTTTTGTTTAAAATTTGTTTCTTTGCAACTGAAGCAATTGTATGGCGTATAAAAGCCATAGCTACCCCGTTCATCCCCTTGAGTTAGCCTCCGGCTAATGCACCCTTCGAAAATACCCCCCAGACGCCCGCTATGGGCGGGTCACTTTATTTGGTTTCCAGAAAACAGGACATCGGCACTGCCACCGGACAGGGGCAAATCGCAACAGCCCTGCTCATCAGGCTCCCGCTGAGCGATATTTTCCAGCCAGTGCCAGGCTATTGGTTCATCGGTAACTGCCTTCTGGCGCCTGGCGGCCGGAAGCGGAGTATCGCAGATACGGTGCAATATTATTTTGCTAACAAATTATACATCCAGATGCGTAGAACTCTACTCAACCAAGCCCTGGGAAGCTTTACCTTCAAGCCTCAGCATCCCGGGGCGCGATTCCTGCTTATTCTACCTTTTGCTCTCCTGATGCAATTGTCAATCGCCCAGTTCACCATTACCTTTGATGTGGCCGAACCCGCCTGCTATGGCCTGCCCATCGGCAGTGTGACGGCCAACGTCAGCGGAGGTACGGGGCCTTTCGTTTTCCTGTGGAGTAACGGCCAGGTAGGCCCCACCCTGAACAACATCTCCGCCGGCAACTATTCGGTTACCGTCATCGATGCCGCCGGGGCCACCGTGAGCGAAAGCGTGAGCGTTGGCCAGCCTACCCTCCTTTCGGTAAGCCTGTCCGCCAACGTATGCTCCCTGCCTATTATCATCACAGCTAACGGCAGCGGAGGCTCCCCTCCGTATCATTACTCATGGACTACCGGCGCCACCGGCTCGGTCATTACTGTTCCCGGCCCGGGCGCCTATTGCGTCACTATGACCGACCAGAACCTCTGTGGTACAGTGGGCTGTATCACCGTAAGCCTCAACCCGCTGAACGTCTCGGTCGCCACCAATGGCCTGGCCTGCCCCGATAGCGGCGATGGCGAAGTCCTGGCTGTCGTAACCGGAGGAACGCCCCCCTACTCTTACCTGTGGAGCAACGGCGCTACTACCGCTGCCCAAACCGGCCTGGGGCCCGGCCTCTACTCCGTAACCGTTACCGACCTTGCCGGCTGTACCGACTCGGCCTCCGGCGCCGTAACCGCCCCGCCGCCATTGACCTCCAACGTAACCGGCGCCGGGCCCACCTGTGCCGGCAATACCAATGGCTCCGCCGTGGCCAGCGCGGGCGGCGGCACGCCCCCTTATACTTTCCTCTGGAGCACGGGGGCCAGCAGCCCGGCCATTACCAACCTGGCAGCCGGCACGTATTCCGTCACGATAAGCGATGCCAATGGCTGTGACATTACCGATATGATCACCCTGTCTCCTGTTTCTGCCCTGACAGCAACGGCCAGCGCCAGCCCGGAGTCCTGCCCCGGCGCCAACGACGGCACGGCAACCGCCACCGCTATGAACGGCGTTCCGCCTTATATATATTTATGGAGTAATGGAGGCGCCACCCAAACCATTACCGGCCTCAACCCGGGCGCCTATACCGTCACGGTTATCGACGGCGCCGGCTGCACGGCCACTGCTGTCGTTTTCGTGATAGCGGCGCCCCCGCTGGAGATCAGCGTCAGCGCTACCGATGTCACCACCTGTGATGCCGCCGATGGGGCCGCCACTGTCACCATCATCAACGGCCTGGCGCCCTTGTCCATCGCATGGAGCAATGGGGGAACTACTCCAACTATAACCGGCCTGGCCGGCGGCGCCTACGGCGTTACGGTCACAGACGCCAATGGCTGCACTGAAACCGGCACAGCGGTGGTCAACGAACCACCGGATGTATCGGTTAATGTGGCGGCCACTCCCACCGTGTGCCCCGGCGAAGCGGCCGGTACCGCCACGGCCGTGGTTTCCGGGGGAACCATGCCTTTCAGCTTCATCTGGAATACCGGAGCGGTAACCCCAATGATCAGCAACCTGCCGGCAGGCACTTATACGGTGGTGGTAACTGACGCCAACGGCTGCCAGGCTACCGCTTCCGCTACCATCGCCGAATCTCCGCAGTTGCAGGCTACCGTTGACGGGGCCGAGGTAGTCTGTGGCGCCGGCGCCACCGGCGAGGCGACGGTAAGCGTCAGCGGCGGTGTTCCGCCCTACTCTTACGAATGGAGTACCGGCGAGATCACCGAATCTATCCAAAACCTTCCGGAAGGCGCTTATTCGGTTACGATAACCGATGCCAATGGCTGTAGTACTGTCGCTGACATTACTATCGACATTGTCGATGACTTTGAGATCGTCATCGTCCCCCGCGATATCCTCTGCCACGGAGCTGCCAATGGCAGCATACTGGTAAGCGCCAGCGGCGGCGCCCCGCCCTACGCTTATTCCTGGAGTAACGGCGGCAGCGCCAACGAGATCACCAACCTCGCGGCCGGCACTTATTCCGTGACGGTTACGGATGCCGGGGGCTGCACCCAGGAAGCCAGCGCAACGGTCAACGAACCGCCGGCACTGAACCTTTCCGTTTCCGGGGCCAACGTCTCCTGCCCCGGCGCCGGCGACGGTACTGCCTCTGCCAGCGTCAGCGGCGGCGTCCCGCCCTACGCCTATGCCTGGAGCAACGGCGCCACTACGGCCAGTATAAGCAACCTGGGGCCCGGCACTTACAGCGTAACGGTAAAGGATGCCAACCTCTGCGAAGCCGGCGGGTCCGTCGTCATCACTGAACCTCCGCAATTACAGGGTAATGTTTCCACTTCCGATACCCGTTGTGCCGGAGAGGCCAACGGTACGGCTGCAGCCAGCATCTCCGGAGGCAACCCACCATATACTTATGCCTGGAGCAACGGCGCTTCCGGCTCTGCCGCCAATGGCCTGGCGGCAGGTTCCTACTCCCTCAGCATTACCGATGCCCGTGGGTGTATGCTGGTGCTGAACTTCAACATCGGCGAGCCGGATCCGGTTACCGCCTCCCTGTCTGCCACAGACATCTTCTGCGATGACAATAATACCGGCGCCATTACGGCTACTGCCGGCGGCGGCACGCCTCCTTATTCTTTTGAATGGAGCAACGGCGCTTCCGGCGCTACCATCACCGGCCTGGCTGCCGGAACCTATACCGTCACCGTCACCGACCAGAACGAATGCGAGGTAGTCAGGAGCGCCACGGTACAACAGTTCCCGGGCCTGATGCTGACTCCGGTAGCCACCACTCCCGATTGTTTCGGAGAGGCCAACGGCGCGGCAGCCGTAGTGGTCACGGGAGGTACTCCGCCATTCACTTACCTGTGGAATAACGGAAGCACCGGCGCCGAACTGCTCAATATCCCCGCAGGGGTTTATATGGTGACTGTCACGGATGCCGCCGGCTGTAGCGGTTCCGCCACCGTCGGCGTAGCCGAACCTTCAGAGCTCGTTGCCCAGGTGGTGTCCGCCAACATTACCAACGCCAGCTGCAATGCCTTTTCGGATGGCCGGGCCACCATCACCGTGAGCGGCGGCAGCATACCGTACACCTACCTGTGGAGCAATGGCCAAACCGCCGCCACCGCTACTAACCTGGGGGCCGGCGCCTATACAGCCACCATAACGGACGCCAATGGCTGCACCGATGTGGTAAACGTACAGATCACCGAACCCCCGGCGCTCATCGTCGGCGCCAGTGCAGGAACCGGCGCTACCTGCGAGAATACTGCCAATGGAACGGCGAATGCCTCTGTCTCCGGCGGCACGCCCCCCTACAGCTATTCCTGGAGCAACGGCGCGGTTACCTCCGGCATTGGGAACCTCGCGGCAGGCAACTATACCGTAACGGTGACGGACGCCAATGGCTGCACTGCCGCTGCCAGTGTCGCCATCAACGCTTTCGACAGCCCCAGCTGTTCGGTCAGCGTCCTCAATCCCGTCTCGGAAGGCAATACCGACGGTGTCCTGCAGGTGCTGGTAAGCGGCGGCACATCGCCTTTCTCATTCCTGTGGAACAACGGGCAGACAAGCGCCACCCTCACCAACCTGGGGCCAGGCAATTACTCGGTGGCCGTTACGGATGCCAACGGATGCACGACCAGCTGCAGCGCGGTACTCAACAACCCCTGTGAAAATATCACTGACCCGGGCCGCATCGGGCCAGACCAGTTCCTCTGCGGGCCGGGCAACGACCCCGGCCTGATCATGAATCTCGAAACGCCTTCGGGCGGAGTGGGCCCCATCCAGTATCTGTGGATGATGAGCACCCAACCCGGGCCGTTCAATGTACAGGCCTGGACGCCCATCCCCAACTCCAACTCCCCCACTTACGACCCGCCGG
>CAZAXA010000540.1:0-4427 GCA_964488965.1 uncultured Phaeodactylibacter sp. | reverse complement strand
CACCTGCTGGGTTTGTTCATTGGCCTGCTCGGCCAGGACGGACACGGCGCGCAGGCCGTTCACGTTCTCATTCTGGCGGCTCAGTTGCGTAAGCTGGTATTGCTGCAGCATGGCGTCGGCGGCCTGTGACGGGTCACTGCCGGCGGCCAGGGCGAGAAGGATCAGGGCCTTGCCGTCTTCCGGCGCCATCTGTACCTGAGAAGGCATGTTGTTGACCCTCCATCCGCTGGGAACGGGGTACTGGAATTTCAGTTCCGGGTGGTAGAAGATATTGCCGTCCACATACCCCTGGCGCGGGTCTTCCCCGTAGACCAGGCCGTCGATCATGCGGAGGTAATCGTTGCGCTTCACCTCGAACTGGTGGGCCGGCACTTTCTGCTGCCACTGCCGGGCCAACTGGCCAACCTTGGCATAGCGGTCGGCCGGGTCAGGGTGCGTAGACAGGAAAGTGGGAATGCTGCCCTCGCCCTGATCGCCGAGGCGCTTGAGGGTATTGAAGAAGTCGGCCATCTGGCGGGCATCATAACCGATCTTCGTGGAATATTCGACGCCAAGGCGGTCGGATTCGCTCTCGTTATCCCGGCTGAATTTCAGGAAAAGCAGCCCGATACCCTGCTGGGCCAGGCCGGCATACTGGCGGAAGTCTTCAGAGAGGATGACCCCCGCGATGAGGCCCGCCTGCGCCAGGATCTGCCGGCTGTACTGCTGGGCGGAATGGCGGGCGGTGATGTGTCCGATCTCATGGCCCAGCACGCCGGCAAACTCCGCCTCATTATTGAAATGCGCCAGGATGCCCCGCGTGAAATACACGAAACCGCCCGGCAGCGCAAAGGCATTGACCACCGGCGAATCGAGCACCTTGAACTCATACTTCAGATCCGGCTGGTGAGAGACCTGGGCCATTTGCTGGCCCTTTTCATTGATGAACTTCTGAATGGTTTCATCATCATATCGGCCGAAAGCGGCGACGATCTCAGGGTCCGACTGTTGCCCCAGGGCAATCTCCTGGTCCTTGCTCAACAGCATCAGCTGGCTCTTGCCCGTCACCGGGTTGGTAGCGCACGACTGAAGCTGGAGCGCCAGAAAGAGCAGCAGGGCAAATTCGAAAAACAGGTTGAAAGGAGGCTTTCTCATTATTATTTGTTTGTTTTGTTAAGGTTAATCCAATTTACGAATATATATCGTAAGTAATTGCAGAATTACTTCGTTATTGCGCATTGAGGAAAAAACGTATGGCCTCGTCATTTGGAAAATACAGAGTTGGATTAACGGCCTGTTTTATGCTGTTTTACCTCGCGGGGGCCTTCCGCCCTCCCGTGATGGAAGGCCTGCATTTTCTTGCTCATCTTGCCGGGCAAGTACAAAAACACCACTTTCACAGCCATGCCGGTGCTGGGCACAGCCATCACCACCATTTTCTTGGCCTGCTCAGCGGCCTGCTCCGCCCTTTCGATGAAGGCCCGGCCCCCCTGAGCGGCAAAGCCAGGAAGCTGAATGACAAAGCCCCTGAATATCCTGCTTCTCCGATCCCGCTTCCCTCCTGCCGGAATATGGAGCTGACACCGCCGGAAAGCCAACTTTTACGGGCGGCGGTTTTCTACCCATCCGTACCAGCCCCTCCCCCCAGGCCCTTTGGCTGATACCTTTATGACGGGCGCTGCGGCAACAGGCCTCGCTGCGCCTCATCTATTAATCCGAAGATTTCTTTTCTTTCAATGCACTGTCCGCAAAGCAGGAACAGCCCGGCTGTGCATTGTCCGGAAACTTTAATCGAAACATCATGCCAAGAATAGCATCAATCATCATCGCCTGTTTTTTCTTTGCCGCCACGCTGGCCGGCCAGGCGCTTGAAGGCAAAGTCGTCGACAAAAAAGGCGCCCCCATACAGGACGCCTATGTGCTCCTTAAGTCTTCGACTGAACATACGCATACCAATGAGCTGGGGTATTTTCGCTTCATCGGCCCAAAGGCAGGCGATACCGTCCTCATCAGCTTCCTGGGGTTTGAGGGGCGGCAGTTGATCCTGAAAGAGGAGGATCTGGGCCGGATGGCCACTATTGTTATGGACGAAACTTCAATAAAGCTGGAGCAGGTGGTAGTCTCTAAAAAGATCAGCGCTCTGAGCCAGATATCAACGGTCGACCTGGAGCTTCACCCGGTCAACTCCTCCCAGGAGGTGCTGCGCAAGGTGCCCGGCCTGTTCATCGCCCAGCATGCCGGAGGAGGAAAGGCCGAACAGATTTTCCTGCGGGGGTTTGACATAGACCACGGGACCGATATCAACATCACGGTGGACGGCCTGCCCGTCAATATGGTTTCCCATGCCCACGGGCAGGGTTACGCCGACCTGCACTTCCTGATCCCGGAAACGATCGGGAACGTGGATTTCGGCAAAGGCCCCTATTATACCTCCAAAGGCAACTTTACCACTGCGGGTTATGTGGATTTCCAGGCCATCGAAGATCCGGGCGCCAGCCTGGCATCCCTGGAGTACGGCCGTTTCAACACCCTGCGGGCGGTGGGCCTGTTCAACCTGCTGGAGAATGCTCCCGGGCAGGATGCCTACCTTGCGGGAGAGTACGTGCTTACGGACGGCCCCTTTGAGGCCTCCCAGAACTTCAACCGGGCCAACCTGTTCGGAAAATATACCCTCAACCTGCCCAACAACGACAAGCTGAGCTTCTCCGCTTCTCATTTCCGCAGCCGCTGGGACGCCTCCGGGCAAATCCCTCAGCGGGCGGTAGATGCCGGCCTGATCAGCCGTTTTGGCGCGATCGACAACACGGAAGGCGGCTCTACCGGCCGCGACAACATCGCCCTCAACCACACCAGGGCGCTGTCTGGCGATGCCTTCGTAAAAAGCCGCGCCTATTTCAGCAAATACGATTTTGAGCTTTATTCCAACTTCACCTTCTTTCTCAATGACCCTATAAATGGCGACCAGATCCGGCAGAAGGAAACGCGGAATATCTTTGGGCTGGAGAGCGTGATACACCGGGAGTTTCATCTGAGCGGGGCCAGCCTCGGCCTGCAGGGAGGCGCCGGGTTGCGCTATGACCAGGTAAAAGGCAACGAATTGTCCCGTACCCTCAACCGCCAGACTACGCTTGAACCCATCGCCCTGGGGGATATTGATGAATCCAATTTCTATGGCTTTGCCGATGCGGCATTCGGCCTGGGGAAAGTACTCGTCAATCCAGGCCTGAGGGTTGATTATTTTCAATTCGATTATGTCGACGAACTGGCGCCCTCCTACCAAACCCTTTCAGAAGACAAGTTCTTCGCCAGCCCCAAGCTCAACTTCATCTACAACCCCAACCGGTACTGGCAGGCCTTCGTCAAAACCGGCATTGGTTTCCATTCCAACGACACGCGGGTAGTGGTGGCGCAGCAAGGGCGGGAAATCCTGCCCGCAGCCTATGGCATCGACCTGGGAGGCCTCTGGAAACCCCTGCGCAACCTGTGGTTCAATGCTGCGCTCTGGTACTTATTCCTGGAGCAGGAATTTGTCTACGTCGGTGACGAAGGTATCGTGGAGCCCAGTGGCAAAACGCGCCGCTACGGCCTTGACTTTGGTGTGCGCTATCAACTCACGGACGCCCTGTTCTTTGATTCGGATATCACTTATACCATTGCCAGGGCCATCGATGAACCGGAAACAGCAGATTATATCCCCCTGGCCCCGGACCTGACCGCTACGGGCGGCCTGGCGCTGCAGTTGCCACACGGCTTCTCCGGCAGCATCCGCTATCGCTACATCATTGGCCGGCCGGCCAATGAAGACGGCAGCATTATGGCCAAAGGCTATTTTGTAGCGGATGCCAACTTCAGCTATACGCTTAAGAACACCACCTTCAGCATTGTTGGCGAGAACCTGCTGGGCACCGAGTGGAACGAAGCCCAGTTCGCAACGGAATCAAGGCTCAGGGAAGAAACCGAAAGTGTGGAGGAACTGCATTTCACCCCGGGAATGCCTTTTTTCGTGAGGGGAAAAGTTACTTATCGGTTTTAGGATAATGCCAGGTGCGTTAGAAAAAAAAGGGGGTGTGAAAAAAGGCGCTGTACTATCCCTTCTTGCACACCCCCGGCAAAGGATGATTTCTTAAAGAGCTTTTCGGTATTATTGCATCAGGGGGTAGTACACTTTGGTCAGCCATCTGGAGGTATCCTTTTCCTTTTCAGGGTCGGTGATATATTCTTCGATGACCGGTGTGCCCGCTTTAGCGCCCGTAGCGGCGATGTACTGGTCGATGGCGGTATGGGCGGCGCCAATATTGTGGTAATTGCCGTAATACTCCACCATCAGCGCCCTGGAGGCAGGCAGTTCTATGGCGCTTAACCCCTTGATCTCCAGTTTCTCCTTTACCGGAATGGCGCCCGCCATATCGGTGGAGTTCCCGGCCTCATCCCAGGTGAAGTACAGGCCG
>CAZAXA010000539.1:0-4481 GCA_964488965.1 uncultured Phaeodactylibacter sp. | reverse complement strand
GAGATCAGCAAGCTGGATTTGGTATCTGTTGAAGAGGAAACAGAGCTGGCGGTCAGGATACGGAATGGCGACCAACAGGCCCTGGAAAAACTGGTCAAGGCAAACCTCAGGTTTGTCGTCTCGGTTGCCAAACAGTACCAGAATAACCACTTGCCGCTGATGGACCTCATCAGCGAGGGCAACATCGGGCTGGTAAAGGCCGCGCAACGGTACGATGAGACCCGGGGCTTTAAGTTCATCTCCTATGCCGTCTGGTGGATCCGGCAGTCCATCATGCAGGCCATGTCGGAGCAGGGAAGGTTGATCCGCCTGCCGCTCAATAAGGTCGGAGCCTTAACCAAGATTTACAATTCCTTTGCCGAGCTGGAACAGAAGTACGAAAGGGAGCCAACGCCTGAGGAACTGGCAGAGGGCATGGACCTGACGCTGGAAGTGATCAAAGAAACCCTGAAAGCGGCGCCCGGCCATGTCTCTATGGACGCCCCCTTTGAGGGCGGAGAAAATACGTCCTATCTCGATGTGCTGGAAAATGCGGATTCTGCCGAAGCCGACAAGGGCCTGGCCTACACCGATTCCCTGAAGCTGGATATCGAAAAGGCCTTGTCTTCCCTCACTGAACGGGAGCAGGCCATCATCAAAATGTATTTTGGCCTGGGAGGAGAGGAATCGATGACGCTCCACGAGATCGGGGCCAGCCTGAACCTCACCCAGGAAAGGATACGGCAAATAAAAGACAGGGCCATTCGCAAGCTTCGGTCCTCCTCCCATAAAATGTTACTGAATGCCTACCTGGGGTAGGAACATAAGCCATGCAAATCCGGGCATCGGCGCCGGAAACGAGCCGGCACTATGGGGCCATGTTCCCGCCATCTGATGCCGCCGCATCCTCCCCGGTTGCCTCCCCTTACTCAAAGCCCGCCATCAGCGTCAGCCCGTTGCCGCTCAGGCCGAACTGCCAGGCCGGCCCGGCCGAGGAATTATAATACCGCCTGATGTCCTCATTATACAACTGCACGGCCCGCCGCTGGTGGCCGCCGGAGATGATGGAGAAGAGCAGGCCGGCGCCGATGCCGGCGCCGCCCATCAGCATGAGGTCCTGCCCGGCGCCGGGGTTGTCCTCCCGGATCAGGATGCCGCCCAGGAAGATCATGCCGCCGGCCGTGAAGCTGACTGCCGCCAGCTGGTCGCTGACCACGGCCACCCGGATCTGGTCGTGGGCTATGGGGTGGTCTTTCATGAACCACTGCATGACCTGCATGTTGAGCGTTTTGCCATCCAGCAGATAAGCATTGCCGAACAGAATGGGCCGGGTGATGATGGTGTCTTTTGCCAGTTCGTGATAAGGGGTCTGAGAGCGCAGGTTGTATAGCAATACACAACAGCAGGTGAATATGAGGAGTAGTTTTCTTACCATGTCTGACCATTTGGTTAAAGCTCCGGCCTGGGAAAAGAGCCTTCATAATATACCATCACCATGCAGAAATGGTTGGCCCTCCCGCCTATATCCTCTAAGGCTCTTTTTTAAACGCAGCGCCGCCCCTCCGAGTATGCTTTTAACTATCGAGGGAATTCCATCGGCAATTCCAGTTCGCTATGAAAATCCGCAGCTTACAAAACCTTTGAGATTTCGGAAACCTCAAGGGTTTAAAATTCCTGAAATCAGAATTAAGCCGTCATTCGCATTATTGGCGGCTCATTCACTCCTTCCCTGCCGCCGGCGGCTGCCCGCTGGCCTTTTCCACCGCATGCCGGCTGATGATGGGCCCGAAGAAGATGCTGTTGGCGAAAAGCTGGTTGCCGCCGTACCAGAAGGCCCGGAAGTTGGGGTTGTCCACTATGCAGATCGTCCGCCCCTGGCCCAGCCCGCTGACGGTGACGGCGGCGGACCTGCGGATCAGCTCCAGGTGCTTGTCCTTGATGTAACCGCTCAGCAGGGGCTTGTCCGTATAGATAGCGGGAGTGGCGTAGGCATTGCCGGTGGCCTCAAAGGCCAGGCTGTTGCTGCGGAACATGGGCACAGGCGTCCGGCCGAAGCCAAAGAACAGGGGATGGCTCAGGTCGGCATCGGCCTGCAGGATGGCGCCGCCGACCTCTTCCGAGCCGCGATCGTCATAAAGCCGTTCGTAGGGCCGCCGCTCTGTCGGCTCGCCCTCTTTCTTCTCAGCTTCTTTGGCCTTGAGGCCGGCCAGGCCCTGCTGCGCAGCCGCCTTGACGGCTCCTTCCAGCGCGACCAGGTTGCCGCCCTGCCGCACCCAGTCGCGCAGCTTGTCCCATCCTTCTTTTGACAGGCTTTCATAGTTGCCATCGGCCATTACTACCGTCGTGTATTTATCCAGGCTGCTTTTCGGCAGGCCATCAAGTTCCAGTTTGCTCACCACCATGCCGTAGCGCTGGTCCAGCAGGTGCCATACTTCGCCCGCCCCGTAGCTGGAAACGCCATCGCCGACGAGCAGCGCCACTTTCGGGGTTTTTAAGGCCTCGAAATCATTACTGCCCAGGTCTATGCCTTCGGGGGTGTGGCCGGTAGTTACGGCATAGGCCGGGGCCTGTGTGGCTTCCACCGCCCGGCTGACCAGCTGATGAACCTCTTCGGGCGTCTTCGGCTGGTTTTCCACCGGAATGAGCACGGCGCCCCGCCGGTACTGCCTGCCCTCCAGCAGAAAGTCCCGGGTGGCCGCCTTGGCCCGCAGGCCGCTGGCCATCAGGAAGTTCAGGGCGCGGGGGGCATAGTAATCCTCCCATTCCAGCAGATAGGCGTAGCGGCTCATCGCCGGCGGCGGCGCCTTTCCTTCCGGCCTAAGCCCCTGAACGGGCGCCCCGAGCAGGCCCCGGTTGAAGTCTTTTCCCTTCAGTTCTCCGCAGGAGAGGTTGAAGGCGTATTGGTACGCCCAGCTGGACACATCGTAGAAGATGCTGTCCTGAAAAGTGGTGGCAGTATCGAAGATGCCGCGGATGAGCCGGTACTGGGGCTGTTCCATAGGCACGATGAAGGCCGAGGCGGGCTCGAAGGCCTGCCCTTCTGCCTGCACCGGCTTCCCGAGCTGATACACCTCTATCTGATGGCGGCGCAGTATCTCCACCAGGGCGTACAGGCGGGCGCGGCCGGCGGCATCGCCGAATACGATCGCTTTCCGCTCCGCTTTGCGGGCCTCCTCCATGGCGTCGCGGTAGAAGCGGCGCTGGTAGTCCAGCAGTTCCTTGCGGAGGCCGACGGCGGCCTTATGGGTGGAAAGGGCCGTGCGCACCTGGTTCCGGATGGTAAAGGCAAAACTCAGCGGGCCGTTGACGGTGGCCTGCAGATGCCCGCGGGAGCTGGCCTGCTCGAAGAGGATGCCGACGCCGCCGTTGACGTCAGGGTAAGTCGAGCCCTTCCCGTAGTAAAAGTCATCGTAGCCCTCCTGTGAATAATACAGCGACCCGATCTCATCGAGGGCGGCGGCATGGAAAGTGCCGATCTTGCCGGTCAGCTCCTGGTTTTCCCAGGGCGTGATCGGGTTGGTGCGCTGCGGGACGCCCGGCATAAAGAAAAAGGTGGCGTTGGCGCCCATCTCGTGGTGGTCGGTAAGGATGTTGGGCTTCCAGTCGTGGAAGAGCTGAACGCGGCCCCGGCTCTCCGGGTGCTGGGCGGGCAGCCAGTCGCGGTTGAGGTCAAACCAGTAGTGATTGGTGCGCCCACGGGGCCAGTCCTCGTCGTACTCGCGGTCCTGGGAGTCGTCCGTCAGGTTTGCGTTCTTATGCATATTCGCCCAGGTTGAAAAGCGCTGGAAGCCGTCGGGGTTGAAGCAGGGGTCCAGCAGGATGACCGTTTCATTCAGCAGGCGCTGTACTTCCTCACTCTGCCCGGCGGCGAGGTAGTAGGCCACCAGGGTGGCGGCATTGCCGCCGCTGGGTTCATTGCCGTGGATACTGAAGCCCTGGTAGAGGACTGCCGGCATGCCCTCGGTATTGATGCGGGCGGAGCGCTCCGGGTCGGACAGGGCCAGGTGCTCCCGGCGGATTTCCTCCAGGCGCCGGTGGTTGGCTTCCGAGGTGATGGTGAGGTAAACCAGGGGGCGGTTTTCGTAAGTGCGGGCGTATTCGGTGACCGCCACCCGCGGCGAGGCCTCCGCCAGGGCCCGTATATAGGACAACTGCTGGTCATGGCTGATATGCCATTCGCCTACCTGATACCCCAGGAAAGATTCCGGCGTGGGAATGTCCGGCAGGTAGGGAATGTCCGGCAGGTAATAAGTCAGCGGTTGTTTTTGTGCGCTCAGGCTGAGGGTAAGCAGAAGGAGTGCAAGCTGGAGCAGATACTTCATCGTTGGCTTTTTATTTGTGTTCAATCTACCTGCTAAAGTACTTTTTTTTGCGAATGCGGCCATAAAATTTCAGGAATCTGTTGCCCTGTAAAGCCAGCCGGGCACAGGCGGTTTACACAGGCAGGATAAAAATAAGGGTAGTGGGTTAAATCCGTTGATCTATCCAGCGGGCCTGGAGGC
>CAZAXA010000538.1:0-4481 GCA_964488965.1 uncultured Phaeodactylibacter sp. | reverse complement strand
CGAGGGCCAGCACCTCTGGGACAACTAGAGGCAAGCGCCTCTTCCGACTGGCATGCCTTGTGGCATGATAACAAAGAGGTGTTGAAACAAGCCCGGCGGACAATAGAGGAGTTTGTAGAAAACGAACTCCAATGCCGGCTTAAACCAACCCTGCTGAATGCTACCTCCCGGGGCCTGCCGTTCCTGGGTTATGTGGTATTGCCTTTTAACCTTCGCCTGTCCCTGCGCAGCCGGCGGCGCTTCGTCAAAAAAATGCGCGCACTGGATGAAAAATACCGGTCGGGAGAATGGGATGAGGCCAGTTGCCAGAGGCGGGCATTGCCTTTGCTGGCCTTTACCCAACACGCCAACGCCAAAGCATTCCGAAAAACAGTTTTTTTTGGATAATTCTGGTTATTTTAGCGATCAAGGGCAATTGCCGTAGGGTGCTAACCGGGTGTACCGCGGCGGCAGCTGGAACAACGACGCCGTAAACTGCCGCTGCGCGAACCGCAACAACTGGCAACCCGAGAACCGCAACAACAACCTCGGGTTTCGCCTGGTGTGGGTTTCCCCTCCAGCTCACGGGTGTGTCGGATGACAACCACTGAACAGGCAATTGTCCGGCTCCCGGCCCCCGGCCGGGACAAAAATGCGGGTTGAGAGCATGCTCTCACCGCCCGGGCGGCAGTATTAGTAACCGGGTCAGGCGAACGTTCTGCCGCTCTTATTGCCTCAAACAGTTAACCACTGCGCACTATGGCCAAAACCCTGGACCAACTGACAAACGGCCTGGAAAAACTGGACGGCGTCCTCGCCGTCCGGCGGAAAAACAACAGCTACGCGCTCGATGCGGCAGGAAAGATCATCGCCCTCAGCCTGTCCGGCAGCGCGCTGGAGAGCCTGGCGCTGGATGAAAAGGCGGCGGCGCTGGAGTATTTGTACCTCGCGGAGAATGAGAAATTGAAGGAAATTGCCTTTTCAGCGCCCCTGCCTCGCCTGGCGGTTTTATACCTGAACAAATGTGCCCTTACCTCCCTGAAAATGCCCGCCGGTTGCCTTGCCCTGGAGTATTTGTATCTGCAAAAGAACCAACTGGCGGAAGTGGTGTTCGAAGGCCGGTACCCTGCCCTGAGGCTTCTGGACGCAAGTGATAACCAACTGACGGAATTTGTTTTGCCCGCAGGCGCCGCCCGCCTGGAGTACCTGTACCTGAACGGCAACGACGGCCTGACTTCTCCGCCCATAGATATTGTAAAGCAGGGCAGCCAGGCGGCGCTGAATTGGTTTGCGGCGGAGAAAAAAGCTTTGCAGGAGATCAAGGTACTACTGGTCGGCGAGGCAAAGGCGGGAAAGACCTCGATCCTGCGGCGCCTGAAGCACAACGAATTCAACCCTTCCGAAGTACAAACCGATGGGATTACCATAGAAACCCTTGATTTTAAAGAATTGGCTACCTTTTCAAAACAAACCGGGCTACATGGAATAAAAGCCCATTTCTGGGATTTCGGCGGACAGGAGATCATGAGTTCTACCCATCAGTTCTTCATGACTAGACGCAGCGTGTATTTGCTCATCCTGGAAGCCCGGAAAGATGCCGAACCCGACCAGCAAGTGCGGCAATGGCTGAAGCGCATACAGACGTTTGGCGGCAATTCTCCGGTAATTGTGGTAACCAATAAAATTGAGCTGGTCAGGGCCTTCAGCCTGAACCAGTACAATTTAAAAAAGGAATTTCCTCAGATTAAAGATTTCATTAACCTGTCGTGTGAAACGGGCGAAGAAATTGATGCCCTGCGAAAATTACTGGAAACATATATTCCCCAGGCGGAGCTTTTCGATACCCAGATCGATAAACGCTGGATAGAAATAAAAGAAGCTTTACAGAAAATCACCAAAGAAAACCACTATCTGGCCCACCATAGGTTCCGAAGCATTTGTAAGGATCATGCCTTGACCAATACAGATGAACAAGAACAAGCCATTACTTTCCTGAACGACCTTGGCATCCTGCTGCATTTTGAAGAATTGAGCCTGGCGGAATACTACGTACTCGACCCCTATTGGGTCACTTCAGGGGTATACAAAATTATTACCTCCGGATTGGCCGCCAAACAAAAAGGCAAAATCAGGCTGGATCAACTGGGCTTTATCGTAAACGAGGAAGCGCGAAAGGAAGGAGAATACCGCCCCTCAATGCAAAAACCTTATGAATACAGCCCGAATGAATTGCGCTACCTGGCAGACATCATGGCGCAATTCAAGCTGAGCTTTTATACTGATAACCGGGAAGCTATATTGATCCCTGACCTGCTGGACCGCCAAACGCCAGCCGCGCAAAGTGATTCGTTTTTGAACGCTTCAGAAAAGTTGAGGCTGGTGTATAAATACGATTATTTGCCTTCTTTGGTACTGCCTCGTCTTATGGTGGAATTGCAAAAAGACATTGACATAGCTTGGCGCACGGGCGTAATCCTACAAGGCCGCAGTAGTACCCCGGGCAGAGCCATGATCACCGTTTCTGAGAATAATGTAGACATCATCGTCACCGGCGAACACAAACAAAAACGGGAATACCTATCGGTTATTCGTTTCTTTCTGGACGAGATCAATGATGATATCAACCTCAAGCCGGAAATACATATTCCTCTGCCTGGATATGAGAAATATTCTGTCAGATACGACACTCTATTGAAAATGGAAAAGGCGAAAGAGGAAAAATATAAAAACTGGGACATTGACGTGGAATTCCCAATTAATAGACTGCTGGATGGCATCCAAAGCAAAGAAGAAATTCGCCAGCAAGCCCAAACCATCGTGAACGTTTATGGCGACGGCTTTCCTCAGGCGAAAAGCCCGAAGAAAAAAGTTTTGGTCATCTGTTCGAGCCCTTCCGATAAAAACCCCCTGGATTTTGGCAAGGAATTGAGCAAAATACAGGATGCCCATTGGAGCAGCAGCCTGCGCGATGAGTTCGAGCGCCCCTTTATCGAATCGGCCGTTGCTGCCGGAGATTTTTGCTCCAGGGCATTGAAGTACAAACCGGCCGTCCTGCACCTCACCATGCACGCTTCCAGGTCGGAAGGGCTTTACTTTGAAGGAGAAAATAGCCGGGTACAGCCCGTCAGCCCGGAAAAGCTGCTGGAATATTTTCAGGTCATCCATGGGGAGTATACGCCCGAAGTTTGCATACTGAGCGCCTGCAACACCCTGGAACATGCCAGAGCCATCCAACCTTATGTCCGGTTTGCCATTGGCACTCAGGACTTTTTCCCGGACCGGGCGGCCGTGATCTACGCCGAAAAATTTTATCAGGTTTTGTTTGAAGGCAATCAGGTGAAAACATCTCATCTGGCCGGGAGGCAAGCCCTCAAAGATGCCTGTGAAAAAGAGGGAGAAAACCTCTCTTTTTCTGGCCAAAAATTTCCCACTCATGAGATCCCGGTATTGTTGCCGGAATAATCACCTTCTATGGAACAATTAATAAAAAATGTCCTTGCCGAACTAGGCTACAACTCCGTGGCCCTGCCCCGATCGGACATCCAACCCCTGGAGCTGCTGAGCCGGGAAAATGGTCATCTTTCACCGCTTAACAGCCCTTTGGAACTGCTTTTCGAGGCCGATGCAGCGCCCTTGCCGCTGCCGGCCCCAGGAACGCCAGACATTATTGGCCGGAAAACCTTCGAGTTCGGCCTGAAAGCAGGATTCAGTTTTCTGGACGGCCTTTTCCGGAAGATCGGGCTGGACGGCAGCAAGCTCCAGGCCCAGGCCGATGGCGGCCATTCCTACAAGGTGGCCTTCTCCTTCGAGGAGATTGCAGAAGAAAAGGTCGGCCTGCTGGACCTGGACAATTTCCTGACCGGCGCCATACCGCGGGAAAAGGAGTTCAGGACTTATATGGAGCGCTTGAAAAAGAGCGAGCTGTACGTAATCACCTCGGTACTGGCCTCCAGCACCTTTTTTCTGAAAATTGAAGATGCGAACGGCCGGTCCCTCGACCTCGAAACCACCCTCCAGGGCGCCGCCGAGGCCAAAGTGGCCGTCAACCGCAGCAAAAACAACGGCTTCTCCATTTTCCGGGAGGAGGGCCCGCCCCTGGTTTTCGCCTTTAAAGCCGTTCAGATTTTGTACGACAAAGCCCGCTGGTTTGAATTCTGGAAAGCCGGAGAAGCCCGGTTCCGCATCAAAAACCAGGAAGGGCTGACCCTGAAGGGCATTTCAGATTTCCCGGTGCGTCTGCTGGAACCGGATGCTTTCATAGTAGAAATTTAACCATTCATGCTGGAGCCGATCTACACGGAGAAGAAATTCAGCTTCGACATGATCTATGTCAAAGGGGGCGCCTTTCTGATGGGAAGTGAGGATAAAAACGCTCGTGCCAGTGAAAAACCGGCTCACCAGGTATATCTAAAAGGCTTTTATATCGGAAAATACCCCGTGACCCAGGCCCTGTGGGAGGCGGTGCTGGGCGCGGGCGCCAACCCTTCCTCATTCAAGGGCCC
>CAZAXA010000537.1:0-4518 GCA_964488965.1 uncultured Phaeodactylibacter sp. | reverse complement strand
GGTGATGATCACCAGCGACAGGGGGTCTAACAAAATTTCGATCGGTGTTGGCATGATACTTTAAATTTCAGGGTTTTCAATTTAATGTTTATGGATACAGGCGTGAGTTTTCTCCTTACATTGTGAGGACGGGCGAATAAGAATGCTAAACCTTTGAGGTTTCGGAAACCTCAAAGGTTTTTAGCCCTGAAATTCTAAACCTTGAGGTTCTGAAACCCTCAAAGGTTTTTCCTCATAAATCAAAAACAATGCGATACCTGCTCCTTTTTTTGCTGCTCTCTTTTTGTTCCTGCCGGAACAATCCGGAAGGAAAACAAGAAGGCCGGCCTGCAGAAGAAAGGCCAGCCTACCTGGCAACCGGAAAGATCATCGCGCTCAGCCCCGGGCTGAACGACATCCTGGACACCAGCGCCGTCATTGAGATCATCGCCGAAGGCTACGAGTGGGCCGAGGGCCCGCTCTGGCTGGAACAGGAGCAGATGCTGATCTGGTCGGACGTGCCGAAGAACACCATCTATAGCTGGAAGGAAGGCGAAGGCGCATCGGTTTACCTGCGGCCGTCGGGCTATACTTCCGATGTGGGGCGCGGCGGCGAGAGCGGCTCCAACGGCCTGCTGCTCAATCCTGCCGGCCGGCTGGCGCTCTGTCAGCATGGCGACCGCCGCATGGCCATGATGGACGCCCCCCCTCAACGCGCCCCGGGCCAGCTTCATCACCATAGCCGGCCAGTACGAGGGCAAGCGCTTCAACAGCCCCAACGATGCGGCTCATGACGGCGACGGCCACCTGTACTTTACCGACCCGCCCTACGGCCTGGAAAAACAGATGAACGACCCTGCTAAAGAGATTCCCTTCCAGGGCGTCTACCGGGTATCGCCGGAAGGCGAAGTGTTCCTGCTGACGGATGAGCTTTCCCGCCCCAACGGCATCGCCTTCAGCCCGGACTATGCCAAATGCTACGTCGCCAATTCCGATCCGGAAAGGGCAATATGGATGGTGTATGAGGTAGATGAACAGAAAAACTTCACCAACGGCAAGGTGTTCTTCGACGCCACCTCTATGGTGGGATCGGGGCCGGGCCTGCCGGATGGCCTGAAGGTGAATAAGGAAGGCATGGTATTCGCCACCGGCCCGGGCGGCGTCCTGGTGTTCACGCCGGAGGGGGCGCACCTGGGTACGATCGCCACCGGCCAGGCTACGGCCAACTGCGCCTTCAATGCCGATGAGTCGGTATTGTATATAACGGCGGATATGTATGTTGCCCGGGTGGCGCTGAAATGATGGATAGGAACTGTTGCAGTGTTGCGGTGTTGCGGTTGCCTGATGCAAATCTGTCGCTGAAGGGCCGCAAAACCATAAAACCCGACTACCTGAACAGCCGCCTTATCCTGTCGCCACCCACTCTACCTCCCGCTCCGGCGCATATTCACAAAACAGGCCGGTATTGACGGACACTTCCAGGTGCCTGCCCAGGGCGGGATGTACCTCACTTATCTTTTTGATGGCGCTGCGGATGCGCCAGGTGACTGCCGTGCGGGCCTTTTCGGCAGTACTGCCTTTTTTGCGGGCCTTGCCGCCTTTGCCCATAGCCTGAGCGAGGTGTTCGATGAGCCGGTCATATTCCTCCTGCAGGGCGGCCAGCCGGCGGCTGTGGCGAACCGCTTCTGCTTCCCGTAGTTCTTCCTGTAGCTCCAGGATGCGCCGCCGGTAGTCGGCCCGGGCTTTTTGATCAAATACGGCTTCGCCCCTTTCGGCCACTGCCGCCCCCATCAGCTCGGTGCAGTGGATGGGGGAGCGGGGGCGGGCGAGCAGGCGGGCCAGGTCGTGGCAGCCTTTGAGATCGGGCAGGCGGGCGGCCCGGCCGCCGTATGAAACGGACCACCACTCGCCCTCGAGGGTGAAGTGGTTCTGAAGCTTCAGCTGAGCCTCCGGCTTTTCCGGCAACAGCGCCGCTGCGCCCTGCTGCCCTATGTGTTCCCAGAAGGCCTGCAGGCGCGTTTCGCCGCGGTAGGGGTTCACATTGATCATCCACTCCAGGGCCGTTCTGGTATCGGCGGGCAGCCCGCCGTTGATCTTTTGGGAGAAATCCTGTAGAAAACGGTTCCAGCACTCCTGCATTTTACCGTATTCCCCCTGGTAAAAGTAGGCCGCCGCCAGGAAGGCCGGAAAGTCCACCCAGCCCTTGCCGATCTCGTATCTTTCCGCCAGGCTTACGGCCTCGTTTATTGCTCCCCGTTCGAAATGGATGAGCATGCCGCAGGCTATAGCGCCGGGATTATCGGCCGGATTGAGGCGCCGGGCCCGCTCGTAGAGTTCCACAGCCTCCTCCAGGCGGCCCAGGAAGGCGAAGCTGGAAGCGGTCAGGAGTAGCGTCTCCGCATCGTTGGCGTTGATGTGCAGGGAGCGGCGCAGGTAGTGTTCCGCCTTTTCATAGGCGCCCTGGAACAGGTGGATGCGCCCCAGGATGGCGTTGCTGACGTGATCCCACTCGTCCAGGTCCAGCGCCCGCCGCGCCCATTCGAAGGCGCCGTTGCGGCTGACCTCCCAGCGGCTCCACAGCTGGCAGCTCCACTCGTTGAAATAGGATAGCGACATGCCCGTACAGGCGCGCGCGTAGTGGGGGTCCAGCTCCAGGGCCTGCTGAAAACAGGCGCGCGCCTGCTCGTCGGCCTCCAGCGTCCCCTTTTTCAGTTCCTGGTAACCTTTGAGCCAGCACTCGTAAGCGCTCAGGCTGGTGAGCGGCTTGCGGCGCATCTGGCTCAGCAGGTCGTGGTCTACAAAATGCTGGAGGGACATGACGACCTTTTCCTCGATCTCTTCCTGAACGTGGAACAGCTCGTCCGGCCGGCCGCTGAACTTCTCAGCCCATACCAGCCGGTTCTGCCGCACGTTGGCCAGCTGCAGGTTAAAAACCATCCTGCCTCCCTGATGCCGCGCCAGGCCTTTCACCAGGTAATCGGGGCGGAAGGCCTCCAGGAAGGAAGCGCCCGGAGCCTCTACCTCCTGCATCTCCTTTATGGCATCATAGGCCATCACCTGAAAGGAGCGAAAGCGCGAAAGGCCGGCGATGAGGTCCATCACCAGGCCCTGGCAGAACAATTCCATCCTGGGGTCATCCGACAGTACGCTGAGAGGCAGGACGGCAAGGTTGATGTTGCGTGTGAGGGTAGCGGTTTCCATGGAATGTGGTTTAGCAGTTAACGCTGTGTGCCTGGGATTCGAAGTGTAAACGCCTTTTGCATTGAGTTCCGGTTATATCGTTGGCCCAAATGAGGGCGGCTGTTTACAAGGTAAAGAGCAAAATTGAAGAAAGCAGCTGTTCTTTAGCATCTGGTACTGGAGAACGAGCGGGCGGGCTGTTTTTTTTATTAAAAATGGTTGGCCATTCTAATGTGAATGCACCATTGCCTTCCCGAAAATCATCCCCACATACATCCCCTTGCCCAGGTTTAAGAACCTATCCATCCAAAGGCCCGGCGAAAGGTTCTCAAACCGGCCTCAGCTCCCCCCTTCCTGTTCCGGTAAGCACCCGGTACTTCTCCGTATACCGGCTGAAATTCATGGATGAAATGCGCCTGGTCGAAGTAGCCGGCCTGCAGGGCGATGCCGGCCAGGCCGATGTCTTGCCGCCCGTCGAGCAGGCGGCGGGCATATTCCATCCGGGCCAGCATGGCAAAAAATTTGAAGTTAATGCCGGTGGAATTGGGGACAAGCCGCTGTATGGCCCGCTCTACCATGCAAAACTCTTTTGCAAGGGTACTCTATCTGGATAATCGGGGTGATCCTGCTTGGGGCCGGCGCTACGATTGAACAAACAACAGACAACAAATAACAAACAACACCCCAACCTACGGCCACCCCACCCGTTCTACCGCCCGCGCCTCATTCCCCACGAACACGATCGCGTAGGCGGTTAGCTTTGGCACCTGCTGAAGGTCGTTGGTTTGCAGGTATTCCTGCAGTTGTACGCGGGCCTCCGCGGCTTTTTCTTCGAGCCGGGCGGCATCTTGTTTTCTGCGGCCGATCACTTTTTCCACCAACTGCAGAAACGGCCTGAGGTCATTGTCTGCCGCCATGGACACTACGGCCCGGCTGATCTCTTCGTACATGCCCTCCTTGAGCTTTGTACGCTGGCGCAGGGTTTCCGCGAAGTATTCGTAGTACAACTGTTTGATCACGGCGTTCGGCGCCCGGAAGTACCAGCCGCCCCCGACCGGCTTTTCGTATACCGTGAGCATGCCCAGCCAGAAAGAGGAGGCTGACGTAATCGTCGTGCTCCCATTGCCGGTCGAAGCTGAACTGCGAGGTAAGCGTAGCCCGGGCCCCGCCGCCTGCCAGCACTTCCTCCAGTATTTCCAGGCTGTGCGCTTCGCCGCCCAGGCCCAGCATGCGGCGGATTTTGCCGTAGTCGCTGGCGATGTTGTCGTCCAGCATTTTGTCGGGGTAAGCCTGGTACCGTTGGTAATGATTCCCAAAGTAGATCAGCATATTGGGGTTGTACAGCCGGTTGGGTGCGCC
>CAZAXA010000536.1:0-4525 GCA_964488965.1 uncultured Phaeodactylibacter sp. | reverse complement strand
CGTCGCGGTAGTATTCGGCAATGGTCAGGCCGGACAGGGCCACGCGGGCGCGGGCGCCGGGAGGCTCGTTCATCTGGCCGAATACGAAGGTGGCCTTGGATTCTTTCAAATCTTTCATATCGACCTTGCTCAGGTCCCAGCCGCCTTCTTCCATAGACTTCATGAAGCCTTCGCCGTAGCGGATGATGCCCGCTTCCAGCATTTCGCGCATCAGGTCGTTGCCCTCGCGGGTGCGCTCCCCAACGCCCGCGAACACGGAAATCCCTTCGTATCCCTTGGCAATATTGTTGATCAGCTCCTGGATGAGCACCGTTTTGCCTACGCCGGCGCCGCCGAACAGGCCGATCTTGCCACCTTTCAGGTATGGCTCGATCAGGTCAATAACTTTGATACCCGTGTAGAGTACTTCTTTCTCCACAGAAAGCTCCTCGTAGGTCGGCGGCTTGCGGTGAATGGGAGCAGACTGCGCTTTAGACACCGGGCCGATGCCGTCGATGGCCTCGCCCACTACATTGAAGAGGCGGCCTTTAATAGCCTCGCCGATCGGCATGGCGATGTTTTTGCCCGTATCGATCACTTCGGTGCCGCGCGTCAACCCGTCGGTAGAGTCCATAGCAATGGCCCGGACGCTATCTTCGCCGAGGTGTTGCTGTACTTCCAGTACCAGGGTTTCCCCATTGGGGCGCCTGATCTCAAGAGCACTAAGAATTTCGGGGAGTTTGGAGCCTTCTTTGGAGAAGCTTACGTCTACCACAGGGCCGATAACCTGCTTGACTTGACCTGTGTTTGCCATATCTTTGCGGATATTTATTCGGTAAAAATGATGGATTTTCAAAAATCGGTGCAAATTTAGGCTTTTGTGTTGATAATCAAAAAAGAAATTGCAGCATAATAATTAAGAACGCTTTCCGGAGATGTCACGCTTTTGAGATAAAGCTGTAGTTTTGAAGTATGATCAGCATCCTGATGCCGGTTTACAACAACGAGGCCCATCTTGTGGAGTGCCTGGATTCCATACTGGCCCAGACGGAAACCAGTTGGGAACTCATTGCCATTGACGACCACTCTACGGACGGCAGTTGGAGCATCCTGCAACATTATACCCTGAAAGATACCCGCATCCGCCCCCGCCGCAATACCGGCCCCAAAGGCATCATTCCCGCCCTTCGCCTGGCGCTGAAGTACAGCCGCGGCAGCTATATTACCCGCATGGACGCCGATGACCTGATGCCTGTGGAAAAACTGAGGATACTGAAACATCTGCTCCGGCAACACGGCCCCAGCTGGGTCGCCACCGGCAAGGTCCGCTACTTTTCGGAGGAGGAACTGGGCGACGGTTACCGCCGCTACGAGCGCTGGATCAACAGCCTGATGGACAGTGGCCGGCATTATGAGGAAATATACAGGGAATGTGTCCTGCCCTCTCCCTGCTGGATGGCCTACCGGGAGGCCCTTCTCATCTGCGGAGGCTTCGGCCGGGAAGTTTATCCTGAGGACTACGACCTGGCTTTTCGCTTCTATCAGCACGGGATGCGCATTGCCGCCTCCAAAGAGGTTCTCCACCTATGGCGGGACCATCCCGGCCGGGCTACGCGCAACCTCCTGGCCTATGCCGAACCTGCTTTTCTGAGCCTTAAACTGGAATACTTCCTGAAGATCGGCCGCCGGCCGGCCAGTCCGCTCATTCTTTGGGGCGCCGGCCGCAAGGGTAAAGAAACTGCCCGGTATCTGCAGGAGGAAGGCATCCATTTTCACTGGGTGTGCAATACCCCATCCAAATGGGGAAAGGACATCTACGGCATCCGTATGCAAAGCCCGGAAGCCATCATGCAGATGGACAACCCCCAGGTGATGGTAATGGTGGCTGCACCCGACGCTCAGCCGGATATTAAAAGGCAACTGGAAAAATGGGGGCTGGCGGCAGGAAATGATTATTTTTTCTTTTGTTGAAGAACCGGGAAGTATGATCTGGGAAGAACTTTTGAAGACAGCGCTTATCGGCGCCGAGCGGGCAGCCCTTCCGGAAAAAACCCTGGAGGCCCTCTCCCGCCTGGGCGTCGATACGGATGGCGATGCGCCCGGGGTGCTGCTCGAAGGGGCGGCCCTGTATTTCCATCTGCGGCGCGCCGGCTTTCCGCTATCTGCTCACGAAGGAGTGCAGTTGCCTCTTCCCGGAGAAGAGGAAGCGGCAGGCAAGCCCCTTTCCGGCGCCGCTGCCCGCCATCTGCAGCTCATCCTGGAAGGGCGCTTCCCCAATGCCCTGCCCGAGTACCTTCAGTTGCTGAAAAAGCACCACAGGCGCGTCCCGCCGGAGCATCTTCCCACCTTGTTCTACTACGCTCAGCGGCAGCCTGCCCTGTGGAAAGTACTGCAAGGCCTCATCACCCCCTTCGGGCGCTGGCTGCTCCGCCAAAATCCGGAATGGGCCAGCCTGGCGGACGATCCCAATGTGGAAGCCTGGCCCGGCGCCACCTTCGAAGAACGCCTCGGCATGCTGCGCTATGTACGGCGGCTCCGGCCGGAAGAAGCGGCCCCATTGCTGGAAAGTGGCTGGGAAACGCATTCCCATACCGAAAAGCTGGCCTTCCTCCAGGAAGCGGAGGCCGGCCTTGGCCCTTATGATGAAGCCTTCCTGGAAAACTGCCTGCAGGATCGCCGCCGGGAAGTGCGCAGCGCGGCGGCCCGGCTCCTCGCCCTCCTGCCTGGCTCCGCACTCCAGCAACGGCTATTCTCCCACGCCCGGGATCTCTTCGGCGAGGAAGAGGGCAAGGGGCTGGCGGTGCAACTGCCGGAAAAGCTGGATGAAGGCCTTGAACGGGACGGTATCGGCGGCGGCAGAAAAAATTACCCCGGCGGGAAAGCAGCCGGATGGGTTTTCGAAATCCTGAGCCGCATCCCTCCCCGGCGGTGGGAAGAACACTTCAACCGCCCCGTCGTCGACATCATTCGCCTGCTGGCCGGCAGCAACCGGAAAGCATTACTGCTCGACGCCCTGGCCAATGCGGCCGTCCTGCACCATGACCACCGCTGGACAGAGGCCATACTGCGCTACTGGTGGCGCACTGACGACGAAGAGGCCTGGCCGGGCAGCCAGGCAAAATTATTGATGGAAAACCTTCCCGATCCGGTTTTCAACGAAATCGCCCTGCAATACCTCAGGCAAAACCCCGGCTTCATCGAAGAGAAAAGCCTCCTCAGCCAGTTGTTGTGCCGGGGCGCCCACTACTGGGAAAACCAGCTGGCGCAGCTTGTCATCAAAGGCTTTCAGCAATGGCTATCCGGCGCTCGCGCCTACTACTGGAACCTCTGGCACTACAAGCGCATCCTGGAAGTGGCAGCCTACCGCATCGACCCGGGCCTGCTGGAAAGTTTCCGTTCCGGCTGGGACGCCCGTTCGCCTGTCTGGTACCGCTGGGAAAAAGAAGTGGAACGCTTTCTGAAAGTGCTGGCCTTCCGCAAAGAGATGAGGGAGGCATTAGTAAAGGAAATTTGAATACGCTCAAAAATTGTGAATATGCCAGAACAAGTTATTCTGCGCCCGCCGGCTGAAGAAACTTACGCCAAAGAGCTGGCCGCCATCCGGGCGGCAGACGAACACCCCAGGCCGCCTAACTGGCTGCTCTCCCCCCGGGCGGCGGTAACCTACATCATGGGGGGGAAGCTGGACGACGGTACGGAAATAGAGCCCAAATACTACGGCAGCCGCCGCCTCATCGAGGTGGCCGTGGCCACGCTGGCCACCGACCGGGCGCTGCTGCTCACCGGTATTCCGGGCACGGCAAAAACCTGGGTTTCGGAGCACCTGGCGGCGGCTATTTCGGGCACATCCCGGCTGCTCGCCCAGGGGACGGCCGGAATGAGCGAAGAGGCTCTCCGCTACGGCTGGAACTACGCCCGCCTGATCGCCGAAGGGCCGTCGGAAAAGGCGCTCGTCCCCAGCCCGGTAATGCTGGCCATGCAGGAGGGGAAGATCGCTCGGGTGGAAGAACTCACCCGCATCCCTTCCGATGTGCAGGATGCCCTCATCACCATATTATCGGAAAAAGTACTCCCCATCCCTGAGCTGAATACTGACGTACAGGCCCGGCGGGGATTTAACCTCATCGCTACCGCCAACGACCGCGACAAGGGTATCAATGAGTTGTCCAGCGCCCTCAGGCGCCGCTTCAATACGGTAGTCATGCCGTTGCCGGCCACGCTGGAGGAAGAGGTCGCCATCGTCAAAAACCGCGCCGCTCAGATCGGCGCTTCCCTGGATCTGCCCCCCAAAGCGGCGCCCGTAGAGGAGATACGCCGGCTGGTGACCATCTTCCGGGAACTGCGCAACGGCAAAACCGAAGATGGCCGCCGAAAACTGAAGTCGCCAAGCAGTACCCTCAGCACCGCCGAGGCCATCTCGGTGATCAACAGCGGCCAGGCCCTGGCCACCCATTTCGGCGACGGCCAGGCCCGCGCCGCCGATATCGCCGGCGGCCTGTCCGGCGCTATAGTCAAAGACCCCGTGCAGGACAAAATCGCCTGGCTG
>CAZAXA010000535.1:0-4525 GCA_964488965.1 uncultured Phaeodactylibacter sp. | reverse complement strand
CATTACCGCCTACCGCGTACTGTTCAGCCGCTGCCAGGCCAGGGCCGGGGATAAGGTGCTCATCAGCGGCATAGGGGGCGGGGTCGCCCTTTTGGCCTGCCAGTTCGCCATCGCCATAGGCGCGGAGGTGTACGTCACTTCCAGCTCGGAGGAGAAGATCGAAAAAGCAGTGGCCCTGGGCGCCCGGGGCGGCGCCAATTACCGGGATGCGGATGCTATGAACGCCCTGAAAAAGAAGGCCGGCGGATTCGGCCTGGTGATCGACAGCGCCGGCGGCGACGGCTTCAACCAACTGCTGAAAATGTGCGCCAAGGGCGCCCGGGTGGGCGTCTACGGCGGCACGGCCGGCGCCTGGAACGGCGTCAGCGTACCCAATATTTTCTTCAAACAACTGTCCATCCACGGCAGTACCATGGGCTCCGACGCCGAGTTCGGGCAGATGCTGGATTTTGTGAATACCCACAAGATTGTACCGGTAGTGGACAGGGTTTTTGGCCTGAAAGATGGAAACGAGGCCCTCCAGATGATGAAAAGCAACCCGCAGTTCGGAAAGATCGTACTGCGGATAAGTGAATGAGGGGCGCAAATCACAAACAGCACATGCTGTTCAGCCTCCAATTGTCATAGGATCAGAAACTTTCGAACGTGGCCATTTCCATTCCGCCCGTCTATACAGGCGGACAAAACGCTGAAATACTATGAAAAACTTCATTTTCCTTTTTCTGCTAAGGTGAAGAAGATGAAGCATTAAGGTGTATTCGTACATTAGCGCATTCGTGTCATGTCTTTTGCCCGCCGCGTCCTCGAATTCAACCGCCAGTTGCAGCCCGGCTGGGAATTGCCGGATCATGTGGAAATCCTTTACCCGTACGCGGAGGAGGAAACCTGGCGGGCGATGGAGGCCTTCTACCACCGGTATTACGCCGACGAGGCGCCCCGGGTGGCCATCTTCGGCATCAATCCCGGGCGCTTCGGCGCCGGCGTCACCGGCGTGCCTTTCACCGACCCCATCCGCCTGGAAACGGAATGCGGCATTGCCAACGGCTTCCGGAAAAAGCCGGAACTGTCCTCCGGGTTCGTCTATACGGTCGTCAACACCTGGGGCGGCCCGCAGGCCTTCTACAGCCGCTTCTACATCACCTCCCTCTGCCCTCTGGGCTTCACCAAAGACGGCAAAAACTACAACTACTACGACGACAAAGAGCTGGAACGCGCCGTGGAACCCCATATCGTCGATAACATCCGCGCTCAGATCGGACTGGGGGTGAGCCGGCGGGTAGCCCTCTGCATGGGCCAGGGCAAGAATTTGCAGTACTTCGAAAAGCTCAACCAGTCGCACGGCTTTTTCAAAGAAGTATTGCCCCTGCCCCACCCCCGCTGGGTGATGCAGTACCGGCGGCGGCGGCTGGAGGAGTTTGTGGACTTGTATATGGAAACGCTGCAGCAGGCCAATGACATTGCCGCAGGCTGACCAAAATCATTTTTTTATTCCCGGCTTTTCCCGTATCCCAAGGGGTGATCTTTCCCAAAAACGGCCTCTGGCACAGCGATTCTCGGTTTAGAATAATTTTTGGCCTTGGTTGATGTGCCGTTAGGCACAAAATGTTGGAAGAAATGGATTAGGAAGGGGCTTCCGTGCCGTAGGTACGGAATAGGAACCCAAAAACGCTGAAAACATTCCGTACCTACGGCACGGGCAATTCATCGGCGCCCAAATTTTCTACCGAAATCGCGTACCTAACGGCACGCTTTCTACATTAAGCCCTAAAGCGAGAATCGCTGCCTCTGGCACGCATAAATGCGAGGATTTGTTATACTTAGAGATGTTTGGAGGTAGTGCTTTGGTGGCGAACCTGCCGGCCTGCCGGCCTGCGGCACAGCAGGCGGGCTCGCCAGCGCTCGCTGGCAGGCAGGAATGGCTGATTTTGGGTTCTGATGAGGCTCATTTTCGAGCGCATGGCAGCGCTATGAGCGGGAAAATGGTAAAGTGAGGCTAAGCAACCTCCTATATTCGCATCAGCTAATGGCAGCTACGCCATGCCCTTAAAGCCCTTCAGGGCAGGTAAATTTTTTATGGCCTGAGAAAATACCAGGATGCATGCCCAGGCCTGTATCCCCAAAATCATATTTCTAAATGATCAGGCAAGTCGGGAAACCGGAAACAGAAACGCCGACGCCGCCCTCTGGCTGGAAAGCCATCGGCAGGTTACTGCTGGCCACCCTCGTCCTTTGGATCATCATGGGGCCGAAGGACTTCATCCTCTGGAAAGACGGCAGGCCGGAGCTGACGCCCTGGGGAAAGGCGAAACTGGAGCGGGAGCTGGAAGAGTTGGATAGCGCGGAGCAGTATGTACTTTTTGCCAGAATACCAGAATCTCTTCCTCCGCGCCATCAATAAAGCCCCCCAGAACAAGGTTAAAGATTTCGACTGGCCCCCCTTCCGGAAGGGCGTCGCCGAACTGTTCGGGGCTGAAGGGTGGCTGAAGGCGGTGTAAGAGGGTGCATTGGTGTATTGGATAGAAAACGAATGCACATAAACACATAAACACGAATGCACATCCCCCCTACTGCCTCCAATCCCCCCTCCTTTCCTCCCGCTCCTCCTTCGGCGGCGGGCTCCCGAAATTCCGGATCTGATAGGTGAAGGTCAGCATCACATACTGCTGCAGCACCTCCGTCTGCACATCTTCGATATAGGCCTCCGTGATGTTGCGCTGTATGCTGGTATTCTGCCTCAGCAGGTCGAAGACGGACAACTGCAGTTCTCCGCGTTCATTTTTGAACAGCTTCTTTGCCATGCCGATATTCCACAGCCAGTAGTTCTGGTCGAAGCCTTCCGACAGGCCGCGGTAGAGCTGGTGGTTGATGCCGGTGCGGAAAACGAAGCCCTTGCCGGCGATCAGGTTGGCCAGCAGCCCGGAATTCTGGCTGAAATATTCCGTATTCAGGCGGGTGGAGAGGCTGTTCTCTACCGTGCTGAAGCTGGAGCGGGAGGACAGGGTGAAATCGACCCGCTCGCTGATGTTGCTGGTCAGCGCCACGCCCAGGCCCAGGGTAGTATTGTCGGCATAGTTAACAGCGCCATTCACCTGGCCCGGCTGCCTGCTGAAGTCGGCAGAAAGGTCGAAGTTCAGGTTGGACCGCAGCGGCTTCACGGGCAGGCCGTAGGTGAGGAAGGCGCGCAGGTTGCGGTAGCCGTCGAGGTTGACGGGCCGGATGAGCTGGGCGCCCTGCTGAAGGACGATGCCCTCGGCTATCATAGTATCCCGGCTGGCGGTGAAGGTGTTGTTGCCAATGTAGTTGTCGGAATACTGGCCCGAGAGCATGGCGAAGAAGACGGTCGACTTTTCCGTACCGGTAAAGGAATAGCGGGCAAACAGGCGGTGTGAATAATTTTGTTCCAGGCCGGGGTTGCCCATCCTCAGCCGCAGCGGGTTGCTGTTGTCGATGGCCTGCTGCAGCTGGCTGACGGAAGGCGGGCTGGCGCTGGCCCGATAGCCCACCCTCAGGTTTGCCTGTTTGGAAAACTGATAACGGAAAAAAGCCCCCGGCACGAGGTTGTAAAAATTGCGGCTCAGCTGATCGGCCAGGGGGAAGGCCTGCTCGCCTTCCAGCCGCGCCCACTGGTAGTGCAGGCGGGCAGAGAGCGTGGCCTTCTCTCCCCGCAGGCGGTAGCCCAGGCCGGCGCGCTGCGCCCGGTAGTTGCTGCTAAAGGTATTGGACAGGGCCGGGTTGAAAAGGCTATAGGCCTGGCCGGCTTCCTCAAAGTCGAAAGTTTCCTGCCCGGACTCATCCTGCCGGTAGGAGGCTTCGTAGTCGAACTGCACCAGCCCTTCTTTGCCCAGCGGCTCGGTGTAGGATGCCCGGCCCTCCAGTTCCCATCCATCGGCGGACAGGCCGGAGAACTGATCCAGGGTATCGGAGAGGGCGACGTCTTCGAAGAAGGTATTCTCGGAAAACAGGTAGCGTTCGCCAGTTTTGTTGTTGTAGCTGGTATTCAGGTTGAATGAGAAAGTGCGCCCCCGTTTGGCGAAGCGGCGCCGGAAGAGCAGCAGGCTGGAAAAATCGAGGGCGTCGAGTTGTGGCGACAGTTGGTATGCCGTCCTGCTGGCGGGTTCGCCGCCGAGGAGGTTGAGCCCGGCGGTATTTTCCCGGCCGTCGTTGTACTGCAGGCTCAGCCGCGGCACGAGGAGGATGGACGTGCTGGAGTCGATATCGTAGTCCAGGCGGAAATTGAAGCGGTGGTTGGTATTGGCGGCGGCGGTTTGGCTGCGCTCATCGTACACCTGCCCGAAATCGGAGCCGGTGATGTAGTCGCGGTACAGGCCGGCCAGGGCGTCGTTGTCACTACGGTTGAAAAAGTAGCTGCCGGACACTTCGGCCTTCTTCCCCCAGTTGTCCGAATAATTGAGGCCGAGGGCATAAGTGGTGGAGATACCTCTCTGTTCTCCTACCAGGAAGTCGCTGACGTCCGGGCCGCCCCCGCCCCGCCGGCCGCCGCCGCGCCCGCCGCCGGGGCCGCCGC
>CAZAXA010000534.1:0-4527 GCA_964488965.1 uncultured Phaeodactylibacter sp. | reverse complement strand
TGCGATTTTTTCTGATCACCGGCGTATCGAAATTCAGTAAAGTATCGCTGTTCTCTGATTTGAATAACCTGGAGGACATTACCCTGGCGCCATCCACGGCGGCCCTCAACGGCTATACACAGGCAGAATTGGAACACTATTTTGAAGAGCCGATCCGGCAACTGGCCAGGGCAGAAGGGGTGGATTACACGGTACTCCTTGAGAAAGTCCGCCTTTGGTATAATGGATACCAATGGAATGGCCCGGAAAGGCTATATAACCCGTTTTCTATCCTGAACCTGATGAAGCAACAGCGATTTGCCAACTACTGGTGGGAAACGGGCACGCCTACTTTTCTGATCAAAAAACTGAGAGCGGAATTTCATTATGACCTGAATCAACTGGCGGCGGGGCAGGTCATGTTCGAAAGCTTTACCATAGATGACCTGAACTGGCTGGCCCTGCTCTTTCAAACGGGTTACCTCACCATCCGTGATTATGACCCGGACACCGGGCTGTATACCCTCGGCTACCCCAACCGGGAAGTGAAAGACACCATGCAGCAGCACCTGCTGGCTGCCTTCCGGGAATCGACAAAGACAGACAGCCTGCCGTTGCTGATCAAGATCAAACGTGCTCTGGAAGAAGGGAGCCTGGAACGCATGATCGAACTCACCAACGTTTTGTTCTCCACTATTCCCAATCAACTCTTCCGGCAAAAACAAGAGGCTTTTTTCCATGCTGTATTGCATTTGGCTTTTTCCGGACTGGGGCTGTTGGTGCAATCCGAAGTGAACACCGCCCAAGGGCGGGTGGATACCGTCGTTCATACTCAGGATCGCATCTATGTCATGGAATTTAAACTGGATGGCTCAGCGGAATCCGCCCTGGAACAAATCCGGAAGAAGCGCTATGGCAGCCCGTTCCTGGAGCAGGGCAAGGAAGTCATGGCGCTGGGCGTGAATTTCAGTTCGGCGGAAAAGGAGGTGGCGGAGTGGCGGGCGGTTCCTTATGTTTCCTTGCTGGTGGAGGGGTAGTCTTATCTTATACTGACCAGGCTGGTTTTGAAATGACAAAACCAGCCATGCGTCAGTATAACCGGTTTTCGATATGCAGGCCCCAACCCGGTTTTATAGCCTTGCGGTTTTACGGCCTTACGGCCATAACACCGAAATACTAAAAAACCAAGCCAATAGAAAGTTGGCGCCTACTTACCGAACTTGGGTTAAGGAATCTGAAACCTATAAAACACCATGTCCGAAACCATCCAACTCAATGCCCAGGGCCTCGAGCAGGAACTCGCCTGGCTCACCCGCATGATCGACACCCGCTTCAAGCTGTACTTCGGCCAGGAATCTGAAGTGGAAGACGTCTTCGATATCCCGCCTCCGGATCTGGAAGAATCCAAATCCTGCTACGGGCACATCGTCAACCACTACCGGATGTCCTTCGCCGAGCGCCTCTGCCTCATCCTGGCGCTGGCCCCTCACATCCGCCCCCGCCTGCTGGATGTGTTTTACATCAAAAACAAGACTTTCGACCGCAAATTCACCGAATTCGGCGGCATCCGCGAAGGCAGCGAGGGCGACTTTTTCCCCACCGGAGAAACCCTGGCCTTCCTGCTGGCCGGCCACGATCTGGAAATCCGCTTTGCGATACAGCCCATCCTGGGGCGCGACCACTTTTTCACCAGGCATAACATCCTCAGCCTGGAAACTGCGGAAGCCGGCTATTCGCCCCTGAGGGCCCCCCTGCGGCTCACCGAAGAATACCTGAGTTACTTCACCACCGGCGAAACCTACCGCCCCCACTTCAGCCTGCACTTCCCGGCCCGCTATATCGAGACCCAACTGGAGTGGAAAGACCTGGTGCTCCACCCCGGCACGCTGGAGATGGTCAAAGAGATCGAAAGCTGGATCAGGCACGGCGACACCCTGCTGCACGACTGGCAGATGGCCGGCAAAATCCGCCCCGGCTTCCGGGCGCTGTTCTACGGGCCGCCCGGCGCCGGCAAGACCATGACGGCCTGCCTGCTCGGCAAATCTACCGGCCACGAAGTGTACCGGGTGGACCTCTCCACCGTCATCTCCAAATATATCGGCGAAACGGAGAAGAACCTGGCCCGGGTGTTCGACATGGCGGAAAACAAACGCTGGATCCTCTTCTTCGACGAGGCCGACGCCCTCTTCGGCAAGCGCAGCGAGACCAGAGACGCCCACGACCGCTACGCCAACCAGGAGGTGTCGTACCTCCTGCAGCGCATCGAAATTTTCAACGGCATCGCCATCCTGGCTTCCAACATGAAGGAGAACCTCGATAAAGCCTTCACCCGCCGCTTCGAGTCGATCATCCTGTTTCCCATGCCGGGGCCCCGCGAGCGCCTCCTGCTCTGGCAACAGGGCTTTTCAGCCAAAGCTCAACTGGCCGAAGATATCGGCCTGGAACAACTTGCCCAGAAATTCGAGCTCTCGGGCGGGATGATCATGAATGTGATCCGCTTCGCCTCCCTGCGGGCCCTCGAACGGGGCGGCGATATGATTTACCTGAATGACCTGCTGCAGGGCATCAAACGGGAGCTGGCCAAGGAGGGGCGGATGGGTTAAGATCGCGTTCCGTCGTTATGCCGGGGCGGCCATGGGTTGTTTTTTTTAAATCTTACGCATGAAAAAAAGCTGAGAGGAACGTTTCGTTGCGATTTTAATGGCCTGGCAGCGGAGCAGGCGATATAGCAATAACAGATACCTCCTCATGCAGGCTGAATATATTAGGCGCCTGTGTGGAAATCTTCTAAAACCGGCCGCTCTCCCCTTGCGGGCGACTGGTTAAAAATCCTGGCGTATTGCTCATACAATTCCGGCAGCACGGCATGGAATTGTCTCGGGAACGTAAAGAACAGCGCGATACTCACCGGCTGCACAGGGATGGGCTTCAGGTTGATCCACCGCTCGATGGCCGCCTGGCTGAACCCGCTGGCCTGCTGCAGCTTCTGCCAGATGTCTTCCGGCAGTTTGGGGAAATCGATTTCCGGATAACTGCGCATGAAGGCCCTGGCGTACTCGTGCAGGCCGATGTTGTAATATTGAAAAGGCTGCAGAAATCCCGGCAGGAGCTGCTCGGCGGAAAAAATGATCACCCCATCCTCCTCATAGATCTCGGAGGAATGAAAATTCTCAGGGTACTGCGGAGAGGGAAAGGGATGCGGGTAAAAAATAATATGCTCGAACCTGGGCAACAGGAAGTCCTTCCGGCCAAAGGTAATTTGCACGGCGCAGGCGGCCGCGATAGCGCGCAGGTCTTCCGGCACGCTTTCCATACCCCGGGGCATGAAGTCGTTGGCCTCCATATAAAGGGCCGCCCGCTTGCGGAAGCGGCCCTTTTCAGATTCCACCAACTGCTGGTAATAGGGCAAATGCCGCTCGATCAGCAAGCGGATCTTCGGCCGGAGCTCCGGCGGCCGCCGCTGATACCACCACCAGTTGATCTGCGGGCTCAACACATAAATCAGCGCCATAATGATCACAAAAGGAACGATGTAAATGCTATAACCGGTATCTACCTCCCAGGTAAGATAAAGGAATACCAGAGCGCCGATGAGAAAGGGAATGGATAAGGTCCGTGCAGGCATATAGCTTTACTTTTCAGCTGGAAAGTTAGTGAATTTCAAATTTGCACACTGCCCGACGGAACATTTTGCAGAGAAATCGTTGTTGTTCAGGCATCTCCCGGGATGTAAAAAAGCGGAAAAAACCGGCGCAATCTTGCCCAAAATGGAAAATCCGTTTATATTTGCATCCGCTTTTGCAGATAGGGCGAAAGTTAAAATATGGTGCGGTAGCTCAGATGGTAGAGCACAGGACTGAAAATCCTGGTGTCGGCGGTTCGATTCCGCCCCGCACCACAAAAGAATCGACAAATTATGCTTTCAACGGCACATCACCACCACCACCATCATCCGGCCTTGCTCTTCAGGGCAGGTGGCGATACCTTGTGACCGTTTCGGAAGCTGCTGCAAACAATAGCGCAAAAAAGAGGTTAACCATTCTGCCGGTTAACCTCTTTTTTTTTCCAAAAAATCAAAAATCAAAAATCAAAAATCAAAAATTCAAAACCCCTATGCAAACAAGGCTTCAGGCCGCAGTTCAGAAATCCGGCAGGTTGCTGGACGGTTCGCTGAAACTGCTGGGCGATTGCGGGATAAGGGTCGATAACGGAAGGGACCAGCTCAAAGTACCCGCTTCGAACTTCCCCCTCGACGTGTTGTACCTGCGCAATTCGGACATCCCGCAGTATGTCGAAGATGGGGTTGCCGATATCGGCATAATCGGGGAGAATACCGTTTTCGAAAAGCAGAAGCATATCAATACGATCCTGCCCCTGGGTTTTTCCCGCTGCCGCCTGTCCATCGCCGTTCCCAAGAACGATGCCTATACCGGCCCCGAATACCTGAATGGCAAGCGCATAGCCACTTCTTACCCCAACTCCCTGCGCCATTACCTCGACGCTCATCAGATCGGCGCCGAGATTCACGAGATTTCCGGCTCGGTGGAG
>CAZAXA010000533.1:0-4534 GCA_964488965.1 uncultured Phaeodactylibacter sp. | reverse complement strand
GGCCATCCCGGCGATAAATACGAGAAAGAAGCAGATGCGGTGGCAGGCGAAGTGGTAGAAAACCTGGCAAAGCCGGAAAGCGCAGTAAAGGAACCTCAGGCGCGCCATTCGCAAACGGCCGAAAGCGGTTCCCCGGCGCCGTCCGGCGCCCGGCCTGCCGTCCAGCCCGAAGTGGAAGAAAGCCAGGAAGAGGAAATTGCCGGAAAAGAAGAGGAGGTGCAGCGGAAAGCCGTCTTTGAAGACGGATCGGATACCTTTGATGGGCAAGATCACGGGAAAGCCGATGTCCATACCCCTGCCGTCCAGCTTGAAGAAGTGAAAGAAGGGCCGGAAGAGGAAGAAGGGGATAGCGAAGAAAAAGAGATCCGGCGCAAACCCATTTTCGAAAGCGATGATGACTCAGGGGAGGAAAATGTACAGCCAAAACTGGCCGGGGACGCGCCGGCTGTTCAAAGGAAAGTAGAGGAACAAAATAACCTGGACGAAGAACCCTCGCCTGAAACTCCGGAGCTTTCGGCCGAACAGCCCGCTCCGGAATCCGAGCCTGCGCCTGCAACCGAAGAGGCCGCAGCAATGGAAACGCCAGATAAGGCCGCCCCCTCCGGCGAGGAAACAGCCGGGAACAGCGAAATAACGCCCGTTGCGGAAAAAGGAGAAACGGGCGCCGCCGACATGCCGGAAGCAAAAGCGGAAGAAAGCGCTGAGGCCGGGCCCGAAGCCGAAACTTCGGCGCCGGAAGCCGGGAAAATACCCGCCGGGCATGAGGGCGAAGGCACTGCTTCCGAAACTCCTGCCGCCGGGGAAAAGGCCGGCGAAAGCTCCTCTGCGGAAGGGCCGGAGAAGACAGCCGGCGAAACCGGAAAAGCCGAGGCGCCTAAGGAGGGAAAGCCGGCTAAGATGGCGCAAATGCAGTCTGGCGGCAGTAAAGCCGGCGATGCGAAAATGGCAACTTCTGAAAAGGAAAAAGGGGCGCCGGGGGAGAAGGATGAAGTGGCAGAAAAGGCCGAAGTCCCAAAAGAAGAAGAGGCTTATGAATTTCCGAAACCCGAGGCCGAACTTCCCGGCCAGATGCCGCCGCCTCTTGGCCTGGGGATTCCTGAAAGCCAGCAGGGACAGCTTATTCAGGCCAAGGGCGCTCCGGTAGAGGAGCCTTCCGAAGAATTAACCCAAAAGCTGCAAGGCTCCGGCGGCAAGGGGCAATCATTGGACAAAGGAACTGCCCATCAAATGGGCCAACAGATCGGCGGCGACTTCAGGGATGTGAAAATCCATACCGACAGTGAGGCGGCCAAAATGAACAAGGAACTGGGAGCCAAGGCCTTCACCCATGGTAAAGACATATACTTTGGCGACGGCCAGTTCGATTCAGGCAGCGAGGAAGGCCAGCGCCTGCTGGCCCATGAGCTCACCCACACGGTGCAGCAGGGAGCCGTGCCGGCGCCGGCCATACAGCGCGTCAGTGCGAGAGGGATCGCCAGTGCGGTTGGAAAAGGGGCCAAAGCCCTTGGTAAAAAAGCTCTCGAGAAGTTTACCAGGGAAGTGAAAAAGGTGGGCAATAAGGCGGTATCCGACATCAAGGGGCAAGCCACTGCCTTGTTCGACGAAGCCAAACAGAAAGCGAACGATTGGAAAGATCAATTGTTCAGCCAGGCACAGGAGTACCTGAGTGGAGATAAGTTGAAAGACATGCTGATCGGCCAGGCGAAGGCTAAGGCGGAAGAACTTCTGGGCATCAAACTGGGCAAGGGGGGAGTGCCCGAAGGGTTGCCAGCCGATGCTTTGCCGGAAGAGATCAACACTCTGATGGAAAAGGTGCAGAATTTTGCCAGCGGAGAAGGAATGGCCGAATCGGTTTTCGGGGGCGCTCCCGAACAGGAACAACAAGCTCTGCAGGAGCAGATGCAGCAGGATGCCGGCGATTGGGAGGAGATCAGCGCGGTTACCGGTGAGCTGGCCCCCTACGCAGCTGAAAAACAGGAAGACGTCCGGAACCTTGTTTCGGCTTTTGGCAAGCTGAAGAAAGGCAACTGGAAGTCGATGGAAGCCTGGAAAGGAGTGTTTGAGGCCGGAAAAGGATTTGTGCCCGGCCTGGATGGCGCCATCGAATCCGGGAAAAAAGCGCTCGCGGAAGGCATCGGCAAACTAAAAGAAAACCTCACCGGGAAAGTCAATAATCTTTGGGAATCCGGATCAAAACTGGCGAATCAGGTCATACAGGGCGCGGAGCAGTACAAACAACGCGCTGTGGAAACGGTGGAACGCTTTAAGCAACAGATGTTCGACGGCGCCAACAAGGCGATTGACAAGGTTATGAACAGCGTTCAGAGCCTGAGAAGCCAGGGGAATGAAATAGCCGGCGGCCTGATCGACAAGGTCAGCGGCATGGGCAGTAAGGTCGCGAATTTTGCCGGCGGAGCGGTCAATACGGGAAGCAAGCTGTTGAGCATGGTGCCCGGCAGTTTTGCGCAAAAGGCCAGGAGCACCCTGAATCAGGTGAAGGGTACGATCAAACGCGGTGAAAGCCAATTCAAAAAATACGTCGGTAAAGCGCACAGCCTGAGGAAAAAAATTAACTCGGGCATCAGCCGGAAACTGAATAAGGTTACCAGCTTTGCGAAAAACGCCGTAAAGAAAGTCGAGAACAAGGCCACCGCCCTGCTGAACAAGGCCAAGGCCAAGATGGAGAAAGTATGGCAGAGCGCCATGAAGAAAGGCCGGGATATCAAGAACAAAATCGTCGGCAAAGCAAAGGACGCCCTGAACCGTGGGAAAGAATGGCTCAATAAGAAGGTGGTGAACCCGGTCAAGGATCGGTTTAAAAAGACAAAGGAACGGATATCGAAGTTTGTGAAGGAGAAGAAGGAGGCGTGGAAGAAGAAACAGCAGGAGAAGAATAAGCCGGGAGAGGAGAAAGACAAAGATAAAGAGCCGGAAAATAAGGATAAAGAGGTTAAAGAAGGCCTGGCGGCCATAGACCAAGAAGAGAGCAAATATTTAAAGGACGGTAAGATTACCAAGGAGAATGCGGAGAAGGTTGCTCAGAATGTCAAAGGCAGGCATAAAGTATTTAAAAAACTGACGGTCATCGATGGAAAGGACCGCTGGAATTACGACTACATCCAAAGAGTCCTGAAACAGGGGGAAAGAAAAGTGGAGATCGCGGGAGAGGAGTTTTCCGGTAATGAGATTCTTGCTATGATCCGGGAAATAGCGGGAGAAATTATAGCGGATCCCAAGGTTGTGGAGGCGAAAAGGAAAATTGCGGGGCAGGGGGCAGAAAAACACTTGGCCTCCAGGACGGATGTTGTTGGGGCAGCTATGCATCAGAGAGAAGGAACTGATGTCCGGAATGTTCCGGCTGATGCAGAAGGAGTAAAAAAATATAGGGATACGATCAGATTGGGCGAAATGGACCCTGTGGTGAAACAGATACAGAAAGTTGTAGGTTCAAGCCCTCCGACTTCAAAGGTTGCGTTCGGCCCGCCGGGAAGCACTTATCCTAAAATAGAAGAGAGGTTGGGATCAAAAAGTAAAAAATATGGAGCTTCAGGAAAAGAAGAAAAACCTTTAAATGACAAGCAAATTGCTGAGGCAATTCAGGCAGCCGCTTCGGGAGGGCCTTTACCCCACGGGATTGATTCAAATTCTCCAATAGGAAAGGATATTCTAAGAACAGCTTGGACGGTATTCGGTGTTGAGTCTTCCAGAAATCCTGCAAATCTGGTTACAGCAAAGATGACTTTGGATTTGGTAGCATCAGGAGAAATTACGCTACAAGATGCATTTAATAAGTCTGATTCACCACTTGGCGGAGGAGAGTTGCCAATGTCCATGCAAGAAGCAGTAGAGGCGGTCAGGTTTCTTGATAAGCATGTTGAACTTGAAACAGAAGGAAAAGTTCCTTCCTACAAAAAAACGGCTGAATCAAAAACAAGTAGAGGATATGGTTCGGAATCAGAATCTGCTGCAGCCGAGGAATTGGCAAAAAGAGAAATTGATATCGTAGAGAAATGGGCTCAAAAGAAATTTGATGAAAATTGGGTTGCCAATAATTTTAAGGAGGATGTTCCAAAAGAGCAAAGAAAACCAATGATAAAAGCAAAGATTAAGGAAGAAATGGTGGATTATTATACTAAATCGAGCTGAGTTTGACAAAAGGCTCATTTCAATATTCTTCAAAATGGCGATTTATGCATATCATCTTAATTAACTGTGACCCGGATAAAGTGGCGATAATTTCTGATGCAATTTTAGCAAAAAAACTCGGCTCTAAAATTGAAGTCCAAAAAGATATTGTAAGAATATATCGCCAGGAAAATGAAGTTCTTGAAAAAAACCAGTCTATTGTTCTTGTTCATACGGCAAAAGAATTTGTAAACGAAGTTTTTGCCGTTTTAGAAAATTTGAATTTTGAATATCCATTTTCTGTGAATGTGATTTGGCCGATCGAAAATAATTTGTCATTTCTGCAAATGCTCACAATAGAGCCCTATTCTTAAATGGGGTTACAAAATCAGGAACCCATGCAGATTTC
>CAZAXA010000532.1:0-4536 GCA_964488965.1 uncultured Phaeodactylibacter sp. | reverse complement strand
GGCGCGCCGCCGGTAGCCCAGCACGTGCTCGTCGATCGAACGTTCCAGGGCGTCGCCGTCGTCGGCCAGGGAGAACCATAGCCGGGGGCTGAAATTGGCGCGCACCAGCACGCCGGTATAAGGGTAGGCCATATCCTCCCGTATCTGCCGCTTCAGGTAATCCTGCAGGCTGAACGACTCCTGCCGTTTGAAGAACTGATGGTCGTAAAGGGCCGATACATAGGCGCCGGCGGCAAAGCCTCCGCCGGAAACGGTGGAGAAATAATCTACCTCGTCCAGCATATCCCTGCCTTCATTGGTGCTGAACTGCTCCAGCCCCAGCATGACCCCGATACCGAAATTGGACGCCCGCGAGCCACCGCCCGAGATGGCCATGGCCACCGCCAGGGTGGAGTCCTGTCCCGGGCGCTCCTGCACGCTTTTGTAGTAGCTGAGGTTGACGGTAGGCACCGGGTCGCCGTCCTGGAGGAACTGGCTGCGGTCGGGGTAAATCTTCTGGGAGCAGGAGCTGAAAAAGAGCAAAAGTCCGGCTATGGCTAAAAAAGGCAGGAAACAGGCTTTCTGAGAAGTGGGAAGTGGGAAGTGGGAAATCGGAAGTTCTTTGCGATCCTGATTCCGGATCCGCCCTTCCGGATTCGCACTTCCGCCTTCGAAACAGGTTTGTTCAGAGCTTGTTTGGAGGTGGTGCTTTGGAGACGAAAATGGCTGATTTTGGGTTCTCATAAGGCTCATTTTTGGCCTCATAGCAGCGCTACGGGGCCAAAAATAGGCGAAATGAGGTTCCGGAAGCGGCCATTTGCAGTCCAAATGACTACCTCCAAACAAGCTCTCAAAGCCCAGAAATTTCAAAAGGGTATTGTGTGTATGCATGTTCTCTCAGTGTATGATGTAGGTGCAATATACGAACCTTGCGTTCAAATAGTTATTGTCCTGGCCGTTTGCCTGTTTCAAATTGTGGCTGGGCCAAGGTTGCCTTGACAGCTTAAAGGTTTTCCGAACCTTTGGTTGATCCCGGCCCCTAAGGCAAATAAATACTCGTATCCCATTCCTCTACTTGCTTCTCGTTCGAGCTGAAACTCACCCCCACCGCAATTTTCTCCTTCGGCGAATCCGCATAGGGCGTCAGGTAGCCTTTCTCTTCGATCTGACGCAGGGCTTCTTCGGCGCTCTTGTCGAGCTTGAATTCGAAGGCGTAGATGTACTTGTCGGTTTGCACCAGGGCGTCGCAACGCCCTTTGGCGGTGTGCACCTCCGATTGGATGTAAACGCCCAGCAGGCTGAAGGTGAGGTGGATGAGGGCATGGAAGAAGTGCTCGTTTTCCTGCTGCCAGTGCTCGTAGGGCAGGCTGGCAAAAAGGGCGTTGAAAATATTGATGACTTCCTGCAAATCCTTCCGGCGCAGGGCGTTGCGTAGGTTCACCACGCGAGGCAGAGCGCTTTGCGGGGGGTAGTCCAGGTATTCGTTAAGGAGGATCTCCTGGAGGGAGTGTTTGACCTCCAGGTTGGGATAGTCGAGCGTATAGAGCAGGTCCCGGGGCTCGTAATGCTGAATAGTGAGGTAGCCGGTTTGAAAGAGGACGGTGATGGGGTTGAGGCGGCGCAGGTCGAAATTGCTCAGGTCATTGGCCGTGGCAACGGTATGGCCGATGTCATAACTGGCCTGTTTTTTCATCTCTTTGACCAGGAAAGTGGGCGTACCGGTTTCGAACCAGAAGTTTTTGAAAGAACAGCCATCCTTAAAAAAGCGAAGAATGGAAAAGGGGTTGTAGACTTTATCCGGCCCACCCCAGCCGTAGCCGTTGTACCAGCGCCTGACCTGGCCGGAGTCTATTTCCGCCAGTTGTTGTGAGAAATAGTGCTCCAGTTCCTCCTGCGTGATGCCCAGCAGGGTAAAGGCAGAAGGGGAGAGCGAAATGTTCTCCAGGTTGTTCAAATCCGAAAAGATACTCACTTTGCTGAAGGCCGAAACGCCGGTAATGAAGGCCAATTCCAGGTAGGGGTCGCAGTCCTTGAGCACCGAGTAGAAGCTCTTGAGAGTTTCGCGGTTGGCTTCGGCCTGCGGCACATCCTCCAGGAAGTCGATGATAGGCTTGTCGTATTCGTCGATGAGCAGGACGGCCTTTTTCGTGGCGCCGGCCTTGATGATGAGTTCCTGGAAGTGGTTTTTATACCCCGGGTCTCCGAGAGAGATCCCCAACCGCCGGGCTTCCAGCATCAATCCGTCGTCGATGGCGGCGGCCAGCCCCTTTTCCTTATAGCCGTAGCTGCTGAACTTCAGCCAGATCACCGGCCGCCGGCTGGCTTCCCAGTCCCAGTGCTTTTCCACCCACAGGCCTTCGAAAAGCTCCCGGCTGCCGCTGTACAGCTCGTTGAGGGTGGACAGCAGCAGGCTCTTGCCGAAACGGCGCGGGCGGGAGAGGAAGAAGTAATTCCCCTGTCCCAGGATATTGTCGATGTGTTGTGTTTTATCCACGTAGAGGTATCCGCTTTCGCGCAGCTTCCGGAAATCCTGTATGCCGATGGGGTATTTCATGAGGTAAAGATAGGGTTTTTGGGGGTAAGTGGGGCGGGAAATGGCCGGGCGTTTCGCCCCGCCTTCCGCCACATGAGGGGGTGAAATGTTAAAATACGTGCACGCCTTGCAAAAAAAAAAAAAAAAAAAAAAAAATAACTATTATCATTGTGGGAAATGTCAGGCAAAGCTGAACAAGTGCCCGGATATCCGCTCTTCCAAACAACTGTGAACAACTTCTAAGCTTAAAATTCGCTTCCATTGTCAGCGTGGAGGTGGAGTGGTGATTTATTGACTAACTTTAAAAGCTTGGATTATGTTCTCAAATATAAAATTTGGAAACTACTCGCCCAAGATGGCTCGATTGGTAATTTATTCTCTCCTTCTTTTTCTGGCGGGATGCCGTGGATGCACTCCCGAACAACTTGCCGAGAACCTGAATAATGGAAATGAGGATCCGGCAATTTTAATTATTGAAACGTGGGGAACAGAAATAAGAAATGCCTTATCTTCAAGTGCAGCGTCTTCCTCTGGAGGTTTTGGATTTGATTGCTTAGGAAGGCCAGATTTCACCGCACGGGTAAACGTTGAAGTAAGAACAGCATCTTTAGTCAATGGGCAACTTATTCCTGATCCTGATCCTTACTTCGATATGCCCTTCACTAATGTTTCATTCTTCAATAACACGGGATCAAATGATGGAACACAGATAGAAATTTCTGTACCAGGAAGGGGAGCTTATGCAATCATATATGAAGTAGAGCTTAATGGGTGCTCGATCTGTTGTCATGGGATTTTAGATAAACAGTGCGGTAATGATAAGAATAATGGAAAATGTGAAGCTGGTTTTCCCAGATTACAATATGAAAGGATCTTCCTTGCTGAAGACAGGCCTGTCCCGTATTTGAATTTTTTCCTGGAGAGTTCCCGGTTTGTGGTAAGGCAATGCGTTTGTGGTTGTGAGGTAGATTGTTAATTTAAAAAACAACAATTATGAAAAATATTATCTTGCATTTCTTTGTTACCATGGTACTGCTCACAGTATTTGCGGCAAGTTCTTGTGATAAACCTACTCAACAATTACCAAAGGTTAATCAAATTACAAGTACGGAGATTGAATTTAGGTCAATGATCGAAGGCGTTTCGATCGATGATGTTGATGGCTATTTATTAATTGAATTGATCGGCAGGATAGGTTCCTGTGAGCATAGCGAATTGACTTTTGCTGGGAGTTTCAATAACAAAACGGAAGATGCCGGCAACCTTTTCATTGAAGGGATTGAGTTAAGCAAAATTTGGGAAGGAGAAAATATTCGCTATCTGAAAATGGTTCCTCCTACTGGTTTTGACATCAATCAAATTGCTGAATCAGGGTCAGTTCTTTGCATTTTGCAATCTGAAATACCAGACAAGTACGCTTCATTCTCCGAATCATTTAGCTTTCCTTCAGGTTTATGTGCCGAATCTTCAATAGGCAATAGTGAAACTTTGTCAAAGAATACCGATCTGACTATTACATGGAACCCTGATGAAAAAACGGATGCGTTATATGTTTCTATTTGTACACCAGGGCTGCCCTGTATTTTCAAAGAATTTCCAGATACAGGCGCCGCTGCAATTTCAAGCGCTGAATTCTCTGATTTTGTAAGTGGAGAACGCGTTTTTCTTTATGTGGGTAGGGGAATAGGCAGTATAATAGAACAGTCAAATGGTATCAAGATCGGAGTTATTCGAGTTCAGTGGTCAAATTATCCTGGATTAAGAATTGAATAAAGGTTGCAGCAGACGGCTGCTAAAGGCATGCAATATTCCCTTTAGCAAATTAGGAAAGATGAATTAACCGTTTACTCCTTTCGGTTGTTATTTACCAGCGGCGAAGCGGTTTCCGTTTTCGCTTTTCGCTTCGTCCGCTTATATTTGAAAAACCTTTGAGGTTTCGGAAACCTCAAAGGTTTGAAATTGCTGAAAGCCAATGACCACCGACGACTACAAGGCCATCTCCGACACCATCCCCCGCCAGCCGG
>CAZAXA010000531.1:0-4537 GCA_964488965.1 uncultured Phaeodactylibacter sp. | reverse complement strand
AATGCTCTGCAAAACGGGAAAGCAGGTGGTTCAGGAATGAGTCCCTCCTCTGAACGTAGGCCTCCTCCCCTTCCAGTATCCGGTTGAGGTAAGGCCAGTAATTCAATGGATTATTAATAATCTCGAAGGTATACTGTTGTTCCTCAGCATGGTCAAAACGCTTGTAGGCTTCATCCTGAACTGCTATAAACCGGAGGGCCAGCGTTTCATTCTCGGCTTCCTGAAGGGTAGGGTATAACTTTCTACCCTTCAGAAATGGCTGATTAAACTGGTCTATGGCTATGAACCTGAATTCCTGGCCTTGTTCAAAGAACGAAAAGGAAACCTGGCCGTTCTGAAATGCCCTGATGGAATCCTTAATTAAAATGTTTCTTTTATGGGGCGTATCCGGCAAAGGTTTATCATCTCCCAGCCACAGTTCCGCGATCACTTCCTGGCTGTCCTCTTCCTGATCGGAATAAAAACGAATCAGGGTTTCAATTTTGGGAATGCCTTCCAGGCGCTGGGCAAAATAGGTTCTCTTTTTTTCTGGTGGCCGGCCGTTTTCAGGCGTTACCGAGAACAAATCCCGGACATGGCTCAATTGGCTGAGATAATTGGCCAGCAACTGGTCGTAAAAAAGCAAATAGCCTTTCAATTGCAGTGCCTGAGCCTTGCGGGCATCAGAAGCTCCCTGAGCTAATCCCTCCTCACCTATTCCATAAACATTTGGAAAATCAAGCTGTATGGACCGATAATCTTCCAAATCTTCCCTGTACCGGCCTAAGGGAACGGGAAGGTCGAGGCTATAGGGTTCTAGCTTGGCCTTGCGCACATTTCCCAGCCGCTTTTTGTACCGGTTAACCACGGCTCGCAGATCGGGGCGGAAAGGGAGCACGCCTTTGAAAAAAGTAAAATCGGCGCGTTCAGCGGCCAGAACAGGCCTTCGGCCGTTCTGTAACCTCAGGCACCAGGCTTCTGTTCCGGACTGTTGCTTTCCATTCACATAACTACGCAGCAACAATTTATTGATCGCTCTGACTTCAGGCAGTTTCAGAATCTCTCTGTAGAGGTCAGAAACGTGAATTTCCCGAATCCGCTTCAGGGCTTCGAGTTCTTCCGTATCAATAAACCCATGGCTGTCCTGCAGTTTCAATGGCCGGCCCTCAAAAATCTGATCTGTGGTTTTTTTCTTTTCCAGCAGCTCCTGCAGGGTATAAAACTTAATCGAAGGGGACAAAAACCCGTCGATGATCTCCAAAATCTTGACCATGGCGTCGTCAGGCTCTGCATTTGGGACTAATTCGATCTCGGCGCACACGGCAATCTCCTCATCATCCAAAACTTTCACTTGCACAAAATCTTCACATAAATTCCGATGGCTGTGCAACAGGTTTTTAACCTTCTCGACAATACTTTCCCGTGTTTCTCCTTCGGGTAGTTTGTTTTCCAGTTCCAGGAGAACATGATAAAGGCCATTGAGCTCCAGTGGCATATTGCCGTTGGGGCCGTCCGGGCTGAGGTACCTCAGCCGGCTGTTTGCGCAATCCACAGCCAGGGGGACTTCTCCCTGATCCGCAATTTCCAGCCAGGCATTCCGCACGCCGACTTCATCCAATAGCAACTTCCTGTAATCATTGATGGTCAATGGGTTACAGGAAAGAATCTGAGCAGCCGTAAAAAAGTTGTCTTCTTCCTGGCCGGCCTCCTTGTCCAGGGAGAGCAGCTCTCCGATCGGTAACCGAAGCCGATATCCCAGGTCTATCAGGGCATAAACCAGTACCTCCATGATGGTGATCCCAGGGTCATGCACATTGTGGTCAGTCCAAATTTCTCCTGACAATTGGGCAATGTGGCCGCGGCCTTCCAGGCGAAGCACCTCAAAATCGAGGTAATCGGGAAAATCAGGGTCTTTTGGTAATATGGTTAATGCATTCGGCATTTATGCTTAATGGATTTTTTATATCTTTTCGAAAACGGGCGATTGCCAATCAATTGAGCTACTCAACAGCCTGACGGCGCGGCGCCGGCACTTCCTTTGGGCGTACAGCACTCGATCGCCTCAAAACGAATTTTGCCGGGCACCAGAATGGACCTGGCCGAAACCGCCGATATTTCAGCCACGTTTACCTTATCCTCTCCGAACATGGTGAAATCGGTAACAAAATCAACGTAGGGCCGTTCTTCCACAAACTTCAGTACGGTAGACCGGAATATCCGCCCGTCAAAGGCAATTACAGCAAGGGGGTCAAACGCCCAGGGCGCCAGGTATTTTCGCAGGTCGTTCCGCAGTTCCTCCTGGAAAAACTGCTGGTCCACCCCTTCCACAAAACCAATATTCGCCCGGAAGTTAACTCCCTGGTAGTCCGGGTTGATAACCCTCAGGCGGACAAAAGGAGAGGATTTTTGCTTCAAAAACTTTTCAATTTCTTCCAGCAGGGCCGCTGTGGCTCTTGGTTCAAACCGGTTGGCAAACCGTATTTTACTCAGGTCGGGAATGACCGCAATGGTTACGTACCCGGGCGCCAGGTGGTTGTCCTGATCCGCACCGGCGCGGCGGGAAAGCGTATGCGTGATACACTTTGCTTTATAGATTTCCGGATAGTTTTCCAGCACCAGGCGTTCAAAATCGAACAGGGTTACCGCTCTGCCTTTGTGCCGGAGCCGTTCGCTTACCCTGGTATAAAAAGCCAGGCCCTTTTCCTCTGGCCTGCCGCCAAAGGAATCGTAGGGTTGTTGCACGCTTTTTACGGCCCCGATATTCTGCACGGGGTTGGCGATCGACCCCTTTTCCAGTGGCCCGGACAAGCGCGTCAGGTCATTGCCCCGGTCGACAAATCTGGCCCGGGCAGCCTGTGCATGCACCGAAATGGTTTCACTGACGGCCCCCGCTCTCTCCCGGACCCCTGCTTTTATCCAATACCAATCGGGGGGCAGTATGGTGTTGTTTTTATTGATCGTTGTGGGAATAGAGAAATTGATTACTCCCGGCCGGATAAGGCCCATCGTTTCATCCTCCAGGACATTGAACTTGTCTTCTAACCGCTGCCACTTGTTTTCCGATAGAAAATACCAGTCCACCTCCGCCTGCTCCATAAATGGGTCGGAAGTGGATTCTGCCATCTGGAATAACAGGTTCAGGGTGCCCCCGGGGCGCAGATCCTTCAGGCCGATAAAGAGCGTCCCTTCATCAATGAATTTAGGCACTAATTCGGGCTGGTTTTCCTGCCGGCCCAACTGCTGCTGCTGAAAAGTGCCGTCAAAAGGGTGCAGGTGAAAAAAACTGACCTGCTCATCTTTGGCTACTGCGGTGTAATCTATGCTTAGTGAAGTGATCTCGGGGGTGACGGGGTCTTTAGGCGTTGGGATGAAGTAAAAAATATTGGTATTTGACCCTCCCGTGGGAAAGTTCAGGAAAGCGGAAAGGTGTTCTTTAAGGGGCGCCAGGCAGATCATTACTCTTTCCTCCAGTTCCTGCAACAGCGCATTACAGGCCGTAAGCCCGACATTGATGGGGTGAAGCAGGCCTTTTCCGGCCCCATCCCGTTCGAACAGTTCCAGCATTTTGGCCAGAGGGATCTGAATCTCCCCCAGCGCATTCTCGATATTAACCTCCAAACTTCCATCCGGGCTGCTGGCCTTTATATTTTCAAGGGTGTCCGGCAGGTTTTCAACCAATTGATCCAGATTATCATCTATATTTGAAATAGAATCGACAAGGATCAGGTAATCCCCTCCGGTAAACTCATTGGCTGCAAGGGCCAAGTCATTCTGGCTGGCGCGGAAGTTTTCCCGGAGCTTTTCCAGTTGTTCGGCCAGGCTTTCCAGCACCTTTACCAGCAGGACAAGCAAATAATCCCGATCCAGGAATACCGCATTTGGGGCGGTTGCCTCTGGTTTGGTTGCATTTGTAAAGCCCTGATCGATCAACTGCCGGTATACCGCGTAAGCTCCCTGTGCTTCCAGTTGCCGCTCCAGGGCCAGGTTAAATTCATCATGCAATAAGTCGTTTGGCTTCAACGCCAGCCGCATGAACCCGGCCTGCGAATTTACATCCAGTTCCGTAAATTCCTCCGGCAGGTTTACCCCTTTCAGCACGGCCGGATTGAGGGCAAATTCGCCGGTGCTGCTGCCGATATTCCGGTGTTTAAGGGGAATGTCTCCAACGGCATCGAATAGTTTAAACCTGGAAGGGCTGGTAAATGGGCTCCAGGCGCCATTTTTTAAAAGGGCAACTTCAAACTCAAAATCTCCGGCGGACGGCTGCCTGTTGCCCAGTTCCAGGATTTTTTCTTCCAGGTTTAAAGCGGTGGCGCCATCTTCTTTTACAAATCTCAGTTTCCGGTACCCGAGGTAGCGGTTCAAGATCGCATCTTCCGGCAGCCCGTCCCATTCAATGTGGAAATTCAGGGCAGTGAGGTCTTTCTGAAAAATTTCCCTGCTGCCGATGTAGAAGCTCTCCCCCACCTGAGGGTTGACCCCAAAGGGGAAAAAAGGCGCGTCGGGGCTGATCAGGCCATCCTCAGGCGCGACACCCACCGCACCCTGCCACATGCGC
>CAZAXA010000530.1:0-4542 GCA_964488965.1 uncultured Phaeodactylibacter sp. | reverse complement strand
TATAACAGCCAGTGGCTTCTCCATAAAAACATTGTCGCGGGCCTGGAGGACAGCGTTTCAAATGTTGTCGCGGGCCTGGAGACCCGCGTTCCAGACGTTGTCGCGGGCCTGGAGGCCCGCGCTCCAGACGTTGTCGCGGGCCTGGAGGCCCGCGCTCCAGACATTGTCGCGGGGCTGGAGGACAGCGCTCCAGAATATTGTGGAATCTGCCCTATTCCACAGCCATGGCAAGGCGGAAACCGAAAATGCTGCTCCGGTAGTTCGGGTTGTTGCTAACGCGGCTCCCAACTGACATGGATCACCGGGTGGTTGTATTCGCCGGGTGGGCGCAGTTTACCTGTGGCATCGTGCCGCTAGTTGATGCCGGCTTTTTTGTTCCAACCACCGTTCTCATATATATAGCTGCCATCTCCCTTCTCCGCATCCGTCTTATAGCCGGAAGCCTCTACAAACCGGCTGAACTCTTCAACCGTCAACTCATACCTTCCTATTTCAAAATCACTTAGGGTAACCGTATGCGCCGGTTTTTCATCGCTTCCTCCGTCCCCAAACGTATCCCCCATCTCAAACGAGCCGCCCTGGATGGACACCATGTTGTCCGGCAGAATGATCTTAGGCTTCTCCCTGGCCGGAACGGAACCGACAAAAACAAACCCGCCCTGCTCATGCTGCGGCAGCTCTCCCTGGTGAGGGGTGGGGCTGACCCGCTCAAGGCGCCCCAAAAGGTCCGTAAAGGTAAACAAGCCATCGCCGTAAGTGTAAGCAGCGCGCAGCCCGGCCAGGATGGCACCGACGAAGGGCGAATGGTCCTTTCCATCCGGCGTCCGCTGTTTGCCGCCCGACGTGATGAGCAGGCGCGACTGGTTGCGAAGCTGGTTATGGATAATGTTGTCCCGCTCCGTTTCCGGGGTATCGGTGGGCCGTTTAAAGTCCCTTCCCCTGAACACGATGGCCTGGTCGATCGCTCCGGAGTAGCAGGCGTCCACAGCGAGCAGGATGTGGCGGCAGGGAATCTGCGTGACGATATTGCCCAGGTCGGTCAGCTCGATGTAGGCGCTGTAGTCGCTCACATTGGTTTTGGGCACAAAGTAGCCTTTCTGAGTAAACTCCCAGAAGTCGCCGTGGCCCGAGAAGAAAATGAACAACTGCCCGTCCGGTGCAAAGCTGCGCTTTTGCCACTGCTGGAGCACCTGGAATATCTGGTTGCGGTTGTAGTTTTCGTACACCTTCGCTTCAAAGCCGTACATTTCTTCCAGTTCCCGCGCGATAGCCCTGGCGTCTTTTACGGGGTTTTTCAGGTTGCCGAAGCCGGGATGGGAGCTGTAGTCGTCATTGGCAAAGAAAAGGGCGTAGTCTTTGCCGGGGCGAAGAGCGGGCGCCATTGTGCCTGTCTTCCCGTGCGCCGTAGCCAATACAGGCATGCAGAGCAAAAATAAAAGATAAGATATGACCTTTCTCATGCTGAAAACCGTTTTTCTTTCAAGGCGGCGCCCTTTTATTCCCTTTTAAACAAACTAAACACCACCTGCCCTACATACACTCCCAGCAGCAACTCCACCAGGGCCAGCAGGCTCGTCATATGATCAAACTGCCCCAGTATGCCCCGCCCGCGCAGGCCGATGACGAAAAAGAGGGCAAAGCCATAGAGCAGAGGCCGTAGGCAGTGAACTGAAAACTGCGGCTCACCCGCGGCTCCAGTACCGTGGTGGCATACTGTTGAACATGCCGCTCCCGGACGCTGTTCCGGAACATCACCGTGGTGTAGGTGGCAAAGATGGGCAGCAGCAGGGCCAGCGTGGCCACAAACTGCGCCGCCGTGAAGCCCCCGGATTGCCATAGGGTGAGGACAAACAAAACCACCAGGAACTTGATGCCGAACATCAGCCATAAGAGGTAGTGGGTTAAAACCGTTGAAGTTTCAGCCGCAAATGGAGAGCGGGCCTCCAGGCCCGCTGGATAGATCAACGGATTTAACCCACTACCGCCATAAGATATGGGTGCGCAACACCTTTTCCCGGATGCCGCCGGGTTTGGCAGCCACTACTGTGGAGTTGGCCGAATAAAAATAGTAAATTACGGTTAAAATGGGGCCTGAATTTTTCCGGCCCCTGAAAATCGGGGGCCGGAAAGGGCCAGCGTGGGATATGCCGGAAAGGACCGGCCAACATCAACGGCCCGGAGCATGGCCAAAAATCAATCTCAAAAACCCAAAAATAAGAAGCCGCGCCTTATTTTTAGCCCTAAATGCCATAACCATGCGCCCGTTCAAAGCCTGCCTCTTCGTTCTCCTGGGCCTTTGCCCATACATCCCGGCCGCTGCCCAAACCACCATCCCCCGCCTGGCGCAGCTCGATGTGCAGCACTACACGTTCCGGCTGGAGCTGTCGGATGAAACGGACCGGATAGGGGCCTTGGCCAGCATACGGATCAGGTTCCTGCAAGGCCTCTCCAGCTTTACGCTCGACCTGGTGAAGCAGGGGGAAGACGGGAAAGGCATGCAGGTATCGGCCGTGCTGGAGGGCGGCCAGCCCGTAAAATATGAGCACAAAGGCGAGGCCCTCACGCTATACCCCCGGCCCCCTGTAAAAACCGGCGAAGAGCGGGAATTTGAAATCCGGTACCAGGGCATTCCCGCCGACGGGCTCATCATCGACCGGAACATGCACGGCGACCGCACTTTCTTCGGCGACAACTGGCCCGACCGCGCTCACCACTGGCTGCCCTGCGTAGACCACCCTTCCGACAAGGCCGCGGTGGATTTTATCGTCACGGCGCCGAACCACTATCAGGTGGTGGCCAACGGCATACAGATCGAGGAAACCAACCTGGATGACGAAACCAAACTCACCCACTGGCGGGAGGCCGCCCCCCTGCCCATGAAGGTGGCGGTGATCGGCGCCGCCCGCTTCGGCGTGCAGTACGCCGGCGAAGTGGAGGGCATCCCGGTGAGCAGCTGGATATACCGGCAGGACCGCGAGGCCGGCTATTACGACTATGCCCCGGCGGTGGAAGTCCTGCAGTTCTTCATCAGCCGCATCGGCCCGTATCCTTACGGCAAGCTGGCCAATGTGCAATCCAAAACCCGATACGGCGGCATGGAAAATGCCAGCAATATCTTTTACTACGAGGGGTCGGTCACCGGCGAACGCACCGAGGAGGCCCTTATCGCTCATGAGGTTGCCCACCAGTGGTTCGGCAACAGCGCCTCCGAGCAGAACTGGTTCCACATATGGCTCAGCGAGGGCTTCGCCACTTACGGCGCCAATCTGTATATGGAACACAAATACGGGCGGGAACGGCTGGCCGAACGCCTGCAGTCGGAGCGCCAGCAGGTGGTGGCCTTTGCCGCCCGCAAAATGGCCCCCGTCGTCGACACCACCGTCGCCAACTGGAATGCCCTGCTCAACCCCAACTCCTACCAGAAGGGAGGCTGGGTGCTGCACATGCTGCGCCGGCAGGTTGGCGAGGAGGCTTTCTGGAGCGGCCTGCGGCAATACTATGCCCGCTTTCGCAACGGCAACGCCCTGACCGAAGACTTCCAGCGCATCATGGAGGCCGCCGCCGGCCAGAAACTGGACTGGTTCTTCCGGCAGTGGATATTCCGGCCCGGCCAGCCCCGCCTGGAAGTACAGTGGGAAAAACAAGGGAAAAAACGCCTGCGCCTGAAAATCCGCCAAACCCAGGAAGGGCCGCCCTTCCGGTTTCCGCTGGGCCTGCAGGCCGTCGGCGCCGGCGGGGTTGTTTCTCCAAACTGGACGGTTGAAGTGAAAGAGAAAGAGGTGGAAAAAGTAGTGAAATGCAAATTCGAGCCGGCGGAGATCATCCTCGACCCGGATACCTGGCTGTTGTTCTCCAAATAGCAGGCCTTATCCTTTCCTGATCTCATACACCAGCCCCTCCATCCCGGAGAAAGGATGCACTCCCTTTCCCCGCAGTTCCATACCCAGGCGCTCCGCCACGTGAATGCTGCGTGGGTTATCCGGGCTGACGTAGGCTTTCATCACTTTCACCTCGCCGCTGCCGAAAAAATGGCGGAGGAGCGCGCGGGTGGCCTCGGTGGCGAAGCCCATGCCCCAGCACTTCGGCAGCAGGCTGTAGTAACATTCATAAACGCCTTCCTCCCCCAGCGGGGAAATGCCGCAGGAGCCGATCAGCATGCCGCTGTCCTTATCGACAATGGCCAGGGAGATAATGGGGGCGTTCGTGCGGTAGGAATCCATGACCCGCCGGAAGAGGGCCGTTGCTCCTTGTTCCGTTTTTTGTTCTTCGGTAAAGGAGAGGTATTCGGTCGCCATTTCATCGAGCATAAATTCCAGGAAGGAAGGCTGGTCGCCGGGCTGGAAAGGGCGAATGGTCAGGCGCCGGGTTTCGATCTTTTCGGGAAGGTGCATGCTTATTGGCCTTTGATGCCTCCAAGATACAAAGCTTCAAACAAAATTTACCCCGCCTGGAAATACGAAAGCCGGCGGGATGTGAGTTATTATAGCGATTCTCCTCACAAATTGAGGTTTTAGCTTCTTGGTAGAGAAGCAGGAATATAGA
>CAZAXA010000529.1:0-4557 GCA_964488965.1 uncultured Phaeodactylibacter sp. | reverse complement strand
AAACACCAAGAGCATCGTATAAACCAAATGTAAGACCTGTACTTGCTATGGCGGTTCCAAGGCTATAAAGGGATTTAGAAGATCCCAATGGTTTGATTGCTTTGTCCAAAGCCCCTTGGTTATTGATAAGAGATATGGTGATTTGTTGTAAGCCCATTTGAGCGCCTGCGGTCATCATAGAACTGGCCAAGCCGCCCATGCCTGCAATCAAGACATCGCCCAGGCCAGATGTGGCAATTGAAACCGCAAGAGCTACTAATGCGGTACTTGCGGGGGTGAGGCCCTGGACTTTTTTATTCCAGGTTTTATGTACCTCATCAACCGGCACCCATTGAACATTGGATTGGTTTTTAAGCGCTTCCATCCAAGGCAGCAGAGGTGTTGTGCGAGGGATATCAAGAGTGATGCCATGGGTGCTTGAAACTATAATCGTTTGCGGGGTTTGAAGGTTGGCGAAAAGCAATTGCTCATGCACACATCCAGAGATCTTTTGGGACTGCCAAAAAGCGCTTTTCTTTCGGGTTTGCTTAGAAAACGAATGCTCCCTGGCGGCCGCTCATCCACGTCCGGGATATGGCGCGGGCCATCCGCTGGGCTTTCGAAAGGGATAATACGGCGGGAGGCTCTTTCCTCACGCTGAATACGGGCAGCGACACATGGAATTACCAGGTCAGGGACCTGGCGCTGGCCGTTCAGCAACTCCTTCCCGGGACAGAGGTGGCCATCAATAAAAATGCGCCGCCGGATAAGCGGTCCTACCGGGTCGACTTCGGCCGTTTCCGCCGGCTGGCGCCCGCCCACCAGCCGCAATACGGCCTGGAGGAGGCTGTCGGGGAGCTGATCCGCGGCCTGCAGGCCATACAGTTTAAAGATGCGGGCTACCACCGCTCCGGCCTCATCCGGCTCAATGTCATTGAACAGTTGCTGGCCAGCCGGGAGATGAACAGCCAACTCCACCTGGCCGTATGATCTTTGAAAAAACGAAACTGCCGGGAGTTTATATCATTGAACCGGAACCTTTTCAGGACCAGCGCGGCTTTTTTGCCCGCACTTTCTGCCGCCGCGAATTCGAGGCCATCGGCCATCGGCGGGAGTTCGTTCAGTTCAACCATTCTCTTACCTGCCGGAAAGGGACGCTGCGGGGGTTGCACTACCAACGGCCGCCCCATGCCGAGATAAAGCTGATCCGCTGTATCCGTGGCGCCGCCTACGATGTAGCCGTTGATATCCGGCAGGGCTCCCCCACTTTTTTACAGCATTTCGGACTGGAACTGACGGAAAAGAACCGCAGGGCCGTTTACCTTCCGGAAGGTTTTGCCCATGGCTTTCAAACGCTGGAAGCCGATACCGAACTGATCTATTATCATACTGCCTACTATGCCCCCGAAGCGGAGGGCGGCCTGCGGTATGACGACCCCCGGCTGGCCATCGAATGGCCGCTGCCGGCAGGGGAGCTTTCGGAGAAGGACCGGCGGCATCCTTATTTGACCGATGCATTTACCGGTATTCAACTGGTTAGCTCAGAAAACCTTTGAGGTTTTGGAAACCTCAAAGGTTTCGGATCGTAATCCTTAAAAACTAAGTTGTTGATGGCTGGAAATTCAGCATCCATTCATTCCGGGGGCAACTGCCGTTTTTGTTCGGCGCCTCTTGTTCACAGCGTGATCGACCTCGGCACGTCTCCTCTTTGCCAGAGGCACATCCTGCCGGAGCATGCCGGGGAGATGGAGCCTTTTTACCCTTTGCACGCCTATGTGTGCGGGCGGTGCTGGCTGATGCAACTGGAGGAATTCGCCGCGCCGGGGGAGATTTTTTCCCGGGATTACGCCTATTTTTCTTCCTACTCTTCCAGCTGGCTCGAACATGCCAGGCAGTACGCCGCCCTGATGACGGAGCGCTTTGGCCTTGGGGGGGAGGATCTGGTGGCGGAGATCGGCAGCAACGACGGCTACCTTCTGCAATGGTTCGTAGAAAAGCATATTTCCGTATTGGGTATCGAGCCTGCCGGCAATGTGGCGGAAGCGGCGCGCAGGAAGGGCGTCCGGACGGAAGAGGCCTTCTTCGGCAGGGAAACGGCCCGGCGCTTGTCGGCCCGTTATGGCAAAGCGGCCCTGCTGGTGGGCAACAACGTCCTGGCCCACGTTCCCGATATCAACGACTTCGTCGGCGGCATGAAGGCCATGCTGGCCGATGGAGGGGTGATCACTATGGAATTCCCCCATCTGCAACGGCTGATCGATGGCAACCAGTTTGACACCATCTACCACGAGCATTATTCCTACCTGTCCTTTTTTGTTGCCCATCGCATCTTTGCTCATCACGGCATCACGCTCTTTGACGTGGAGGAACTGCCCACTCATGGCGGTTCGCTGCGCGTCTACGGGCGCCATGCCGAAGACGGGGGCCGGGCGGTATCGGACAGCGTGCCCGCCCTGCTGGAACGGGAGCGCAGGCTGGGTATGAATACCCTGGAATATTACGCTGCTTTTGAGGAAAGGGCCAGAGAGGCCAAGCGCCGCCTGCTGGAGTTCCTGATACAGGTAAAACGGCAGGGCAGGACAGTTGTCGGCTACGGGGCCCCCGGCAAGGGCAACACCCTGCTCAACTACTGCGGGATACGCAGGGATTTTCTGGATTATACCGTCGACCTCAATCCGCATAAGCAGGGCGCCTTCCTGCCGGGCACCCGCATTCCGGTCTTCCATCCGGATAAGATACCGGAAACCCGGCCCGATTACGTGCTCATCCTGCCCTGGAACCTGGAAAAAGAGATACGCCGTCAAATGGCCTGCATCGAAAGCTGGGGCGGCAGGTTCGTGATCCCCATTCCGGAAGTGAAAGTACTTGAAGCAGCGGTTTAATCCGCAAGAAAAATAATGAACGGATGAAAGTAGTATTATTCTGCGGCGGCCAGGGCGCCCGGCTGAGAGATTATTCCGAGGCCATCCCCAAACCCATGGTACAGGTGGGTTACCGGCCGGTGCTCTGGAATATTATGAAATATTACGCCCACTACGGGCATAAGGATTTCCTGCTTGCCCTGGGGTATAAGGCAGACAAGATCAAAGGTTATTTTGTCAATTACGACGAGACGATCTCCAATGATTTTGTCTACACCAGGGGAGGCAAGGCCATTGAACTGCTCAACTCGGATATCGAAGACTGGCGGATCACCTTCGTGGATACCGGCCTGCACTCCAATATCGGGACGCGGCTGGTACGCCTGCGGGAGCACCTGGAAGGGGAGGAGATGTTCCTGGCCAACTATGCCGACGGCCTTTCCGACCTGTGCCTGCCCCGGATGATCGAAATGTTCAGGGCCCGGCCGGATAAGGCCGCCGGGTTTATGGCATACCGGCCGACGGCGAGTTTCCACATCGTGCGGATGAAAGAGGACGGGATTGTCACGGCCATCGCTCCCATTTCCAATGCCGAGCTGTGGCTCAACGCCGGTTTCTTCATCTTCCGCCGGGAAATTTTCGATTACATCAACTACGGCGAAGACCTGGTGCAGGAGCCCTTCCAGCGCCTGATTGCAGAACAGAAGCTGATAGCCTGGCAACATCAGGGTTTCTGGCAATCAATGGATACATTCAAAGACAAGATGCTGCTGGACGACCTGCAGGAGCGGGGCAACCCGCCCTGGGAAGTGTGGAACCGGGCAGATGAACCCCTAAACGGCCCGAATTATGATCCGTCTTCAGTTCGAAACGGCCGCAAGTAAAGGCCTGGACATATTATGCCTGGGGGCGCATTGCGACGATATTGAGATCGGTTGCGGCGGCGCCCTCCTCCGGCTGATCGGGGAGTACCCCGTCCGGCATATCAAATGGGTGGTCTTCACCTCCACTCCGGAGCGGAAACGGGAAGCGCTGGCCAGTGCAGAGGCTTTCCTGGCAGGCGCCCCCAGCAAGGAGGCCGTCATTCTGGATTTCCGGGACGCTTTTCTGCCCTTTGCGGCGCAGGAAGCCAAAGAGCACTTTGAGGCCATTAAGCGGGAATTTGACCCCGGCCTGGTGTTCACCCACTACCGCGGAGACCGGCATCAGGACCACCGCCTGTTATCAGATCTGGCCTGGAACACCTTCCGCAACCACCTGATACTGGAATACGAAATTCCCAAATACGACGGCGACCTGGGCATCCCCAACTGCTTTTTTCCCCTGACGGAAGAGCAGGCCCGCCGAAAAGTGGATATTATAATGGATTGTTTTGCCAGCCAGAGAGAAAAACATTGGTTTGATAGAGAAACATTCCTGGCGCTCCTCCGTATCAGAGGTATGGAAGCTGCAAATCCCACCCCCTATGCAGAAGCTTTTCACCTTAGAAAGATCGTCATCTGAGGACGTCACGCTCAGAGAGGCCGCCAAAAAGTAAAGACTAATTTTATTGTTAACCTTCAAAACCTAGTTTAAATGGCAGGAGACTGCCAGTGTTAAATCCTAAATGCTATGAATCAAAATCAGACTTTCGAGCAATTTCTTGCCAACCAGGTTCCGGAAATCTCCCCCTGGGGTTTCCTTCTCAACCTGGCGCTGACCGGCCTTCTGGCCCATC
>CAZAXA010000528.1:0-4572 GCA_964488965.1 uncultured Phaeodactylibacter sp. | reverse complement strand
ATTAAACCGCAATACTACGAAGACAACTGGGCCATCGATTGCGACACCCTGGGCGGCCTCTTCGGGCTGGCGCCGGGCAGCCTGGATTGCCTTTCGGCTTATGCCGTCGACCATTTTTCCGGCTATGGGATCGTACCCTACCACTTGCTGCAGATGCAGTACCGCCTGACGGAGGCTTTCCGGCAGAAGGACCCGGGCCTCATCCTGCGCTTGTCGGCCGAAATGGGGCATTACATCGCCGATGCTCACGTGCCGCTGCATACCACGGAGAATTACAACGGCCAGCTTACCGGCCAGGAGGGCATTCACGCCTTTTGGGAGAGCCGGCTGCCGGAGCTCTTTGCCGATGAAACGTATGACTTTTTTGTAGGCAGGGCCGAGTACATCGACGACCCGCAGGAGTTCTTCTGGGAGGCCGTTCTGGCCAGCCACCGCCTGCTCGATAGCGTCTTACTGGTTGAAAAGGCGCTCAGCGCCGAGTTTCCCGAAGATAAGCAGTATTGCTACGAAGAACGCCTCGGCCTCACCATCCGCACCCAGTGCCGGGATTATGCCGCCGCCTACCACCGGCGCCTGGCCGGCATGGTGGAAGCGCGTATGCGGGCATCGGTACATGCTGTCGGCAGTAGTTGGTACACCGCCTGGGTGGACGCCGGGCAGCCCCTGCTGCCGGCCTTCGGCCGCTATGAACCCACCGTGGCCGAGCGGCAGGAATGGGAGGAACTGCAGCGGCAGGCGCAGGGGGGAGAGGCCAAAGGGCGGGCGCATGAGAATGAGTGAAAGCTTTTTTTCTCAGGTAACTTCTTCCCCTTCTGGCAAATATACCGGCGGGCTTTTTTCCAAAGCCTTTTTTCATTAGCTTTGGTAGAGAAAGTGTGCTCCCCCTGGAATAAAACCCAAACCATGTCAGAAGAAAGCGGCAAAAAGAGAGGCATCAGCCTCAACGAGCTCGACGAAGTGGCCTCGCACATCCGCAAAGTCCGGAAAGCTCACTTCCTGGGCATAGGCATTGATCAGTATCAGCATTTCCCCAAACTTTCCAACGCCGTAAAGGATGTCGGAGATATCGCCAGGGTACTGAAGGAGCAATACCAGTTTGACCCGGACAATATACACCTGCTGCTCAATGAACAGGCCAGCCGGGAGGGCATCATCAACGCCCTGGAGTCGATGGCCAATACACTTGCCAGGGAGAATGACCTGGTCATTTACTACTCCGGCCACGGGCATCTCAACGAAAAGACGGGCAAAGGCTTCTGGATACCCGTAGACGCCGCTCCCGGCTCTCCGGCAGACTACATTCCCAATACGGTGGTCAAAGGCTATATCGAGGACATACCGGCCTTTCATACCTTCCTCATTTCGGATTCCTGTTTTTCCGGCTCTTTATTTGTTGAGGGCAAGATGCGCAGCACCGGCAACGAGGCCATCGACGAGCTGGACAGCCGGTCTTCCCGCTGGGCCCTGTGCTCCGGCCGGCACGACGAGGAAGTCTACGACGGCAAGCCCGGCGAGAACAGCCCCTTTGCCCAGAGCATCCTGCAGCAACTGAAGCAGGCCGCCTCTTCGGAATTGAATGTAGGCCGCCTCATCAATGAGGTCATCATGCAGACCCGTGCGCACTACCGGCAGCTTCCGGAAGGCAACCCGCTCTTCGACGTGGGCCATGAGGGCGGGCAGTTCATTTTCCGCCTCAAGTTTGACGACGCCCGGGACTGGGCGGCTTCCGAGGCCGAAAATTCCATTGCGGCCTACGAAAACTACCTGGCCCTGTACCCGGAGGGAAAGCATGTGCGCGAGGCAAAGGAAAAACTGCTGGAGCTCAACGACCAGGCCGCCTGGAACATGGCCGTGGAAAAGGACAGCATAGCCGCTTATCAAACTTACCTGGAACTATTCCCCAAAGGGCTGCACGATATCGAGGCCAACTCGCGGATGAAAACCATAAAAGAGGAACAGGAATGGGCGGAAGCACAGCGGGTGAATGAGGTCTTCGGGTATCAAAGCTACCTGGAAAAATATCCTGAAGGGAAGTACATAGAGGCTGCAAACAGCCGGATCGAAGCCCTGCGCAGGGGGGAAAAGGTTCTGGCCATGGGCAGCCCTGCCGCCCGGCAGGCAGATGAGGCCGATACTATCCGCATGCCCCGGGGCTACCTGATCGGGGGCGGCCTGCTGGCCCTGGCGGTGGTGATCAGCATTTTTGCCTGGGTGTTCAATGGCAGTAAAAAAGATGGCAAGTTCGTCTACAGGTACGATCAGGTCATCAAAGGCGAGGAATACGGCGACCTCTGGGCCATCAAGAAAGGGGACTACTGGGGATACCTGAATGCCGTCACCCAACTGACCATCCCCCCCCGGTACGACGAGGTCAACCCCTTCATCAGGGAAATGGCGCTGGTCAAATACCAGGGAAAATACGGCTGGATCGACAAGCTCAACAACCCGGTCATTCCTTTTGAATACGACGAGGCCTCCCAATTCAGCGATATGGGGGTGGCCAGTGTGAAGCAGGGCGGCCAGTCCTTCAAGATCGACCGTAATGGAAACCGCATGGATTCCGGCGACCAGGCCGGGCAGGCCGAACGGCAGGCTTTCGAAGCTGCCCTGGCCAGCAATACCATCCCTGCCTACAAAGCCTATATCGGGGCCTATCCCCAGGGGAAATTCCTGAAAGAGGCCAACAACAAAATAAGCATCAAGGAGCAAACGGAAGAAGCCACCTGGAAACAGGCGCAGGAGACGGACCGGGGCGAGCTGTACCAAAAGTATCTCCAGGAATACCCCAACGGCAAATTCACCGGGGAGGCCGGAGATGCCCTGAAGCGCTTTATCATTGACCCCCGCGATTCGGCCTATTACCGCACCGTAACCCTCAACGGGCAGTTGTGGATGGCTCAAAACCTCAACTTCCGGGGCCTGGGCCTGTGTTACAGCAGGCAGGACTCCATGTGTGATAAAACCGGCAGGCTGTACACCTGGGAGGAAGCCCTCAGGGCCTGCCCCGATGGCTGGCGCCTGCCTGCCGACGGAGAGTGGTGGGCCATGACGGCCCAGTTTGGTAAAGCGCATTCCTATTCCAAAAACAACGGCCAGGGCGCCGGAGAACAGGCTTACAAAAAACTGGCCAAAGGCGGCGAGTCGGGCTTTCAGGCCTCATTGGGCGGGCGGTCCGACGGCAAGGCATTTTCCGAAACTGAAACAGCCGGCTATTACTGGACCAGCATCCAGGATAGCGGCTCCGGCAAGGTGCTTACCTATTATTTCAGCGCCGGCGAGGGCCGTGTCTCCCGGGTCACGGAGGATAAGGGTAATTACTTCTCCTGCCGTTGTGTGAGAGAGTAGGTGTTTAGGTGTTTAAGTGTTTAAGTGTTTAGGTGTGTGGCCTCCTGATATACGCCCTCACGCATGCACCGATACACTATAAATATTGGCAGAATTTTCCATTCCCGGTTTTCTACTTTGCCTTTTCCAATTTCTTAGCTTTGCACCCATGGAAAAATGGAGTGGAAAACTGAGCCTCGCCCTGAAGGGTATAGCCATGGGTATTGCGGAAGTCATCCCCGGGGTATCTGGCGGAACGATAGCTTTTATTACGGGTATATACGGGACTTTGCTCGAGACGATCAAGAATATCCTCGGGCCGGAAGTATGGGTAACCCTGCGCCGGGAAGGCCTGGCCGCCGCCTGGAAAAAGGCCAATGGTACTTTTCTGGTATCGCTGCTCACGGGTATGGCCGGCGGCATTATCTTCGGCGTTTTTTTTATTACCCACTTAATGGAACACTATCCTGTAATGTTGTGGTCCTTTTTCTTTGGCCTCATCATCGCCTCGGCCGTTTATATTGGCAGGCAGGTAGAACGCTGGAGGCTCGTGGAAGTGATCGCCCTGGTTGCCGGCACTTTTATGGCCTACCTGATCACCATTGTCAGCCCGGCGGAGGGCAGCACCGCCCTGGGCGTCGTTTTTATCGCCGGCGCCATTGCCATTTCGGCCTTCATCCTGCCGGGTATTTCGGGTAGCTTCATGCTGCTGCTGATGGGGATGTACACCATCATTATCCCAACCATTAAAGAGGCGCTCAAAACCCTGGATCCCGACAAACTTCTGATGCTGGGCGTCTTTGCCGCCGGCTGCCTCATCGGCCTGGGCACTTTCTCGCGCGTACTGTCCTGGACTTTCCGGCATTACCACAATCCCACCCTGGCCACGCTCACCGGCTTCATGCTCGGTTCCCTGAATAAAATCTGGCCCTGGCGCAAGCCGGTGCTGGGCCTGACGGAAACGGGAGAACTGGTGGACATCAGAAATGGCATGGCCGTCGATAAGGTCATCAAAGAAGTGAACCTCACTCCCGGGCAATACGCTTCAGAGGTGGGCGAACCTTATGTGCTGGCTGTCCTGCTGCTGATGATCCTCGGCATCGTCCTGGTTTTTGTGCTGGAACGGATGGACAGCAGGCAGGAAGGAGCTTGAATGTGTATCAGTGCATTGGTGCATTGGTGCATTGGTGCATTGGTGCATTGGTGCATTGGTGTAAGTGCCCGGACACAAATCGCGATACCTGAATC
>CAZAXA010000527.1:0-4586 GCA_964488965.1 uncultured Phaeodactylibacter sp. | reverse complement strand
GCTCAAAGGGCCGAAACCCAACAGCAGATTTACAATGCGGAAGTACTGCTCAGCGACCTGCGTTCCCGTTATTCCGATATCGAGGTGAAAACGGAATGCTGCGGCGGGAAGCTCCATGCCCGGGTGAAACAATATGTGGCCCGCCATGCTATTGAACTCATCGTCATGGGGTCTCACGGCAGCAGCGGCAAAAGCGAATATTTTATAGGTTCCAACACCCAGAAGGTGGTACGGGAAGTACACTGCCCTGCCCTCGTGATCAAAGAACCGCTGAGCGAAGTGAACTTCGACAGGGTAGTCTTCGCATCTGATTTTTATGAAAATGAAAAAGAACCCTTCCTCAGATTCAAGGACTTTGTCAAACACTTCGTGCCGGAGATACACCTGGTGGAGATCCATACCGCTTTCCTGTTCGCTCCTTCTTATTTCCTGAGCCAGGAGGCTATGGAAGAATTCCGTGGGCTGTGCGCGCCTTTCCGTTGCGAAACCCACATCCATCACAACTTCAACGTGGAGCGGGGCATCCGGGTTTTCGCTGAAGAAGTGGGCGCTAAGCTGATCGGCATTTCCAACCACCACAGGCATCCCCTGAAGCGAATGCTGGTGGGCAGTAATGTGGAGGCTCTGATCAACCACTCCAGTATTCCCGTTCTGAGTATTGACTTTGAAAGAAATATGACCCTGGCTGCCGGTTAAGGAACTCCAGCCTGCCGGCTGAGCAAAACTTTTCAAAAAAAAGAACCCATGAAAAAGATCTTATTCCCTACCGACTTTTCAGAAGCAGCCCGGAATGCCTTCGACTACGCCGTAAAACTGGCCGAAGCACTGGAAACCCCCATAGATGTGATAAGTATCTATCACTTACCCCTCAACGATGCGGGGCGGGTGCCGCCGGACTATATCGAACGCATGCTCGACGAAAAAAGGCAGAGCGTAGAAAAACACCTGCAGGAATTCGTCAGTGGGTATTCTTCAAAGTATATCCGTGAATTGATCGCCAACTACGGGATTTTCGCCTACCAGGAACTCGTCGATACTGCCCGGAAAGACGATTACAGCCTTATCGTGATGGGTACCAAAGGCGAACGCAACGCGCTCGAAAAAATGATGGGCAGCGTGACCACCCACACCATGATGCACGCTCCCTGCCCGGTACTGGCCATTCCGGACGGGGCGAGCTTCCGCCCGGTCAGCCATATTGCCTATGCCACCGACTTCGAACCCAGCGACGAGCATGCGGTGGAGAAACTCATGGAATTCGCCGGCAAACTGGGCAGCGCCATCCACTTCGTCCATATAGATACCAAAACAGCGGCCGGCCGGGTGGAAGACTATGTTATGGTCGAAAACTACCCCTTTCCTTTCACCGACTTCGCCGTCGTCGGCAGCCGCTCCATCACCGATGGCCTGGACGAATTTGTCAGGGAGCGCAAGATCGACATACTGGCTCTTTTCATCCCCAACCGCCGCCTGTGGGAAAGGCTCTTCCATACCAGCTTCACCAAACAGATGGCATTCCATAGCAAGACGCCGCTGCTGGTGTTCCGGGAGTAGGGGGAAGTGTTTAGGTGTTTGGGTGTTTGAGTGTTTGGGTGCAACACATCAACACATCAACACATCACCCCCCCTCAAAACGCCTGCAGCTCCACCAGCTTCTGATACTCGCCGCCCTCCCGGAGCAGCTCCTCATGAGCGCCCCGCTCGATGATGCGGCCTTCTTTCATGACGATGATCTCATCGGCGTGTTGTATGGTGGAAAGGCGGTGGGCGATGACGATGGAGGTCCGGTTCTTCATCAGTTCCAGCAATGATTGCTGGACCAGTTTTTCGGATTCGGAATCCAGCGCGGAAGTCGCCTCGTCGAGGATGAGGATAGGCGGGTTCTTCAGGATGGCCCGGGCAATGGTGAGCCGTTGCCGCTGCCCGCCGCTCAGCTTGCCGCCGCGGTCGCCGATGTTGGTGTTGTAACCCTGCTCCGTAGCCATGATAAAATCATGAGCGTTGGCTGCCCGGGCAGCGCGTTCTACTTCCTGCGGGCCGACGCCCTCCATGCCGAAGACGATGTTGTTATATATGGTGTCATTGAAGAGAATGGCCTCCTGAGAGACGATGCCTATAAGCCCGCGCAGCGCGTGCAGGCGGCAGTCCCGGATGTCATGGCCGTCCACCAGGATGGCGCCCTCCGTGATGTCGTAAAAGCGCGGCAACAGGTCGGCCAGGGTCGATTTGCCGGCGCCGGAAGCCCCCACCAGAGCCACGGCCTTCCCCCGCGGCACTTCCAGGTTGATATTTCGCAGTACCGGCCCTTCCTCCCGGCGATAGGTAAAACTCACGTTCCGGTACTCGATCTTATCCCGAAAGCTTTCCAGCGGGAAAGCATTCTCTTTTTCCCGAATACTCACCTCCGCATCCAGCACCCGTTCTACCCGTTCCATAGCGGCGACACCCTTCTGAATATTGTAGGCGGCCTTGGCCAGTGACTTGGCCGGGTCGATCACATTGTAAAAGGCAAAAATGAAGGCCAGGAAAGTCTCCGCCGCGAGCTGGCCGTCGAAAACCTGCCGGGAGCCATACCAGAGCAGTACCGCCACCGTGGCGATGCCCAGGAATTCGGACAAGGGCGAGGAAAGGTCGCGCCGCCAGAGCAGGCGGGTCAGCGCCCGGCGATAGGCATTGTTCTCTTTTGCAAACTTTTCCCGCTGGTAGCGCTCCGCATTGAAACCCTTGATGATACGCAACCCTCCCAGGGCTTCTTCTACTATGGAAACCAGCATGCCCAGCCTTTCCTGGACGGCCGAGGAACTGCGCTTGAGCGAACGCCCGATCCCGCCGATCACCACCGCCGTAAAGATCATGAGCAAAAAGACGAAAAGAGTGAGCGAAGGGCTCACATAGACCATAAAGGCCAACGCGCCGATAATGATGAGCGGCTCCCGGAAAACGGCTTCCAGCACGTTGAGAATGCTCCATTCCACCTCCTGCACATCAGCCGTTATACGGGACATGAGGTCTCCTTTGCGTTCTTCCGAAAAGTAGGACAGGGGCAAGAGGAGCACCTTGTCGAACAATTGCTGCCGTATGTCCCGGATGATGCCATTGCGCACCGGCGCCATAAAGAACAGGGAAAGATACCGGAAGAGATTCTTCAGAAAAAAGGCGGACAGGATGGTAATGCAAACAAAGGCCAGCGCCGTTTCCTTACCCTGCTCCAGGACGAGCCGGCTGAGATAATAGTTGAAAGCTGCCGTCAGGCTGTCGATACCGGTGATGGCCGCGGGCTTTTCCAGCACCAGCTCCCGCCGGTCAAAAAGAATCTCCAGGAAGGGCGCCAATAGCGGGATGCTCGCTGCCGTAAAGACAGCCGTCAGAATATTGCTCAATATGTTGAGCGACACATTCCCTTTGTAGCGGCGCAGATAGCCCAACAAGCGCCAGAAACTGTAACTCATAGATGTTGTTTAAGCCCGAAGGCGAACATCATACATCACAATCGTATATCAAAAATTATACATCGAACGCTCTACTCCCCCGCCGCCACTTCTGCCGTGGCCGGCTCCAGGATGAAAGAACTTTCCCCCGGGTAGAGCTTATAGGTGACGATGCGTTTCTGCCCCGTAGGCCGCCCATCCTGAAAGAGGGGGAAGGAGCGTTTCAGCGCCCCGCCTTCGAAGTAGAAGCGGTCCTGCCCGTTGAAGCCCTTGGCCATATCCGGATTCACGGCCAGTTCCCGGACATTGACCGGGCCGTAAGACAGGTTGCGGTTAGAGGCGAAACCGTAGGCATATTGGGTCGAGTCGCTGCCGGCGCTCCGGGTGAAGGCGTACACTTCAGGGTAGCCGTCCTTATCCAGGTCGGCCAGTTGGGCATCGAACGCCAGGCCGGCCACTTCGAGCTGGAAAGTATCGTTGCGGTTCTCGAAGCCGGAAGAAGCTACTACCAGGGTATTCATCTCCGGGGTGTTGGGTGATGAAAGGTAGAATTCGATCTTCCCCGTCCTGAGTTTTTTTTCAAAAGATATCCGGCTGTTGCGCCGGAGCATGGCCGGGCGGAGCGGTTCCTTTTCCTGGGCGGCAACGGTATCGGCGCCAGTTTCCGCTACCTCTGCAGCGGCAGAGCCGCCGCCGGAACAACCCCAGAGGGCGAGGGCAAGCAGGCCTGCAAAAAAAGTTGAGGTTTTCATTTCCTGTGAATTTATATTTCCCGGCGCCAAAAATACGAAAGCCCGCCGGAGCGGGCTACCTCCTTTTGGCAGGGAGTAGTTTTAATCATCGTTCATCTTGAAGGAATTCAGAAAGCCGGTATGGAAATCCCCCTTCCGGAAGCGCTCATCCTTCATGAGCCTCTGATGGAAGGGGACGGTTGTCCTGATGCCTTCAACGATGAACTCGTCCAGTGCGCGCTCCATTTTGGTAATGCATTCTTCCCGCGTAGGCGCCCGGCAGATGAGCTTGGCGATCATGGAGTCGTAATAGGGCGGAACGGTATAACCGGCATAAACATGCGTATCGACCCGCACGCCGTGGCCTTTGGAGCTGTGGAACGAAGAAATCCTGCCCGGGCTGGGCCGGAAGCCATTGAAGGGGTCT
>CAZAXA010000526.1:0-4593 GCA_964488965.1 uncultured Phaeodactylibacter sp. | reverse complement strand
CCATCGGGGACGGCAAGGCGGGGTACTGGTCGAAGAAGCTGAAGGAGAAGCTTGAAGAATATAGGGAAGGGTATTTTGAGCGGGCGCTGAAGGCCGGGTGAATGCCTCCGCCTCAAAAAACCGTCTCCTGGCTTCTGGCCTGCAGGGCGTGCTCCATTCGCCATTCCCTGCTTTGCAATAAGTGAGGCTTCCGGCTGAAGTCGTAATCGCAATTGCGGGTACAGCGCATCATGCGCTTCACGGCGGCGGCAGGCGCCTCCAGCAGATCCAGCTCCGGCAGGACGCCGTAGAGCTCGGCGGGAATATCGGGCAGGATGAAGTCCACCTCGCCGGCCTGGCGCACGGCGCCGTAAACGCGCCAGCGGGAGGCGGGCGCCCCCTGCCCGGAAGTATAAGAATAGGCGACTTCATAATAATGGCCCACCTCCTCTTCCGAGGTTTTAAAACGGAAGGCTTTGCTTTCATTTTCCATAAAAAGAGGATCGAAAAAGAAAGGCTCCAACCGGCCCGGCAGCGCTTCGTAACGCCCGTAGAAGGCATAACCATCAGCGCCGGAACCGAACAGTTCCAGGTTGAAATGCGCCAGGTTCCCGGCGCCGGGCAGGTAAGCGGTGATGTGCTGCTGGCGTTCCGGCTTGCGCATCTGCTCGCTGTTGTACACCCATACGTACTGGCCCCGCTCGCCGTCATAAGCCTGTATGGCGCCCGCCCATTCGCCGTCTTTCGGCAGGCCGATCCGGTGGGCGGTGAGGTCGGGCTTAAGGCCGCCCAGGCTGGTTTCGAAGCGGCTGCCCTCATCCAGGTTGAGGTACAGGTAGCGGTAGTTTTCCTCCTGGTTGACCTTGAAGAGCACCATAACGCCCAGGTAGCGGGGCGCCGAAAAGGCCACGAACAGGCGCCCGCCGATGATGCGGTAAACAGGCTGCAGGGCCACAGGCCCGGTGACGACAACCTCTTCCACGGCGCTCACGCCATCGACAAAAATCTCCACCTGCTGGTACACCCGCTCGCCTTCTTCCTCCTCCTCCTCCGCTTTGTCGATAAAGGCGCCATCAGAAACGCCCCGGTAGGTGATGTTGTCGAAAGCAAAAAGGCCGTTATCTTCCGTCTGCCGGACCAGGGTCAGCGCCAACTGTTCTCCCAGGCGCTGGTTGACGGAAAAGGACAGGTCCTCCGCCTGTTCTTCTTCCAGCAGCTTGTAATAGCGCAGCACGCCGTACTGGTTGCTCACCAGGATGGCAGTGGCGTTCGGGTCGTTGACGAGCCGGGAGGCGAGCGTCAGCTGAAGGGGCTGCCCTGCCAAAGCAAGGGGCAGGAAGGCCAGGGCCAGGATCAGGGAGCGGAGCATTGGGGTGGTGATTTAGGATTTTTGATTGTTGATTTAAAATTTTTAATTGTTGGGGTGAATATACGACAAAGTGAGGAAAACTCCGGTTAATAACGAAGCATTCGCGGGCTTCCGGCGTATATGCCGACAACAAACAGGACAGGGAGTATCCAGAGTTTTTCAATCCGGGCTGGCCGATCTCTCCTACTCTACCAGCCATTTCAAGCTCAGTTGCCGGCCATTTTCCGCCTTCAGGCATACCATATTCAGCCCCCGGGGCAGATCAGCCGGCAAAGGGAAGCGCGAATCCCGCTCCAGCGGCAAACGGCCGGAAAACAGCAACTGCCCGAGGCTATTCCACACCAGGAGCTGCACGTCCTGAGGGTGAGAAAGCTGTACCTCCAGCATACCTTTTTGCCCGAAGGGCGCCGGGTTGGGATAGGCCTGTACGCCGCCCCATGGCGCCGGGCTGTTTTGCACACCCACCATATTGTCCAGGAAATCCAGGGCATTGAAGGCATTGAGCCGGCCTGCGCCGAAATAGATGTCCCACCCGGGAATATCTTCTGCGGGATCGCCCACCTCATCGTCGGCCGTATTGCGCAGGATATCCCGGATGGTTTCGACATCCAGGCCGGGCGCCAGGCCTTTCAGCAGGGCAGCCACGCCGGCTACCAGGGGAGCAGCCTGTGAAGTGCCCCCCCAATAGGAACTATAGTTCAGGTCGGAACCCTCATCCAGGCCGTAGATGTAGTTGCCGGGCGCCACCAGGTCGATATGAGCGCCGTAGTTGCTGCCGCTGGTTGCGCTCCAGAAGAAGGGAGCCGCCCGCCGGTCATCGGTATCGGTAGCCCCTACGGCAATGGTATTGGCATAAGCCGCCGGATAAAAAGGCATGCTCTGGTTCGTATTCATCATGCAGGCCACTACGACGACATCATTGGCATGGGCATAGTTTATCGCTTCTTCCATGGAAGCGGAGTAGCCGCTGCCGCCAACCGACATATTGATCACGCCGGCGCCATTGTCCACCGCATAATAAATCGCCTCAATCCACCAGGAATAAAAACCGCTGTTTTGATCGTTGAGGATTTTGCAGATCATCAACCGGCTGTTCCAGTCCACTCCGGCATAACCTATGCCGTTATTGCCGGTGGCGGCCATAATGCCGGATACGTTGGAGCCGTGCCCGTGGTCATCGGCCGGCAGGTTATCGTTGTTGACGAAATCCCAGGCCTGCGCATCATCGACATAGCCGTTCTGGTCGTCATCAGTGCCATTGCCCGCTGTTTCGGCGCTGTTCTGCCAGATGCGGCCGGAGAATTCCGGATGGCCCAGCCGCGTGCCGCTGTCCAGAATGGCGACCGTCAGGCTGGGGTTGCCCTGGCTGATCTCCCAGGCGGGCTCCATGTCGATATCGGCGCCCGCCACGCTTGAGGCATTGAAAGTGCCGTCATTCTTCAATCCCCACTGGCGGAAATAAAAATCATCGTTGGGAGAGAGGTCCTGAAGGCCGCCGCCCTGGCCAAGGTAGTTGGGCTCGGCGTACTGCACCAGGCCGGTCGCCCGGTATCGCTCTGCAGCCCGTTCGGCATCGATCTCCTTGTCAAAGCGCAACAGCAGGAGCCGGCGGGTATCGGGCCGGGCGCGGCGGCCGGCCGGCGGCCGGCTGCGGACGAAAGGCGCCACGGCGATTACTCCCAGTTCCTTACCCAGGGCGTCGAGGGCAGGCAGGCCGGTATCGGGGCTGCCTGCCGATGCGGAAACGGGCAGGCCCGCCTTCAGCCTGACGATGAGTTCCCGGGGGTGGTAAGGAATAGCCTGGGCAAAGGCTGTTTGGAAAAGCACGCTGAACAGCAGGGCGGGTAGAATGTATCTTTTTTCCACAGGAAATTGGGTTTTGGTTTGGCTGCAAGGTACGAAATCGGCCGGATTCTACCCCTGCCGCTCCTCCCGCAAAAGCCCATACCAGTACTCATCGAACCAATCGCCGTCTATGGGATCATAGTAGCTTTTGCGCAGGTGGGCCTCGCGGCGGAAGCCCAGCTTCTCCAGCACGCGGAAGGAAGCGGGGTTGCGCGCATCCACCAGGGCTGTCACCTTATGGACATTCAAAGCGCCGAAGAGTTCGCCGATCAGGGCGCCAACGGCCTCGGTGGCGTAGCCCTGCCCCTGGTAGCGGCTGTTGATGGTATAACCGGCCTCCGCAATACGAGGCTCGCCGGCCTGCAGCTTCAGGGCACAGTCGCCAACCAGCTTGCCGTCGCTCCTGCGTTCGATAGCGATCTGCTGGTAGCCGCCCACCCTGCCGAGTTCATTATTCATCTGGCTCCTGATGAAACTGGCGGCCTCTTCCCGCGTCATCGGGCTCATTGACTGGTAGCGCAGGACGGCGGGGTCGGAGCGGTATTCCAGGAAACCTTCCAGGTCATCGGGGCGCAGCCACCGGAGGAGGAGGCGGGGAGTGGAGATTTGCATAGGTTTTATTTTGTGATGCAACAAAGGCTATGGTAAAACGGGATTGCCGGCCTGTTGAAGGTTGTTCCGGGTTTATGGGTTGGGCTGGCCATGGGCAACCCATAAACCCGGAAACACATCCTATCCCCTCACCTGCCTGATAAAAATCTCATTCAAAGTGGGCAGGATTTCGTTGAAGGCGTGGATGAAAACGCCGTTTTGCAGCAGATACTGCAATAAAACATTGGACCGGCCTTCTTCTTCTACCTGTATGGTGATGTTGTGATCCGACCGCTCTATGATGTTGGCGCGTTCTTCCAGGCCGTCGGGCAGCCGGCCTTCGTAGTCGATCCGGAAAAGGTTTTTCTTGAACTGGTTCTTAATGTCTTTGACCCGCCCTTCCAGCACGTTCTTACCCTTATTGATCAGTACGATATGCTCGCAGACTTCCTCTACCTGCTCCATGCGGTGGGTGGAGAAGATGATGCTCACCCCCTGTTCGCGCAACTGGCAGATTTCGTTCTTGATCAGGTTGGTATTGACCGGGTCGAGGCCGGAGAAGGGTTCGTCGAGGATGAGCAGTTTGGGCCGGTGGACGACGGTGGCGATGAACTGTATCTTCTGCTGCATGCCTTTGGAGAGTTCCTCCACCTTTTTGTTCCACCAGTCCTGAATCTCGAACTTCTCCAACCAGCAGCCGATCTGCTCGCGGGCCTGCTGTTTGCTCAGGCCTTTCAGGCGGGCCAGGTACAGCAGGTGCTCGCCCACTTTCATCTTGCGGTACAGGCCCCGTTCTTCCGGCATATACC